>CAYXHD010000001.1:0-56655 GCA_964464915.1 uncultured Candidatus Saccharibacteria bacterium
CGCGCTGTTGGCGCACTTATGACCCTGAGTACCCTGTTGTGTACACTAACCCGTATAACGCTAAATATCACATCATGCACCATACGCGGGTGATTATGATGTCACAGAACGAACAGCCGGACGAATTAGCGCGTGGTTTGGGCTTTTGTGCAACCTCACGGGCTTTTGAGATGGCACGGTATATCTACGACATGCAGACTTACAAACGCGAGAAGGTATCCGGTTCAAGTCCTGAAATCGGCATTTTAAATGGTATGTCCTTACCGCACTTCTTGAAAGGTCTAACCGACTCAGGGCAGGCTAACCTTAATCAGGGCTTCATTAAGTTTAAAAACACGGCGATTATCGGGCCTCCCGGTCATGGACCAAACCAACCGACCGCTAGCCTTGACTTAGTAGGCTTAAAGTCAGTGCCGGATGGATTCGACTTTAAGGACGAATTGACCGTTAGCATGTATCTACTGGCTGCTGCGTTTGGGGTGGATGTACGTGAATACTTCCCGCTACAATCCGGCGGGGCAACTAAGGCCGATGCCACGATACAACATGCTAAGTCGAGTGGTAAAGGTCGGGCCGATGTCATGATGATTATTGAAGACGCCATTAACTACCGCGTCTTACCAGACTTCGTAACGTTTGCTTATGATGTCAAGGATGATGAGGAGGATAAGTTACGCGCTGAAAATAAGAGTATGCGGGTATCGGCACGGGCAACCCAGATTAGGAGCGGTGAGTTGACGGTACAAGAAGCGCGTACAATGGCGGCTGAGGAGGGTGACATTGACCCGGCATTTTTGGAAACACAGACCGTCGCCAACGATACACAAGCCCCGGTAGACAATCCCACCCCAACAAGTGAGGCCGATGATGAGGCAGAACCGCCGCCGGAAGTTATCGAAACAACCGATGAGGATGAGGGCGAAAAATCAGACTCCCCAAAAGCATTAAGCGTAGCTGAAAAAGCGATAGGTGGTACTCGCGCCTTTTTTGCTACGCAGATGGGTACACTCATCAATAACGCCCAGCCTTTCGATGGGAGCCTGAGGTTAGGTGAGTTTAGCGGTAGTTTGCGTGGTCTGATTACCAACGGCGCAATACAGGCGTTAATTGATGGTCTGCGTGAGGGCGGTAGTAATCTACGCATCAATGAATTACCCCTTGATTTAACCCGCCAACTCAATGACCACATTAGCCAACAATGGAGTTATGCCAATAACTTTGCGAATGAGGTGTACGGCGGCGCGTTGACGATTGATACCGCCCTTGCCCGTGTGCCGTTATGGGTATCTAAGGCGATTGATGAGATGTATTTTGCGGGGTTACTCGCGGCGGATGACACTAAAAAAATGAAGTGGGTTTATGGGCCAACTGAGCATTGTGAGGATTGCCTAGAACTCAACGGCAAGGTGTACACCGCTAAACAATGGCGTGACGCAAAAATACAGCCCCGCATGAACGAGTTAGCCTGTGGTGGGTATCATTGCCAGTGTACGTTAGAGGAAACGAATGACCCATTAAGCCCCGGTGAACCAACCTTAGTGAGTGGCGGGGTGGGTAATCTGAGTAGTATTTTGCGGCCTAAACGCAAAAAGGAACATGTTCATGGCTCAAGCAACTGAGATAGATTTAACCAATGCACGCGCCATTGAACAGGGCGCAACGTATGACGAACTTACCCTGACATGGTCGGATGCGTTAGGTGTACCTATCAACATCACGGGGTATACAGTGGAAATGGATATTAAAACCAACGCCGCCTCAACAACCCCGCTGGCAACCCTGAGTAGCACGACGGGCGATTTTAACATCGTCGGGGCAAGTGGTGAAATACAATTTACTTTTACATCCGATGTGACCGCCGCATTTACTTTTACACGCGCGGTCTATGACTTGTTTTTAATCGCCGGTGGCGGAGGTGAACCTGCCCGGCGTATCGCTTATGGTCAAGTGCGCGTTATACCGCGTATCACAACTTTCTAAGGAGTTTAAACAATGGCAGGCTGGACTAATCGCGGGAAATACCTACTTTTACAAGAGTTTTTCCGCAATCCGACTGAATTTACCAACTTATACATCGCGCTATGTACAAGCGCCACTGCACCTACCGCCGACACCAACACCTTTTCAGAATTAACCGAGATTACAGCGGGTAACGGATACACCGCTGGGGGGATTGCCCTCACCCGCAACGGCACTGACTTCGATGTGTTGACTGAGGACGACGCAACCGACCGCGCTTATGTCCAATTACGTGATATTGTGTGGACTGCCAGCGGGGGTAACTTGCCATCGGCAGGGAGCGGCGCACGGTACGCCGCGTTAACTGACGATAACGTTACGCAGGGGAGTCGGCAAGTAATAGCATGGTGGGATTTAACCAGCGATAGAACGGTATCCACCGGGCAAACGTTGACCTTGCAAAACGCCGAGTTGCGCCTAAATGAAAGCTAAGTGATGCATGGCTGGCTTTTCATCGTATGACGACTTGATCAATGAGATGACCACCAACGGCAAACGCCTCGAATGGTGGTTTGCTAAAACATCGACCGCTACCGAGGCCGCTGGTGCATGGCATAGTCTATGGACGGCGGCAGGCAACCCCGGCGTCGGAGCAACCCCCGCGACCACGCCCGGTACAAGTTATACCGATACCGCTGGCACGATGAATTGGGCCAATCAAAGCCCCGATTTTAAACACATTGTATCAGTCACCGCCACTGCTACGGTCAACTGTAGCTTGATGATTTATGATCGTTTGGTGGCGGTATCGGGGTTGTCGGTTGCCAGCACGGGCAATCGCACGGTGAGCAGCACGACCCTACCACGTTACACCGCCGCGAACAGTGGGGTGCAAGCATGGTTAGAAGTGACCACTGCTACTACCGTGACCACACCCGTCGTCAGTTTGAACAGCTATACCAATGATGAAAGTACCCCTGTTGGCAGTCGGGCAGGTGGTAATATCAGTTTTCCCGCCGCCGCTACCAACATTGATGCACTAGTCGGGCCTTTCCCCCTGCAATCCGGGGACAAGGGGGTAAGCGCGGTAAGTACCTTTAACGTCGGCACGGCGGGGAGTGCTGGCGTGGTGAACTTGGTACTGCTCAAGCCGCTGGTGTTTATCCCACTCATCGCCAACATTGCGAATCATATTGACTTCGTGTTGCAATTGGCATCGCTCCCCCGCGTGTATGACGGGGCAAGTTTGGGTATTGCGCTACAAGCAACCAGCAACACCGCTGTGACAGTATTCGGCAATATCACCTTAGCATACGGATAAACACGATGGCTGGTTTTGCATCGCTGGCGGATTTACGAACCGAAGCCTTTACCAATGGCAAGGTGTTTCGCTACGACTTCACCAAAACCAGTAGCGCACCTGAGGCCGCTGGCGTGCTGCATTCGTTGTGGACGGCAGCAGGCGCACCAGCGGCAGGGAGCAACCCATCGGGCTTTCCCGGCGCGGCCTGTACCAACTTGGCGGGATCAATTAACTTTCCCGATACCAGTCCCGACCTCAAATACTTAGCGACCATCACGGTTACGTCAACGCTGGATTGCGGTTTGTTATTGTTAGACCGCTTGAGTCATGCGTCAGGCTGGAATCTAACCAACGGCGGGGCGCAAGCGGTTTCGACCACCGCCTTACCGCGTTATACCGATGGGGTAGGCGTCCAGTGTTATTGTGAAGTAACCACTGTCACCGCTACCAACGCGGTAGTAGCTCGGATGTCCAGTTATACCGATGACGGTAATAACACCGGGCAAAATGGCGTGAATCGTACTTTTCCCGCCGCCGCTACGAACGCGGGCTGTTTCATCGGGCCAATGAATCTAAACAGCGGGGATAGTGGTGTAAGGGCGGTTGCTGAAATTACCCAAGACACCGCCGCAAGCGCCGGGGCGGGTAACTTAGTGCTTGCCAAACCGATTGCCTTCATGGGCTTACGGGCTAACCAGAGCCGATGCCTTAACTTTTTTATTGAATCGGCAACCATGCCGCGTATCTATGACGGCGCAAGTTTGATGTTTGCTATCTGGCCCACTGGTACAAGCGCCGTCACGATTAGCGGACGCATCGAGGTAGTGTACGGATGAGCAGTAACTTTAGTTATGGCAAAAATGCACAGGGCAATTTAGGCACTGGATATTTTCGCCTACTCAAGTTTAGCCCGGTGTGGCCTGATGTTGATACGTGGGAACGTGAGGCGGCGGATGTAGCGCCCTTTCCGTTTAGTTTATCATCGGTTGCCATCACACCGGACGCGGTGAGTGCGGTTGCGGCGTCAGTTGACCCAACAGTTAGTATAGACGCGGGTAGTATTGTCATTACGCCAACCTCAGCGAGTGCGGTTGCGGTAAGTGTTAACCCGACTGTTGAGTTAAGTAGTGTCATCATTACACCCAACGCCCTGAGCGTTATTGTGACGGGTGTTGACCCAACTACGTTATTGGGCAGTATCAGTATCACCCCATCGGTATTAACGGCACGCATCGAAACAATCAACCCCACTATTGAACTCAGTAGCCTCAGCATTACGCCTAACGTGGTTAGTGGTATTGTCGCTAGCGTTGACCCGGTGGTTATCTTAGCTAGTTTGACTCTTGCGCCTGCCATCAATACCGCCATAGCGACGGCGGTTGACCCCGTGCTTGTGTTGGGTAGTTTGACCATCACACCCGATAGCGCCATTGTTATCCCATCTAGCGTAGCGCCTGATGTTGGATTAAGTGCGTTAAGCATCACGCCTGATAGTCTCAGTGTAGTAGCGGTCGCAAACGCGCCAACGGTTGAATTAGGCAGTTTAGCACTCATCCCCTCGCCTGCTGAGGCCATCGGGGATAGTGCAATTGAAGTGTTAACCGGGGGAAACGTAACGGTTACACCTACCCCGATAACGCTGGTGTGTGCCGTCAACAATCCGAGTGTGATACTGGGTAGTTTAAGCCTAAGCCTTAACGCGGTTGCGGCGGTTGCATTGACCCTATCCCCAACCGTGATACAGGGTAGCGTAGTCATTACGCCGTCAAGCGGTCAAGCGTTTGCCAGTACAGTTAATCCGAGTGTCGGGTTATCGAGTCTCATTATTACGCCTAACGCGGTGCAGGCCATCGCAGATGCGTTATTCGGTGGTGTCAATTTAGGCTCATTGGTACTCACTCCGCAACCCGGCTCAGGGGTAGTGAGTAGTCTACTGGGTAACGTGTTATTCGGTAGTGTCATCATCACACCTAACGCCGTAAGTGGAGTAGTGACTAGCCTCATCGGGCAGGTGATGCTGGTTACGCCGGATGGCTTTTTATCGGTTGCGGTCACGTTAGCGGGTGTCACAGGCATAAGTGTAAATCGTCGCAATACCAGCGTTAATCAATCCACTACCCAAACCAGTGCAACTATGACCTCAACTCAAGTAACAACTCGCGACAATGGGCATAGTTTAGCTGATGAATGGTTAGACTATGGTACTATGAGTGATGAAACACGCCATCGAGTCACGTTTGTATTTGAGGATGCGGGTGAGGTGCAACATGGCTAAAAGTCTAGTGGAGATTAAACCCATCATCCCCAAGAAATACAAAGAACTCGACTTGACGGCTATCACGCGGCGCATTGTAGCTGAGGAGGCGGTTGAGGTTCGCACGGATTACGAAAAAACCATCAAAACATGGAAACATAAACCTATTTTTGTGATTCAATGGAACAAAGATAGAACAAGTGCGACGGTTGGAACCGATAGTAAAATCTACGAGTGGACTGATGAGGGTACTAAGCCGCATATTATCCGACCTAAGGGTAATTACCCGCTACGTTTTAACGTGCCATTTAAGGCTAAAACTCGCGTGATGAGTATCAATAGTTTTAGCGGTAGTAAAGGTACAAAATCCGTAGCGGCGCGGATTGTCCGACATCCGGGAAGTAAAGCAAGAAAATTTACGCCCGTAATATTACGGGCGCATCGTAGAATGTTCGCAAGGCGCTTACAGCAAGAAATAACAAGAATGTCAAACAAGTGATCCGTCTTTATTTCGCCACGCCTCCCCATTGATAATCCGCCCAACTTGTGTTTGGCTAATGCCGTATTCTTTTACGATCATTCGATAGGTCATTTCTCCATTAGCATAGCGTTGGCGCATTTCGTGTACTTGCTCATTTGTCAATTTATGAGTTACAACTTGTTCGCCTCTTAATCCCGGCACGACAAATCGCCCCTTTCTTGACATATCTTGGCTATTGTCTTTGGGTGTCCCTAAAAATAGATGCTTCGGATTACAGCAGGGTGGATTATCGCAATGGTGACAGACTTGTAAGCCGTCATTGATGTGACCGTAAACTATCAGCCACGTGGCACGACTAGCGTTCATTTGTTTTCCTCCCATTCTGAATGCCCCATACCCCTTATTTGCTTTGCCACCTATCCACTTCCAGCACGCATCATCACCACCTGACTTATCAACCTTTGCCCAAAAGCGTTGAATGTCTTTATCTGTGGGTATATAATGAGACATGTAGACCTCCATAAGTCTAACTAGCCCGTGTATCCGCACGGGTTTTTGATTTATCAATATCTATGCTATTATAATACAAAAACAATGAATTTAAAAGAGCGTTTGCTAAACGAATGCAACAAGAGATTACAAGGATGAGTAAACAAAGTGGCTAAATATTCCAATCCCGCTGGGCAGTGGCTAGTGGTGTGTGTGTGTTTGCTGGTGTTAGGCTTAGGTGTCGGTTATGGATATGGGCATCAGGCCATTACCGATGACGGTAAAGTAATTACACCTGCACCGCTACGCACTGAGGAATTACCCGTTAATTTTGTGATACGACCGATACCCGCCTATGTCTATGAGTATCTCGGCAATGCCTACGCCGCACGGGATAAAAATGTCATCATCTTGGTAGCGACATGGGATGATTGGTGTTACGGTGTGGTGTGTGAACAGTGGGTGATTAAGCCTCATTTTACTCACCCGCCGCTTATGCTTAGGTGTTATCCTGACTTTGATAATCAGTGCGCACCAACCTATGAGGCGGAGTACATTGTACCGCCGCCGGGTCAAGCGCCAACACCTACCGAGTACGCACCGCCTACACAGATTGCGCCGGGTGATGGAATAGGTCAACCAGAATCATAAAAATGAGGTATACTATATCTATAAAATGATTCGCGATAAAGCCAATTATCACCGGGTAATGCCGATAACTTTTTAGAGCAACGATTCTCATAAGTGATAATGGCTTATCCATGCGGCAAAAATCCATTACGCCGTGATAATCATTTATTAGCGCGAATAAAAAGTAATCATCCGGTTGTGGCGAAATGGCAAACGTAGCACTCTTAAACAGTGCGGTGGAAACACTTGGAGGTTCGACTCCTCCCAACTGGACAATCCTCAAGTTTTAATCCTCTCAGTATAAAAATCACTCCAATAGTTGACAATTCATTAAATTACATCTATCGTTATAATAATGATGATGGAATAAAGGTAACATGATGCCTTATAGCGGAATAACCGACCCCAAACTACCCGATTACGTGAAGGAACTCGATGAATCTGAGCGTAAGCAGTGGGTATCAACTTTTAACCGTGTGATGAGCGAAACGGGTGATGAGGGCCGCGCGTTTGCGACCGCCTCAAGTGCGATCAAGTCCAGTCCTGAGGAATCGGCATGGCTTGAAACACTCAACACCCTAGCACCGGATAAACTGAGCCTGATTGAACGCTTTGTGAAGTGGTTTAATGGTGAAAGTAAACAGCTTAACACGTTTGGCTTTAAGGTCGTAGGCGATAATCAGTGGGTTGCATGGTATACCAACGCCTATCAGGATAAAGATTATGAGTTTTTCCCACAACAGGCCATTAACCATGATATTCATTACATGGCGGAAAATGACGCCTATCCTGAGTTGTGGTTCTATCATATCCCCGGTACAGCACACGGTAAAGCGACATGGGCCGGGATGGTCGGTAAGTTAGCGGTTGCGGTGGGGGAGTTTTACAACACCCCGACGGCGCAAGCATTTAAAGCCTACTACCGCAAAAACAAAATGGAACTCTCGCATGGGTTTATTTACGACGCCGCCCAAAAACGTAACGGTGTCTTTTGGAATTACCATACTTACGAAATCTCGACTTTGCCACCGGGTAAGGCGGCAAATCCATATACCGCATTTGATGTAAAGGAACAATCAATGCCCCAGATGAATGCAGACCAATTTAAAGCCCTAAGCGAAGTCTTGGGGATTGACGCGGCCTTACAGGTGGTACAGGACGGCACGGCACGCGAAAAAGCGTTACAAGCTGCCAACGTCGCCTATAAAGCCGAAACACCCGCCGTTACCGATGACGGTAAAGCGGTAACACTTGAGATTGAGGCCGAAACACCTGAGAGTCCAATGGTTGAAACTGAGGACGCGGCCTATACCATGAAAGCCCTGTGCGATAAGGTGGATATGCTCACAGGTGCGATGACTAAAATGCTTGAATTGATGGCAACTAAAGCGGTACAACCCGAACCAGAGCCGGAAGTAAAAGCAACCCCGCCTGCTCTATCCAATGAACGTAGCGCGGCGATTATCCAAGATTTATTGGAAAATCAGAAAAAAGCCGTTGACGATCGGCACTCGATGTTTGACATTACTCAGTTAGTTTTTGGAGGCGAATAATCCATGAGTTTATACCAGTTCCCCCAACAGGGACAAAAGAACGATCCCCCCGCGAATATTCCGGCGGGTCAAATTCTGCAACAAAACGGCGGCTTGTTTGCCACACCCGGCCTAGACAAGCCTATCTTTAGCGCGATGTTGCGCCCTATGCCCGGTTTGGCGGATGCTATTCCGGTCATGCCTGCTGGTTCGAGTATTCAACCCCAATCCGAGTATGGCGGTTATGATGCTAATTTGATGGATACCATCACGGGTGTCACCGCTGGCAACTCCGAAGCGTGGGCCGCCCAGCCTAACGCACCATGCGACGATGCTCCGATTGGTGGGTTGATGAAAGCCTGCGCGTTGGTGCAACCTTACGGGCGTCAGTATCAGGCCATTCAGTTTCGCATGAACGAACTAGGCCGTATCCGCAATCGCGGCGTAGCAACCGACCTCACCCTGCAAAATCAAGCGCCAACGGGTATGAACTTCCTGCCCACTGGAACCGAGAACGCCAACAATGATGCCTTGCGTAGCGTGATGAATAACCGCTTTTTTACCGCTGGTGTTTCATTCCAGCGCCTAATTGCCCCTCTCATCTGGACTTCCACTCCAGCGAATAACATGGCTGGTGGCGGAGCCAAACAATATCAGGGTCTTGAGATTCTGGTAAACAGCGGTAACAAGGTCGATGCCATCACGGGTACTCCATGCGCGGCTATGGATAGTGACATCAAAAACTTCCAATGCCAGATTGTTAACGCGGGTGGTAATGACATCGTGGCGACGATTGACAGCATGTATAGCTATCTCAATTGGAACGCCTCTCAGATGGGGCTTGACCCGGTACAATGGGCGCTGGTCATGCGGCCTGAGTTGTTTGATGAGATTACCAAAGTATGGCCTATCCGCTACTATCAGGAACTCATCGCGGCGCTGGGTAGCACGGGCAACGGGCGGTTGAACTTTAATGCCAACGAAGGCATTGCGGCGCGTGATGATTACCGGCGCGGTCGTTATTTGCCGCTACGTGGTGAGCAAGTCCCCGTGATTTTGGACAACACCATGCGCGAGTACAATGTCACGACGAAGGCCGGGCTTGCGGCTGGGCAATACTGCTCAGACATCTACATGCTACCCTTCACGGTTATTGGTGGTATCCCGGTTCTCTACTGGGAAGTGTTTGACCAAGACAACATGATGATGCGTGCTGCTGAACAACTTGGCAACTTTAGCGCGACATGGACTTCCGATAGTGGTCGGTTCCGTTGGTACAAGAATGAACGGAATGGATGTATTGACCTGCGATTCGAGATTGAATACCGCTTGATTCTACGTACCCCGCAACTGGCTGGGCGCGTTCTGAATGTCGGGTATCAACCGTTGCAGCACTTCCGGCAACCGTTGCCAACTGATCCATATTTCGTCAATGGTGGACGTACTAACTCACCATTTGGAAGTTTGTATGAGGAATACAACAGCGGTTCGACTCCGGTTACTCTGTAGATTCGTTCTACACTCCCTCCCTCCACTCAAGGCAGGTGTAAAAGCCTGCCTTGTATCTGATGAAAGGATAAGCACACACCATCAGTTTATCATCGTAGCAGGTGCGTCATGATGCCAGCCTCAATATCCTCAGGCCAACTGAAATTAGTTTAGGGTCAACCATTGCGGGGGTAGCAAATATCGCAGTGTTGGCGGTGCAACGGGTAACAGGCGCGGCGGAAACGTTCTACGGTGCGCTTAACTGGCGTGAATTACTCTGATTTACCGACGTCGGTAAACTCGACTTTGTTAAACCCGTCCTGATTTACAAATAAATGCACTTCCATTTTGCCATCGGCTTTAATCCAGATGGCTTGTATCAACCATTCCTCAGGGGATGCAATATCCACCTGTCGCCAGCTAAACAATTGACCGCCATTAAATAACTCCGTATTGGTGACTTGATAGGCAGACTCATCGAGTTGTACCTCATGAAATACAGCCAACTGATTACACAACACTAACTCGTTATGGGCGTCTACCCCGCCGACCGCAAACCAATAACCATCGGTTGTTTGTCGCCATTGGTAGTGGTCACGAATACGCATATCCACATGGGCAGGGCTGGCAATAAGGTTATTAGCGGTAACTTGTCGTATGACCTTGCTGGTAATCACGGGTTGTTCCCGTATGTTCAAAATAGGGGTACGCACTTTATAGATAAGGTTCATGGGATGCCCTTTCTTGACATTAACCTTGCAATTAGTTTATCATAGGAGTAAAAGAAAGGATACACTTATGAATTTAATTTTTTTGGGTGAGTTTGAATCAGTTAAAGTGTATATCGCTCAGGATGATGACAATCATCTAATTTTAGTGGGTGGGAATGATTCACAACGTATCGCAGCTATGGAACACATCAAGGCGATTATTGATGACATCCGCCAACGTACTCCCAAGTTACACCAATGGATAGAGGTAAAAACATGCGAACGTTAGCAGTAATGGGCGTGATTCTGTTGGCGTTGATGATTGTCACCGCTGCGTTATCGAGTGATTCAATCAACGTGATGACCACCTCCCCCGACGGATTGACGAACCTGCGTTCAGATGGTCATCAGGTCTATATCACTCGCAACGGGCGCGAGGTCGTGATAGCGGAGCCTAACATCATGGCGTTTACCTTTATGGATAACACCACTGCCCTGATGAATCGTACTGATTACGGGGTGTTGATTATCAACGTGGTCACGGCTCAGGTGTTTTGGTTAGGGTACAATCCACCCGATAGTTATTGTGACCCGTGCAACATCGGCGGAGGTGGAACGGATGTCTATACCGCTACTCAAATACCCGTTACGTTGACGCCTGTACCAACAAAGGGATAACAATGGATGATTTAGCAGAGTACATCAATAGCTTAGAATTACACCCCGCGATACGTAATTGGCTCTATCGAGTCGAGCGTAACGCTAAAGCCAATACGCCGGATGTGTTTATGCGACAATTAATCATGAGTGTCGGGGCGTTTGTTCTGAGTCAAACACATTATGACAATCAACCTACCATTAATCAGATTGCGAATACCATCGGAATAGTAGCCGAATTTTTGGAGGTTAACATCGCTAAATATAATCTCAATGATTTGTGGGGGTATCGGTGATTCGCCTATTTCAACGATTTTGTTTATGGTTGGTACTCGATGGCCCGGTTCCACTGGGCAGATTAGCGCCCTACATTTTTGGCTTAGGTATTGGCAGGATGCCACATAAGGTAAGGGATGAATGAATCCACAAGAATTAGCCTATATTGTAGGTGATTTTGACCCGATAGATGAGGATAAACTCAGAATGTATGAGATTTATTTATTTTGGCAACGTCCTCATCCTACGCGATTTAAAATGGAACAGGTGCAAGGCCGCGAATTAGCGATGAATCGGTTACTCGAATTGGTTCATGCCCGTTGGCCTAAAACAACTATTGAACATGACGATTGCCAAGTATGGCCTGCGAATCGTTTATATTTATTGGGCATGATAACCCCGGTAGGGAGTTTACAGGAAAGATAATTATTAAAAGGGAGGTTTCCCTCCCATAGTTTAATCGAATCGGCGGCGCGTTTTACCGTGAATTTCGCAATGACAATCGTGGCATACGGGAATTACATCTAGCCAGTGTTCAGGTTCATAACCATTAGGATGATGATAGTGTTGTGCTTGACCTTGACAATTAGAACCTTTATAGACACATTGCAGAGTATGAACCTGTGGCAATGTTCCCTTTTTGACAGCCATTTGAACAGCACTATGCGCTTTTATTCTATTGGGATTTGTTTTTTTAGTTTTCTTTCTCCACCGTTCTTGACATTCAGCATTTTTTTCTGTTACTCGATATTTGCTATTGCAGTCTTGTCGTTTTTTAGTGCGATTCCATTTTTTGTTTTTAGCCTTTCCCTTTTCGGATTGTTCATATCGCTTAAAGCAATGTTTACATTGACCAGTATAACCATCGGGGCGGTTCTTGTTACGATAAAACTCCGTAAATGGCAACATGCCAAAACTATCAACGTTCGGATTTTCGCAGTCTGTTCGACAGCATGGTTTCATGATATACTCCTGATTGTTCAAGCGGCCTGCTATTTAGCGGGTCGTTTTTGTTGTAAACTATATTATGATTATAGCTTAAAGGAAGGCGTTTTTCAACATGCAATGGCCTGAAGTGACAATGTTGATTATAACTTTCAAGCGGCCTGATGAAACACGGGCGGTAATTCGCGCTCTCGAAAAACACGTATATTACCCCAATCTCAAGTGGATAATATGTGACGATTCCAGCGGCAAGGAATATCAAAACGCTTTAAGAGTTGACTATCCTCATATAAAAATAGTGTCAACCAAAGAAAATAGCGGATGGGGAGCGAACGTGAATAACGGATTGCATCACGTTACGAGTCCTTATGTGTTTGCAATTGAAAATGATTATCTGCTGACTCAGCATCTTGATTTACGTATCGGGGTAGCCCTGATGCAAACGAATGATGCTATTGGGCGTATCCGCTACGATGGGATTGTAGGGCATCCTTTGTTAGGACATTTAAGCGAAAGTGACATCCATCAATACATGCCTGAGTATCGGCAAGGCTTAGCCCTACCCGGTAAACTGTCCTATTGGTTGATTGATAGAGCCAGTCCGACCCTGTGGATTTACTCGAATCGTCCGAGTCTAAGCCATATCCGATTTTGGAAGTTTTACGGGAATTATCCCGAAGGCTTGCGGTTAGGTGCGACTGAGGAAAGTTACGCGCATATGGTCAGGGATAAAATGGGCGATGTAGGCGCACCTGCTATCGCGGTACTGCCTGAGTGGGTCGTGCGATGGTACGATGATATTGGGGTATCGTTTCAACATACAGAGGCCGATAGAGGGCAATAATGCTAAGTCAAGATGAGTTTTGGCAACGATTCACGCCGTATCAGGCTGTGCGCGTATTATGGTACTACGATAAATTCAAAGGTATCCCTAGTCCGGGCGTTGGTGGATATGAGCCGATTCTATTTGAGGCGGGTTATTTAAACCTCCCTAGTCGGGAAAGCAACGTAACGGGCGCGTGGTCATTTACCTTTAGTCCGTCGTTTACCCGTGATTTACCCAAGTTTCGTGCATTAGCAGCAAAGGAAAACGAATAATGTTAGGCGAAGGCCCTAAAAGTGTACATACAGGCTGTTACGGGTGGGAAACACCACCTGAGGAAAACGCCTTAATCGAGTTAGTTAAACAAGTCCCCAACCGTCAAGCGGTCATTGTGGAACTAGGTGGGGAATATGGCAGAAGTGCATCCCAATTCGCCTACGCCCTGCGTACCTATGGCAAATCAGGCCATGTCTACACCATTGACCTATTCCCCACGAATCACCCCGTTGTGGGCGATTTGATGAAAGCATGGTATATGAATATCAGCGAGGCCGGGTATCAGGATGTTTGCACGCCGTTACGGGCTTCGACAGTCGAAGGCGCTAAGGTGTGGTCAGAACACACAACCCCCATTGATTTGTTATTCATTGACGCGGGTCACACTTATGAGGATGTCAAGGCCGATATTGCGGCGTGGGTGGGGTACGTCAAAGAGGGCGGGATTGTCGCCTTTCACGATTACGCGCAAAAGCCCGATGCTCACCCGTTACATTTTGAGGTGAAACGCGCCGTTGATGAGTGGGCAGATGCAACCGGATGGGTACGTTATAGCGGCCCTGATTCGTTGGTGTGGTTTGTCAAGCCCGTGCAACCCGTTACCGTCGTCGGTAAAGTCAAGCCCGATGTCAGCGAGTCGGCTAAACTTGCGCCTAAGGGTGAAAAACGTATCGGTAGACCACCTAAAACAGCGGAGTCTAAATAAATGAGGTATATCAAATTGCTAAGGTTCTATAGACATGAACACAATACCGATAAACGTATGGTAGGCGAACGTGAGTTAGTTGGCATTGTGCAAGGTGAGGATAATTTAGGGAAAATATCCGAACTTGTGTATGACTGTTTCAATGTCGTGAAACCTACCTACTATTTTGATGTAGACGGTAAACAGGTAGATTACATCACACACGCTACTTTCATAGCCAATCACTCGTTTACGTCCTACGATGACGGTGTATATTGGGTATATCCTATGCTTACATTTGAGGATAGAGGGACATATAATGCCGTGATTTTACGAATTACCTACTATGAACGTAAGCTGCAAGATGCCCCGGCGGAGTCTAAATAGTGCGGCGTTTTAAACTTAGTGAATCACAACGCTATCTAGTGTTGGTATTTGATTCGATGTGGAGGGCGCATAAAACCGCCCTCACCATTCAACAAATACGCGCACGGGGATACGCGGTCAATAGTGCAACCCTAGCCAGTTTACAGCAAGCCGGCATGTTGCGGTACATCGAAGGTCAGGGTTGGAGTGTCACCGCCGCCGGGCGGATCTACGCCGAATTGTTGCAAGAATTTTTGTCTTTGCGGCGGGATAGTGAGGCCGAAAAAATACTGCGTCAAATCAATTATGATGAGGATGAGGATGAGTAATTTAATCCCTGTTTTTAGCCTACCCACCCCCAATAGTGCCAGCCGGGATAGTTCAAGTGGTATCAGTCAGGTGGTGTTGAATCTCGCTAAACACCTGCCTAAATATGGCTATCGTATTACGGAAGATGATACCGAGGCCGCGTTATTCCTACCACATGCGGGGAGTGGTGCGAACGTTAATGCCCAGCGAGTACCAACCGTCGCAGTGGTGCATGGCCTGTATCCAACAGGCGAACCCCACGCACGCACCGAATCATGGCACTATGTCATGAACGCACGGGTGATTGAGGATATACGCCGCGCTGATGAGGTCATTGTACCGAGTGAGTGGGTAGCCGATACCATCCGGCGGGATATGCGATTCAACCCCAACGTCATCGGCTGGGGTGTGGATACCGACCGCTGGCAACCACTCGAAAATGAGGGCTATGTTCTATGGAATAAAAACCGCAATGAGGGCGTATGTAATCCCGATGTACTCGACCTACTCGCTAAGGCTTTACCGAACGTGCAATTTGTTACCACGTTTGGCAACCCGGCGCAAAATGTCAGGGTGATAGGTCGTGTCGAAAATGACGTGATGCGTGAATTAGTGGGTCATGCCGGGGCATATCTAGCTACTACGCGGGAAACGTGGGGCATTGCGACCGCTGAGGCGTTGAGTTGTGGTGTACCTGTCGTAGGGTATAACTGGGCAGGCACAGCGGCCTTAGTCGAAACAGGGATAAACGGTTATCTAGCGGAGCCGCATGATATTGCGGGATTAATTACAGGGCTAGAATATTGTCTTAAGCATCGCAGCATCTTATCACAAAACGCGCGGGTATCGGCTTCGTGGTGGTCATGGGAAAACACCGCCGCCGAATTTGCTAAGGTATTTGACCGGGTACTTAATCGCCAGCCCTCCCACGTCAAGGTGAGTGTGGTTATCCCGTGTTATAACTATGGGGAGTATCTACCATCGGCTATTCAATCCGTCGCTAATCAACAAACTACCTTTAATTTTGAGATTCTAGTGGCGAATGATGGTAGTACCGATAACACGATTGAGGCTTACCACACCACCACTGAGAATCTACCCGTTAATCCTCATCTAGCCAACATCGAACTCATGACCCACTCAAATCATGGGGTGAGTTATACCCGCAACATCGCCATTAAACACGCACAAGGCGAGTATGTTGTTTGCCTAGATGCGGATGATATGTTAGGCCCCGGCTTTTTACAGGTGTGTGCGAATGCGCTTGATACTCAGCGGGATTTAGCCATTGCGTTTACGGGTATCACCATCATGGGCAGTGACCACGTTCATTCATGGCCTAAAGGGTACAATTACGACCTGCAAACGCAAGCCCTCAATCAAGTGCCATCGGCTTGTATGTTTAAGCGTAAGTTCTGGCAACGAGTCGGCGGTTATAAACAACGTTACGCCCCGGCTGAGGATGCGCGGTTGTGGTTAGATATTGGCGCTATTGGTGGTAAAGCCAAGCACGTCACCGAAGATGGTTTATTTATCTACCGCGTACACGCTAATTCTGAGAGTCGCAAACGACAAGCGCCTGACTGGGTAGGTGATAAAGCATGGATTAAAAGCGGTCAACGTCCGTTTGCTAGTGATGGTCAACCGCGTGCTTATTCATGGCCTGTACGTGATTACGATAGGCCGCTGGTGAGTATCATTATTCCGGTAGGCCCGAATCATCAGGCGTTAGTCTATGATGCCTTAGATAGTGTGGAGACCCAAACGGAACACCGCTGGGAAGTGATTCTGATTAATGATACCGGACATGATTTACAACTCACCCCCTATCCCTATGTGCGACTCATCAATACCGCTGGGCGCGTGGGTGCATCAACCGCCCGTAACATGGGTATCGCAGCCGCTAGAGGTAATTTCGTGGTGTTTTTGGATGCAGATGACATCCTTTACCCTACCTACCTACGCCAAACGATAGCGACCTATGAACGCACGGGGTATTAGGTTTATACCGATTGGGATATGATTACGCTTGAGGGCAAAAAAGAAAGTCACGAATGCCCCGAATTTACCCCGCAGCGCATCTTTGAGCAGGGCTATTTTCACCCCATCACATGCCTCATCCCTACCCAGTGGCTTAGGGATGTGAGTGGTTTTGATGATACAATGATGACATGGGAAGATGTTGATTTGTTTATGAAACTCATTAGTGCCGGGTACTGTGGCACACGAGTCAGTGAACCGCTTTTACTCTACCGTTATACTACCGGGTCATTGCGTGAAGCCGGATACGCGAAAGTAGATGAGTTAAAGGGCTTTTTTAGAGAACGTTATAAGCCTTATATTGTGGAAGGAAAACAGGTTGTGTGTGGATGTTCAGGCCGTCAAAAACAGGCGCAACAAAATACTGTAACCACTAGCGCGGCCTCTACCGACGTCGGTAAACATGGCCCGATGGTACTCGTAGAATACACCAGCAAAGCCAAAGCACCTGCGCCAGTAGTGGGGAGTGTCACCCGTCAAAACTATGGAAGTCGTACACCGGGCGATACCTTTTATGTATACGTCAAGGACGCCGCTGCCGCACCATCGATGTTTAGTGCGGTACAAACGATTGAACCGCCCAAAGTGGAGCGCATCGCACCACCTGAGCCTAGACTATTGCAGGAGTTTGCATGACGCCCATCGAGTTGATTACGGGTATTCTCCTAACGTGGTGGGTTGCCAAACTCATCAGTCAGGAATATGGCCCTGCGGGTGTTTTTATGCGCCTACGTTACGCCGTAGGGATACGCTACGACGAATACAGCACGGTAGTGTATAAAAACGAACTAGCGCACCTTGTCGGCTGTATCCGCTGTCTATCCGTTTGGGTGGGGTGGGCAGTGTCTTTTTTTATCCTAGATTCTAGTTCTATAATAAACGTGCTATCATATGGGTTAGTGTTTTCTGCTGGCGCGGTTGTTTTAGAGGAATGGCTAAATAAATGAGAGCGAATACACCTACCCTACTCCCACTCGATCAATTTAGCGAAATTATCGGGATGCACCCGTTTTATGCGAATCAGTTTGGCACAAACATCCCGGCGCGTTCGCGTGGTCAATGTCAGTCAGTCCTCTATCAGGACATCTGGCAGGATAGCGACAATATCAGTCGGGAAGAAATAGCGCAATCTATCGCACTTGCCGAGCAGCGTTTTTTTGAATTAGCGGGGTATTGGCCTGCACCCAAGTACATCACAACCGAACGACACGATTACCCGAAATACTACGATAAACGTTATGTGAATAGCTACACTCAACCCGACTGGCGTTATAAATCCATCAAAACCAAGTCAGGCTATATTCAAAGTGTCGGAACCGAGACACTCACGGCGGTTGACTTGTCGGTTGCTATTACCGCACAGGATTATGATAACGATGGTTTTGATGAGGCGTTTAGTGCTACGGTAGCAGTTGCGGCGGGTACTGACCCTAGTACAATTGCGGTGTTTTTTACCGCTGCTGATAGACCACTCGATGCGGTGTTAGCTAATTGGGAGATTCGCCCCGTCAGTGTAAGTGTAACGGGCGCGGTGGCGACCATCATCGGTGGATTGTATTTGCTGACGCTACCTAACCTAGAACTCGAATACGCTCCCCAACCTTTAGACGCGGTAGACGTAACCAATTATGTAACGGAAGTTGAAGTCTACTATCGCACCACTGACACCAGCGATACAGGCTCACTCATTTGGGAGCGTGTCTTAGAGGGTTGTTATGAGGGTACAAGCCCCTGTGACGTGGTAGTCGATACGGCGTGTTGGATTGCACGTGATAAAGATAGCGGCTGGCTTGCGCCTGTACCTGCTCAGTGGGATGCGGATACGAGTACGTTTGCTGTTTCATGTCCAACGATTTGTTATAGACCACCCGACCGCGTGACGTTGAATTACTTAGCAGGTTATCCGCGTCAGGCTAATGGTAAAATGAATAACACAATGGCTAAGATTGTGAGCTTGATTGCAGTCAACTATCTACCCAACCGTAAGTGCGGTTGTGACCGGGTAGATATGCGGCTTGAGTTTTGGCGTCAATACCCCTCCGATGGGCAGGGCAACGTCTTTATAACCCCGGAACAAGCTAATAATCCACTTGGTTCAAGTCGGGGGTTAATTGAGGCGTGGAATCTACTGTATCCGATTATCCAATATCAGGGCATAGCGGTGTTCTAATGGATACAGAACTAATTCTTGTTCTCTTTGTTCCAGCGACGGTACTCATAATCGGATTTCTCATCTTTAGCTATCTAATAGGTGGTCTAATAATTGGATTGGCGGTTGTCGGCGCGGTCATTGGTGGAGTTGGTATATTTTTGCTTTATATCAAGCTGTTATCTCTACTGGGTGTAATTGATTAACGTTTACCGTCATCGGTAAATAGTTTACAGCTAGAGTAATTCTTGATACACTGTTATTGAGGTAGAATAATGACAAAAACGGTTGACACGGTTTTAAATGGAAAAAAACAGCGGGTATTATTGCCCGATGATGCACCCGTTGACCATGCCGATAAAGGCATTCCGGTCAATGTGGATTTAAGCGCCCTATATCCTGAGCCACTATGCAGCAAAATTGAAAAGGCGTTATGGGATAGAGGGCTGGTGACACCCGACGATTTTAGACGCGGGGATGCTGGCGTGTTAGTGCGTAGCGCCTTAACCGCCGTATTGAAATACGACGTAAACGACATCTTGAGATATGTCTTAGAAGGGAATACAGACAATGGCTGATAGTTTACTCATTACCAAGCAAGGCGAAGTTTCAAGTTTCGCTTTTGCGGAAACGAACCCAGACGAATTACCGGGTTATCTTGGCGGGTGTTTGGCGCTACAAAGTCTAAGCCAAGAGAAGGGTGATCGTACCCCTATCTTCTGCAAAGACCCTAGCATCGCCAACAAATACAACATTGTGGACTATCAACTAGGCGCTCCGAGTCTAGGTGAGACGTCCATTCTCGAAAAACTACCGCGTAACGTTGCGGCCTACGTGTATGAACTGTTCCAACGTAATTGCCCCAACGTCATCCTCAACAAAATTGGCAATTGCGGACGCCCGGATGACCTTTCGCAATTTGAAAGTATTCTCGCAGTTGAGGGCTTGACCTCCACTAACATCGAATTTAGCGAACTGCAAAGCCTAGCAGGTGAGTCGAATGAAGTCACCGTGACAGGTAACGCTAACTTCGTGCGGTTTGGATTCTTTTTCCCGGTCAAGCTAGGCGAAAAAGCCGATGCGACGGTTGTGGCTGAGGTGTTGGATATTATCTACGCTGATGCTGAATCCTGTGGGGATTGCGGGGTTGCAAGTGATGGTTGTGAGAAGATTTACGCCATTACCCGCGCGAATACAGGCTCCCCCGGCCTAAGTGGTCAACTGATTTACACTACCGATGGCTGGGCAACCAATACCGGGGTTGATATTCAACCTTTAGGCGGTCGTGACCCTAA
This sequence comes from uncultured Candidatus Saccharibacteria bacterium, assembly GCA_964464915.1. Classification (GTDB taxonomy): domain Bacteria; phylum Patescibacteriota; class Saccharimonadia; order UBA4664; family CAYXHD01; genus CAYXHD01. Next base: position 20,668 of record CAYXHD010000001.1, read on the forward strand.
TCGTATTGCGGCAGTCGGCAAGTACCTAGTTGTGGTATCCGAGGCCGATGGGTCGATGGTCTACACCCTCAAATCGAGTATCAGCAGCACTTCATGGACGCGGGTTACATCCGGTTTTGTCGTCGGGGCAAGCCCACGCGCTATCTATGCACAGGCGACCAATCGCGTCTTTATCGTCGGTCAGGGTGGGTACATCTACCTGAGTACCAATGTCACCAGCGGCGTGAGTGTTTCACAGGATAACAGCCTAACAACCCAACGTGGCAATGACATTCATGGCATCGGTCAAACGGTTGTCTCAGTTCACAATTCAAACGCCATTCAGGTTAGCCAAAATCTAGGCGGTTCATGGTCACTCGTGACCGGCCCGGCGGTTGGGGTTAATCTGACGTGTGTTGCGGTGCGTAGCTCACAGGAATGGTATGTTGGCACGGCTAACGGTCGTCTGTACTACACCAAAGATGGTGGTACGACATGGACACAACGTAACCTCCCCAATCAAAGCAATTTGGTCATAGTCAACCGCATCAAGTTTAGTCCTGACAGTCCATTGCATGGGATTATTGCGGTAGAAGATAACGCACGCGGCTATTTATTCCGTAGTTTTACGGGCGGACGTGAATGGTACGATAGTGCGCCAGCCATTACCACCTCATCGAGTGCAACCCCCCGGCGGTTTAACGGGGTGACATTGTGTGGATACAATGACATCAACGCGGGTGGACTCGAATCCGGCGGCACTGATGGTCTGATTGTGGCAGGTGAATAATGGCTGATTTTGAAGCCGACTTCCTGAGCCATATTGATATTGATAAAAACGGGCAACGGTTTTTTACAACCGATGAGGGCGTAAAAATCGCCCTCCGGCCCATTTCAAAGGTACATATGCAACGTTGGCAAATCGAATTTGATAAAGCCTACCCTGCGCCTGTACCACCCGTGATTGAGGTTGAGGTTGGCATTGGCGCGAAAAAAGAAAAGATGTACCAAGTCAACGCCAACGAACCTTACTACCTTGACTTGGTGGGTAAACATGAAACCATCAAGGGCTATGAGATGCAAATGTTCCTGATTCGCATGGGAACCAACACACCAGCCCCAGCCGATTACGCGACGATGTTCCCGTGTGAAGATGAGACAGAACGCCGCCTCGACTATATTTCGAGTTTGCTCTTGACTGACCATGATATTGAGTATTTTATTCAGGCGGTCATTAGCCAAACTGATATAACGAATGAGGCGCTTAATGCAAGCGCGGCCCGATTTCCAAGCAACGGTGCAGGGTCAGAACGCTTATCAGTACCAGTTCTGGCACAAGCCGGACAAGATTATCCGCGTTAGTACCGACCTTGAGGAATGGCAAGCGGCGACATGGGCGGGGTTGAGTCGTAATGAGTATCTAGCCCTACCCGGCGCGTATTGGTGGTTAACTGAGGATTCACCGAGTCAGGATAGTAAAAGTGATGTGATAGCGGCCTATCGCCTGATGAAACTTTTGGAAGTCATTGAAATGGATAGGCCGCCACTACCCAAAAAAGGTAAATAACGATGGCTTTACCAGAAGTAGGCGTTAGTGTAGTTGCAAAGGGAGCAGATACCGCATCTAAGCAGTTATCTGCTTTTAACCGTTCGGTTGCCTCTACCCAAACCGCCGTACAAAAAGCCGCCTCTAAATCCGGTATCGGTCAACTCGATAGCGCCGCCTCAAGTGCTACTGGTTCGGTTGGTGGGTTAAGTGGTGCGTTTGGTGGTCTATCGGGTAAACTTGCCATCGCGTCTGTCGCATTTGCGGGTGTCACCGCCGCCATGAGTCAGGGTATCGGCCTGATTAAACAAACCATCAGTCTCATTACCAATCTAGCCAAACAAGCCTCTACGATTGAATCGGTAGGCCGGGCGTTCGGTAATATCTTTGCCGGGGCAGGTGATTCTAATAACATCCTTGCTGAATTACGCAAACAGGTTAAAGGTACAATCTCCGATGTGGAGTTGATGCGTTTAGCGGTTGCGGGGTTGCAAGGGACTGACCAAGAATTTAGAAAAATTGTCGGTTCCCAATTCGGCCTCATCCTAGATGCTACCCAGCGAGTCGCACAGGCGACAGGGCAAAGCGCTGAGGTGGTACGCGAAAAGTTTCTGTTAGGGTTACGCCGTCAATCTAAACTATTGTTGGATGATGTAGGTGTGGTAGTCGAGGCCGAAAAAGCCTATGATGCCTACGCTAAACAACTAGGTAAATCGGCCAGTGCGTTAACCGATATGGAAAAACGCGCCGCGTTTGCTCAGGAAGCTTTACGCCAGCTTAATAGTATTTCGAGTGAGTTAGGTGAACGCAATACCCTAGCCGATTCGTTTGGGCAAATTAGCGCGGCTTTTCAGAACATCAAAGATATTTTTGTAACCGCTGTTAAACCTAACTTTGAGGCGTTTTTTAGCATCATCGCTCGAATTGCAACCGCCTTACAAAGCGCCTTTCGTGAGATTGCGCCTATTTTCCGAGAAATAGCCAATGTCATGAGTGGGCTTGTGTTAGCAGCGTTTAGTCAATTTGAGATGGCCCTGCGCGGCCTAGAACCATTGTGGAATAACCTACGGGTCATTCTGCCCTACATTGCGGCACTAATTAGAATCGTAGGCAATGCCTTTATCGAAGTCGTCAACATCATCGGGCGTTTGGTACAACCGATTTTTGCAAAGTTTTTTGGTGGCTTAGGTACACTTAGCGAAAAAGGCTTTGCTGATTTGGCCTATCGTTTTGCACGCGGCGCGGGGCGTATCGTCGGGGCGTTTGCGAAAGGTTTTGCCGATGGCGCGAAGTACGTCTTACAGGCTGTAACCCTCATTGCTCAGATTGTAGCTGACTTCTTAGAAGGGTTTAGCCCACCCAAAAAAGGCCCACTCAAGGATATTGATAAGGGTGCTACGCGGGTTGCTGAGGCGTGGGCAGATGGTTTTGCAATGATGGATTTAGAGCCTGTGGATAACGTGTTAGCACAGGTAAACGCCCGATTGGGTGATATTGGTAACTTTACCCGTGAGCAAGTCGCCAGCCGTCTTGAGGCGCTTGATTTAGCCATTCGTCCGTTTGTGGAGCAACTCGACATTGTAAAAGCTGACTTTGAGGCTATCGCTGGTTTTGCCGACCCGGCCTTAAAAGCCATTGACCGCCAACGCTCACGACTTCTACAACTGGCAGGTAAAGGTTCACTCATTGACATCAACCAACTGAGGGCGCTCGATAGTCAGTCGGACATCCTGAGTAACATACGCGATACCTCACAGGACGCGGTGGATAATGCTCAAATTCAACTCGCGTTAGCATCGGCCCAACAAGCGCAGGAACGCGCCTTACTCAACATTCAAAAGAAACGACTGGGTGAGGCTGAAAAGATAACCGCTGAAAGTGGCTCAGGTGCGACTAGTCCGACCACTGGCGGTACAGGTACACCCACCGCAACGGGTGAAACTGGCGCGGGTATCCCCATCGGGGGTGGAATGCCTGACCTAATTGATAGTAGCGCGGTTGATGCGGCGGTTGGGGTGTTGACTGATGGATTTCAAAAAGGATTAGCTGATAGCGGCGCGCTAGAAGCCATTGCAGGCGCGGCGTCTCAATTAGGTGAGTTACAAAAACAAACTGCACGAATTAAAAAGGCTGATCCAGCAGCAAAACTTACCAAAAAATTTGAGACATTAAAAGATAATCTCAGTAAGCCTTTTAAAGATGCTCAAATAGCTATTGAGTCGGTACTCGATAATCTGTCTATTGCTTTTGATGCTTTCGGATTAGTGGTGGATGCGTTAAAAGTCAAGTTTATGGAACAGCTACCTGTTGCAGTAGGTATATTTTCAACCGCTATCAATGCCATATTGACGCCTGATTTGTCAGGTATTGCGAACACCATTACCAATACTTTGTTGCCCAAACTCACTAGCCTGAGTAACTTTATGGGGTTAACCCTCCCGTTTTCAACCGGGTTATTTAAAACCGGGTTATTGACAAACGTCATCAATCAATTGTTAGACCTCAATAACTGGTGGACAGTAACATTTAAGCCATCTTTTGAGGCCATTGAAACATTTTTTGATACTGCTTTTCCGGCGGCATTTGCAATTTTTAGTATAGATTTGTTGGATGATGTTATTACGCCACTTCTTGACCTTGCAACAGACATTATTGATACCGTAGAACCTGCATTTAAAACATTGTCTGATTTTATTAGTGTTACCTTTGGCCCAATAGTCAGTACATTTAAGGATACGGTACTCACGCCCATCATAGGTGTATTTGATGGCCTTTATACATCAGTTGATAAAGTGTTGGGTGTAATACGTGATTTGGCCGGGGCGTTTAGTGGGTTGCCATCCGGTGCGATTGATTTAGTAATTGGTGCGGCGGGTGGACTCTTAGGACTAGCCACAGGCGCACTCGGTTTTAGTGGCCCGGCGATTGTCGGGGAAAATGGCCCTGAGTTAGTGATACCATCTAAAGCGGGTCAAAAGTATGATGTATTCCCCGCCGCTGCAACGCGCGCCTTACAGCAAATGGCCTATTTCATGCCTGAAAGTATCATGCCGCAAGGCTCAACTCAATATGGTTATGGCAATTCGAGTAATTCAACCAATATTGATAACAGCCACAATGCCAATCTAGGCGGGGTGAGTATTCAGGTCAATAGTCCCCAAGAGGCGTTATGGGTCAAGCGCCAACTCCTCGCCCAGTACGGAGTATAACCGATGGCCTCATTTGCTGATTATCAAATTGTGATGATAGATATTGTCACCGGTGCGTTACTCGACATTATCTCACAGGATAGATGGAACGCCCTCACCTACAACCGCGTGTTAAATGATGTCTCAAAATGTGAGTTTACCGTTGCTCTATCCGACCAAAGTAGTCAGTATCGTGATTTAGATACCATCATCGAAGTGTACCGCCGTCCTCAGGCGGGTGCATCCATGCAACGTGAACAAACGTACTTATTGCGCTATGTGAGTATCTACTATGATGAGGATACCGAAACGGAATATATCACCCGCAGCGGTGTCAGTCCTGAGGATTTACTCAAACGGCGCATTATTGTACCTGCTGACGATCCCAACAATGCCGGGGGCTATATCAGTTATCAAGATAACGCGGGTACGATTATGAACACGTTTGCTAGTCGCATGATGTCAACCCCAGCGGTGAATACCGATCGGGCGTTCCCGAATATGTTTTTTATCACTGATCCTTACACGGGCAATGTCATCTTCCAACGCCGCGCGTGGGAGGTGTTATTTGATGTTATTTTTGATTGCAGTCTTAAAGGTGATATTGATTTTGAGTTGTACCGCTTTTTAGATAATACTGTTGTACCGCCTAGTTTTGTCTTTTGGCCTCATCGGGTAGGGACTGATAAATCTAAAACCGCCAACTATCCCACCCAGCCCTATATTTTGTTTACCCCACAACGCGCCAACATGCGTCAACCTGTGTTGACTCTCAATAGATTAGATGAACGTAACAGTGTATTTGTGTTGGGTCAAGGGACTGAAGGCGCAAGGGAAGTTTTACCCGTTGCGGGGAATACCATACCCGACAGTCCCTACAATCGCATTGAAAGCACAACCGATGCACGTGATGTCAGTTACGGGGTGACAGATGGCTTTTTAACTGCTGGTAACGCCTTTTTACAAGAGAATGAGCCACAAATTACCTTTGACTTTGTACCCGACTTGGATAGTCCACAGGGGCGTTATACGGTGGATTGGAATATAGGCGACATTGTAACCGCGCTTTATCAAGGTTATGAAGCCGATTTTAGAATTATGCAAGTGTCTGTTAGCTTGACAGATGACAATGAAGATGTTACGGTTAGTTTATTGAAAAAATCACAATTTGAGGGCGCTTGATGGATTCGATTATTCGGAGTTTGATGCAAAGAATAACAGTTTTGGAACGGGATACCCGCCGTATTACATCCTTTTCCCAAAATGCCAATATTGCATTAGGCGTGCAAACCTTTACCGTAGCGGGTTTACCGACCATCACAAATACGGGCGGTACTCAAATCGCGTTTGCCAGTAACGGTCGCAATCCCGGTGAGGGCTTAGGCGCGGGTACAGGCGTGCTGGTGTGGAATGATGGAACTAGCGGTTGGCGCACGGTCTATGACGGAACGGCGGTGCTGGCGTGACAGGCTTCTCAAGTAATACCTTTGTCGGGGAAGTGTGGCAAATCACCACCTTTGATGGCTTGACCTATCAGGCAAGTGATTATTTTACAAAGGCCGTTTTGACTACGCCGGGTGATTTAGGCTTGCCACCGATTGAACTCATTACCCGCAACCCCTATAAACAACCTGGCGAGGTGGAACTTAACTACCGCCTACAATCGCGTGATTTTAGCATTCTGCTCGCTACTAAGGGGTGTAGTCGTGAGGCTTACTGGCAAGCCCGTCAAGATTTGTTACAAGTATGCCGCCCTAATCGTGGAGGCCCGGTGACGGTAACACTTATCCGACCGGATAACACTCGTTTTGCGATTGATGCTAGATGCCTTACCCCGACGTTTCCTGAGACACCCGTTGAGGAATGGCGCGAATGGGGGTTTACTGAGCAAGTCCAACTAAGGGCGCTACAGCCGACCTTCTACACGCCTGAACAAGTGACTGATAGTGATGTAGATAATGGTTTTAGTGAGTTGGCGTTTCCGATCACGTTTGACGATGAAAATATCTGGTTTGGTAATGAGGATGTGTTTGGTAGCATCATCGTACCTTATACGGGTACGTGGTACTCGATGCCCATTATTGAGATTGATGGCCCATTTGATAACGCCTTAGTGGTGCATGAAGATTTAGGGTTATTTGTGCAATATCTAGGCGCGGTGGGTGTTGGATCAACCTTAACCATTGACCTGAGCAGCGTACCCGTGAGTGTGTTAATCAACAATACCATCAATGGTTTCGGGTTACTTGGCCCTCAATCTGATTTGTCACAATTCCGATTAGAAGTTGACCCACTAGTCGCAGGTGGGTTGAATCATATCACGTTTACTTTACCCGGTTTTACCGCTGAAACTGATGCGCGAATCCTTTATTACACGCGCTGGATAGGAATATAACATGACTTTAATTGATATTGGTGCAAGTTTACCGTGGTCGGGGCGTGCGAGTGAAGGCGCGGTTGGGGATGCTGGCCCCTACACCCATCTTGAATGGCAAGGCTTATGGGGGAATGCCTCACCCTATGGCGTACAAGCGAACGCCGGGATTGTGCCGGGGTCGTATGCCCCCGCTACCCAACCCACCTATGGCCCGTTAGAGGTACAAGCTACCGTTCCGGCCTCAGCCGATGTGACCATCACACCCGGTACAGCCATCGTGCAAGGCATCAAATACACGCTTGATACGGCTACGGATGTGACTGTACCCGCCAACGCTAGTGGCAATCCGCGTATTGATGCGATTGTCCTACGCGCCGATTATGCTGGGCAAACGGTCAGGCCGTATTATCTAACAGGAGTAGCCGCTGCTACCCCATCCGCGCCAGCCTTAACACGCACGGGCGCGCCAGCGGGATTTTGGGATATTGCACTTGCCTATATTGAGGTTGCTAACGGTTTTGTGAGTATCGCGCAAGTGAGTATTCAGGATGGGCGTCAATACATTAGCCCTGACCGACTCGGTATGGCGATTAACCTACCCAGCGGCGCGGGTACTGAGATTTTAGAGGCGGGTTATCCACTTGCACCTGAGGCAACCGCGTTAGAGTTTTTTACTTCCGCCACACTTGGTAATCATCGCATCGCCGGGGTAGCAGAGCATTACATTGAAAACACACTCGGTTTATATGGCGGTCGGTTGGTGACACATGGCCTCGCCTATGTCGAAACATCAGCGGCGGTATCGGTTGGTCAGTACCTAGAACAATCGGCCTCAACAGGTCAAGCACGTGGTACATCCACCCCTGAGAACGCTTTTGGCATCGCCTTAACCGCCTCAACAGGTGCAGGTCAAAAAGTCCTCGCCATTATCACAGCACGTATTCCGAATCAACCCGCCTATGTCAAAGTTTCGGATGTCAAAGTCAATGGAACTCAGGGAGGTACATTCACATCAGGCGCGTGGCGTACCCGTGATTTAAATACTGTGAATAGTGATACGGCGGGGATTGCATCGGTTGCGGCTAATCGAGTGACTTTAGCAGCAGGCACTTATGAATGCCTAATCAGCGCACCTGCGGCACAAGTAGGAGCACATCAAACGCGCCTCCAAAATATAACAAGTGGAACAACCCTATTGTTAGGTACTAGTGAGTATATCGGATTAGCGAACTTGCTACAAAGTAGATCGATTATACAAGGTCGTTTTATTTTGGCATCGGCTAGCGCCTTAGAAATTCAACATATATGCTCATCAACATTTGCCACACAGGGATTGGGCGTCGCAGGTGCTCTTGGAGTAAGTGAAGTGTTTACAATATCAGAATTTTGGAGATTACTCACCTAATGGAAGCCTTATTTAGTTTTCTTGAGGCGAATCCCGGTTATTTTGCCGGGATAGCCATTTTAGGAGCGCTGTTTATCATCTGGCAGATGGCGCGGTTATTTGCGCCGACCTTCGCCAAAAACAGCGATAACAGCCTGCACGCTAATGAAGTGTCGCAGGGCTTAGTGGATATTATGGGTAAACACCTCGTCGGTCAACAGGCCATTTTAGAGGCGTTGACCCAAACGCAGAACCGCCAAATTGAACTCTTAGCGAGTATCAATGCCCGTCATGAAAGTAATACAGGTAAACTTGAACTGGTAAGCGCCAGCATCGAAAAGATGTTAACCCAAGATACCGCTAAATTTAGTACCATTGATTTGACATTAGCCACTGTGATGAATATCAATACTTTACTGACGCAGTTTGAAAAAGAAATACCCGGCGTCAAGGCTATTTTAAATCTTATTAGTGAGCGGTTATTTCAAGTCCACAAAACAGTTACTAAAATTTCAGATGATACCCAACCTATATCAATAACCGTGATTGATTCGATTAAACCCTTACCAGAGGAAAAGGATAACCATGAAACGCAACGTGATATTTCGCCAGTTAGTGAACCTGTTGGATGATACTGATTTATGGATTGCGCTTGTATTTGCCGCCGCCGCCGCGTTTTTTAGCTATTCATCGTGGGTAGCACCTGCTTACCGTGATGAGATGGTGTTGGCTTCTATCGCAGGTGCGATTGCTAGTGCAACGGGCGTGCGTGGTGTACTGTTGGCGTTTGCCGCTAGTCATGCTACTACGTTAGTCGAGTTAGTAGATGAAAGTATTGACGCAGTAGAAAAGGCCGCTGGGGTAAATCTGGTTCCTGACGATTTACAAGCACTCGGTTTACAGGCACTTTTGAAAGTGTTACAAGACTTAAAAGATAACGCCGCAACGGTTGAGGCGGTCAGTGAATTGCAAGCGGTTGAGGATAAGATTAAGGCGTTATGGCCTAAAGGGTAGTTTACCGATGTCGGTAAAGTTTAAAGAGGCTAGTTGATAGCCTCTTTTTGGTTACTTGGCAGAAACTCACTTATCCTGATTTTGTTTTTCTATCTGTTCGATAGCCCTCTGGCGGCGTTCTTCCTCTCGCTTAATGCGCTTTCCTTCCGGCGTTTTATCAAATAGAATCCGGTCAACCTCATCACGCGATAACGGCCTCGGATACAATAACATCCTTATCCATTCTTCTTGCGTAATTCCATCTGGCTTAGCAAATGGGTTTTTCATCGCTCCTCGCTTTCTGGATAATCCGGGTTATTGATGACTATTTTCCTTCAGGTCGCCACTTTTCAAGAATGGCGAATAATCTTGCCTGTGGCCCGTCATCCTCAAAGTCATCTTCGTAATCGCCCCAAGCTGCTGAGACCACGCCGCACACCTCATACATGAGGTTATTGAGGCGCACAATTTCACGCGCTAAATGCGAAATATCCTCAAGGCTTTCAGACAGTAAAATATCACTGTCGTTTGCTTGCACGGGTACGCACATCTGCCACCGACCACGACCGCACAGGCGATAAACCTCTGCCTCGGCCTTTGCGCGTCGTTCCAAAATTTTGTCAAGTTCGTCTATTGCATTAACTCGTACTGGGTGTTGATAGGTCATTGATTGATACCTTTCGGGCCTATGGCCTAATTGCGTTTACAGAATGGGTGTTTCGTTAATCAATTTCTAGCGGGTACATATCGGCTAAGTCGCTGTCGTCGCCGTAAACGTCGGACGGTTTACCCCAACCGCGAATGATAAGTGTGCCGTCTTTGGTTTCAGTTGATATTGGGCTGCTTTCAACGTCAGTATATTCATCCTCATCTACCGGGTTGTAGGCTTTCCCGTCATGCCACGCATACAATACCTCCGCATCTTCGTTGATGACATCAAACCATTCGGTAGGGTCTGCGATGCTCATTTCCTTCGCGGCAGCGTTGGCACTTTCCAGAGTATCAAATGGGTCTGGACACCCGCCATTGCGCGAACCAATTAGATATTCCATTTTACAAGCCCTTTCCATGCAGGATAATCTCAATACCGATCAACGGGGTTGACTCTGCCTGCATCCGGCGATAGGCTAACCACCCCTTGTCTGTAAGTCGCCTATACCATCCATAACGACTATCGTGTGATTCTTCAATTAAGCCTGCTAATTGAAGCGCTTTTGATTCATCATTTGTCATGGGGCAGGACACCCAACTTGGCACATTTTCACTACCCCCTTCGTTGCCTAGATTGCGAATGATGCGTTGTATAGATTCATCATATAAAGCCATTTGAAGCCCTTTCCCTCCCGATAGGGTGAACCGAGTTATGCCTAGCGATGTTGCTTCAGTAGAGTAGCCATATGGTCGAAAGCGTCCCATCTAAAATCTGGTGGGCAACTGTAGACAACCTCGCCATCAACTAGCCTCATTCCAAACGCCTGTACAAGTTCATCGCCCATGCGTTTCCATTCTGCCAATGCAGTTTCGTTTTTTTTCTTATCTTCCATCTCTTGGCGGACGGCCAACACAATAAAATCCATGTAAGGCCAATCAGCATCACCGTCAACAATAGTGGAAACTTCATCAAGCACCTTCGTCATGCGTTCTTCTGTATCCCACATCGTCAAGATCAAATGATGCAATTTATCTTGGATTGAGCCTTCCTCAGCAGGGATAACACAACCCGCGTCGTCAACCAAAACATGACGATAAAGGATTTCTTTTGGGTCATGGACAATTAGGCCGACTGGAAGTTTTTCTTTCACTTTCCAGATTGACCCGTCGGGGAACGTCACGGTTTTCAAAATTTCAGACTTTGGTTTACTCATCCCTTGAACCCTTTCTTATGCAGAATATCGCTTATCCTGATTCTCAACTTGAAACTAACACAAGCTGCTCAATTACTTTCGTACCGCGCCCAGAAACGACAGGAATTAAAGCGTCTGCCATGATGTTTTCGGGATCATCTAGCCCGCCCTCCCAATGTTCGGGCCATGTATTCAAATCCCATAGTTCGCGGATTCTGGTCTGCTCTATCTCGTTGACTAAATCCACTCCAGCACGGTGCTGAATATCAAGAATACGTTCAAGACCATAGGCGCGTCCTGCCATCGTCAATGGGCCTATGCGTTGCGGTCTTGCCAGCGTCGTTCCGTCCTTTTTCTTTTCAGCAACCTTCCGAAGCCGCCATTTATAGCTTTTTAATTCATCCAATAACGGGCGAATTTCGAGCAGCGGCGCTAACTCTGGTTTGACTTTTACCATAGCTTCTAAAGCGCGGTCTTTTGATACTAATGGACACCCTACGCAACCCGTCCGGTTTTCTTCATTGTCACCATAGGCGGCTGCAATATCACTAAGGTAGGCGAATCCGTGACCGCGTTCATATCCGCACACGGCCGCCCACTTATCAGAGTGCCAAAAATAAAGCCAATCCCACACCCAACACGCTCTCCAATGAAGTAACGGCGCAAGCGTGGCGGTCAACGCTTGGCTACCCATTGCCTGAAACCATCCTTGTCCACATTCTCCGCCATTTGATGTGCAACTAATGGCGATTTTTGCGTCTCGTGATGCGCTTTCACCTTGCCGCACACCTGTTAGTTGGATAAATCGCTTACCCTCATTGGTGTGCAACCTTTCAAGCTCCGCTAACATTGGGTCGAGTTTCAACTTTTGCGTACACCATCGAAAATGGTTAGAAGGCGGTGCTACACCACGCCCCAATATGTACACATAAAACCGATGATCTAGCTTTGGCAAAACAGCCTTTGCCTCAAAGCCGAGAGCGCGTATTTCGGCAAGGAAGCGGGTAGCGGTATCAAACAGTGCGGGTAACTCTTGTCGTGTATCGGCATACAACACAGTTAAGGATTCAGGCCGCTTAACCAATCCATTTTGAATAGCCCACAGCACAAATGAAGTAGTGGCGCTTGAATCCTTGCCGCCGCTGTAGGCAATGCCCCAATGTGGATATAGCTCGGCATAGGCTTTTAAACTGGCAATAGATAATTCAATCGCCGCACCCATGCTGGCTCGTTCGGATTCCCATAACGATTGTTGCTGCCTGCCGTTGACTTTGATTTTTTTGCTTGGGAAATACAATTTAGCCATCATTATTCCATTCCTACTGAGAATCCACTTTCACCTGATTACGCCGTCGCCTCAAATAACATCAGCTTTATCTACCACAATCAATCCCGTCTTGACCGCGCTGCCTTTAGGCCGCACACGATAGAGGGTATGCCCCCCTAACGCCGGGCGTATTTCAATCACCCACTTACCGCGTATAACCTCAACCGCTTGACCATACTCCCAGCCCATCGGCGGTGCGCTTACCTGACAGTGAATATTGTGGCGTTCAAGTTTAACCGTCTTGGGTTGGGCTGAGGCAAACTCGCACACGTCGCTACAATAGCCGTTATCGAGTTGTGGGGTAGGTTTACCACAATAACGACACGCCGGGGCATCGGCTAAATGACCGCTACCTTTGCAGCGCGTACAGACGTGCGATTGACGGCGTACCCACGTTTTACCGCGCAGGGCAAGTTCGTAGATTACGCCGTCGCCTTGACAATCAGGGCAGTTCATAAACACCTACCAATCCCATCGCCTTGAGTTCTTCGATTGTCACATCACTACCATCGGGTACTTGCGGTTCCCCAATAAACCGATTGTGTAGCAATGCCTTATTTTGAGCGATAACACGCGGGTCAGTATTGCGTAAAAACCATGCTAATCCGCGTTCATCATGCCACGTATGCCAGATGGTAGTATTATTCGGGTCAGGTGTGTTAAATACCCACTTATTCATCATTATGCCTTTCTCATATCGTATGACCCCTCATCATCGGATGGGTCGTAAATCATCTCATCTGCTACTTGCTCAGGAATATCAATCCGCTAGCGACTAGGCCGCAACGTTGCGGGTTGCGGTGGGGCGGATTGTTCCACTACCTCAAATGCCTCAAGGGTGTTCATGACATCCACTAACGCCCACAACTCATCAAGCATTTGTTGACCCGTCGTAGTCTCATCAAAACAGTTAATGGTCACTTGGCGGGTGATACCCGGTGCGACCTGCACCGCAACATCCCCAAAAATCTGCACCCGTGCCTCATCATGGATATTCTGAGGATAGGTATTGCGGGTAAATACCGGGTCATTCGATGCCACAATCACGCGCTTACCCTCACGCGCCGCTTGACATGCCGCTACGTATTGAACCCGCGTTTCCTGTAGCATGTCGGGTGTCCAACCGAACCGCACGGTGACACTGTAGGTCATGCGGTTGGGTTTATCGTTATACTTCCAAAGGGTGTACGTGCTAGGGATGGTCATGATTACGCCTGCCCTTCTGCGATGACAAAAACGAGATAGTCACCATCTTCATCGGCACTGTCTGAAATACGGATGTACGGCGTGTCAAGCCCTTGCATATTAATCAGGCAGATGGATTCATAACTCCCCGCAAAAAACAAATGCGGCTGACGCATCGCCAGTTCGCCAAACTCACCCAGCAGGACGCGGCGGACTGACTTAGGCTCATTCTCGGTATGTTCTTGATACAGCAGGGGCTTAGGCGCGTCAATTGTGGCGGGTAATTCATCCACCGCTACGAGGTCGGATGCACGTAACCAATAATATTGTGGGCTGAAATGTACCCGATAACGCAAGATGTCATCGTCACTTGATTCTACGATACCAATTTTGTCCACTGTTTCCTCAGCCGCTATTTTGGCTAATTCATCCTTACTCGACACGACCTTAACCCGTTGACCAACTTTAAATGATGCCATTGCAATTTACCTCCGTATGCTTAAACACTTGAACTCAGTATAAATCTATTCACTCGTAAAGTCAATAATATATTGCCTAAAATGTCAAATTGTACTATACTAAGTCTATCTATAGAAAGGATAGGTTATGACTGTGAAAATGCGAATCATTGAGGCCAAACAAAAACGCGGTAACGTTTCGCGCTGGCAACCCGTCTATGCTCAATTGTTGAGCTTGCCGGATGGCAAAACGTTAGAGGTTAATCTCGGTAGTTATGCTGAGGCGGAAAAACTCAAAAATGCCATGTATACCTACGCCAAACGGCACGCTTTTAAGGTATCGGTATGTTACGGCATGGCGTCAAAAACAAGTACCACACTCTATATCGAAAGGCTAGGAGGCGATGGGAACTCGTAATCACAATCGTCAGTATGTCGTAGTACGTTTTGACCGAAGTCAACGCCCCATCGTAAAAACGAATATTGTGTATGCCACCTGCGATAAAGCGGCGGCGGATGTGACGTGTGCTAAACGTATCACCAGCGCCAAACCTGATGAGTATTTTGAGGCCATGCGCCGTTCAACCTATGAGATGTACTATATGGAGGATAAATAAACTATGACTAACATTAAAGCGTTATCACCGCATGGATTCACGATTGAAATTACCTGCCCCGAATCCGAAAGTGACCCGTTTTCATGGTTACTCGATATTGACAAATGGTTAGCTGATAATCATTTTGCGCCATTACCTATTCCTAAATCCGGCGGCGGGAATTGGAATAAAGACGGCAAGTCAAATACACCGCGTAATTGGATTGAGGCGGAGGGCAATAGCCTATACGTTTATTTTGCGTGGTCAGGCAGAGATAAGGCCGAAAATGACGCCAACAAAAAGGCATGGCTTGAAAAGATTCAGGCCGCAACGGGTGTCATGGGTACGACTGAACATGAGTTGTTTGGCAAAGACTCCAAAGGTCGTGACATCTGGACTTATGTCTACCCAGTGGTTAAAGGCCGCGAGTTGTTGGAAGTGTTACCGCCCGATGAATTTGAACGTAAACCCAAACTACAAGCTCGTTTAGATGCTAAAAAGGATAAATAACCATGTTCTTAATTGTATGCCTAGACAATATGAAGCCATTGGATGATGAAATTGAGTCGTTAGAAATGGCACGCGATAAGGCGCTTGAGGCGTGCGAAACTCATTTTGCTGCTATGTTTGAAGTGTACAACGTGGAAAACTCAATAAGCATGGGTATCGCTTTTGAGGGGCGTTGGTACGTCAACAGTGAGACACTAACCGATGATTAGTATCATGCGAATAGTCAGATTAGCGATGTGGATGGTAATCTTTACTTCTATCCTCCATATATTGAAACTTTATAATCCTGAACCGATGTACTGTTTTTTGTCTGGTGTGTTTGCAACCTTAATCATGATGGTTAACATTCTACTGAGTGATGATTAATGGAAGCTAAAGCCTGCACGAATCCCGCTTGTACATTGGGCGGGATATCGCAACCACTCGATAACTTCTACCGTCAGCGCGTAAAAGGTAAGTTATACTATTGTAGTCGCTGTAAAACGTGCATGAACGTCGCTTCGCTGGGTAGGTATCATCGTAATATGCAACGCCCTGAGTACCAACAATTGCGGCGTGAAGCCGGGTTACGCAGTTATCAGCAACAAAAACGCAAACGGTTAGACCGGATAATGGAAAGGGTTACATCATGAATTTACCGACATCGGTAAACGTAACGGATATTGTGGAGTACGATAGTGGGGATGGTTATAGCGTCCTGACGTTAGATGGGCGCACGGTCGGTTGTCGGGTAACTGAGGTTAGTTTAGGTCATGCTGAGGCGATTGTGGCTGGTTGGTATATGGCTTACAGCAACCGACAATGGGTAATCGGTGATTTTTTGAATCAGTGCGCCTCACGTTTTGGTGAGGTGGCATCGCAGATTATCCCATTTGATTCACTCCTGTTACCCAACGCCGCGCAAACGTTAAGCAATTGGGCGAGTGTGGTCAGTCAATATGATTTAACCGAACGCTTGCACGCGCTAAGTTTTAGCCATTATGCGGCGGTGGCGTATGTCGAAAAATCCGAACGTGAAAGTTTGCTGCAATGGGCAGTCGAGAATCAAGCGTCGGTTGCTAAACTCACCGCTGAAAAGAATAACCGCGTGGCGGTTCAGGATGCCTCAAATTTGCAAATTGACGCAGGGCATGTCGAAACATACGCTATTTTAGAAAATGACCAGCTACAGCAAATTATGATGGGTAATGTACGCGGGTTGTTTTCAATCATCAAGTCATGGCGACAAGCGATACAACCGGGTAAAAAATATCGGGTTGTGCTGCAAGAGATTGAATAGGCCGCAAGGCCACTCGATAAACAAAAACACCTCTCACAATTGAGGGGTGTCTAAGTCAAAATAAGTATAACAAAAAAGGAACCAAAGGAACATGACAAAACAAATTGTATCCCCTGAAATGGAAGTGGCAGCACTTGAGGCGGCGCGTAAATTTTACCTCAAATTGCACCCACTGGACAAGCCGGATGACATTCGTAGTTATCCCCCTATCTATTGGTTTTTTATGCTCATTACCATCGCAAGCGCGGCGTTAGCGGCGTTACGCACCGGCCCGGTGTTTTACGATAGCGCCCATCAAAATGTGGCGTGGTGGGTAGCGACTATTGAGGCACTTTTGGCGGTGATTGTTATTGACCTTGCCGCCGCTGGGCTGGCGTATTTGATGGTTAAGGAACGTGCTAGAAAAGGTAAAGCGCACAATCTAGGCCGGGTAATTATGCTCACTTTGATATTCTGTGTGGTAATTCAGGTCGGGGCTAACCTTTATGCCGTCGCAGGCCCGGTTATTTTGTCTACCAATGAACACAAAACCGCTGAATTGGTTATCTCAATTTTAGTCGGCTTAGCGGCTCCCATCGTAGCGTTTATTGCGTCCGATGGGTTGAGTGTCATTAACCTCCAACACCATGAACAAATGAAACAACAAGAGTCTGATTACGATCAAAAACTACAGGCGTTATTTGAATCATTTGAGGCGTGGTATGATGCTAGAAAACGCAATGAGTGGTTAGCCCGTGTGCAAGTTTCGATGCCAGTAAGTGAGCCGATTCGCATTAGCAAGATTGAGTTACCATCAATTCCGGCTCATTCTTCAGTTCATTCAATGCCTTCAAATGAACCTTCAATTGAAACCGGATTGAAGGGGCGTTATTCACAAGGCGCAACGGAGCGCGTATTTCAATTGTTTCAAGATAATCCAGAGGCGTTATCATGGTCAATTGATGAAATTGCATTGGCTAGTAATGTTGCCACTGGTACAGCCTCAACAGCCCGTAAAAAATATCGTGAACAACAGAAAGGATAATCAACCATGAAATTTATGATTCAACGTGTTAGTGATTATAGTGGTCAACCATGCAAAGAGGCGGTACAGGAAACGTACACTCACGTTGACGAACGTACCTTTAAAACACCCGACAAGTTACCACGCGGCGCTGAGGATTGGTATAGTCAAGGGTCAAATCATCGGGTAGAAAATGGGCATATCAAGCGTGATTTTGTGCGGCAGGCATGGTTTATTGAGATTGCCGATTTAGACCACCTGCTTAGGTTCCAAGATGAGTTTGGTGATTTGGTGTTGTGTTGGTTTTATGGCAATGAAGATATTCGCATGTTGGAAATTTATGATGGTTATCGGGAGTAATCAACCATGTCTACCCATATCATTACTTGGCAAGCCCCATCGGGTAAAATCGTCACCAGTCGACCGCTAACACCAGCCGCCGCCCGTGCGGAGATTGAGCAGAATCAGCAGCACACCCCTGACTGGCGTTACACGGTAGAACCGCCACTACCCGACCTACAGGCGATGCTTGACGCGGCTAACGCTCGGATTGTGGAGCTTGAGGAAATACTTGCAGAGATTAGAACGCACGATTTAACTTACCATTACTACGAAGCAGATGAAAAGGTGTGCATCTTTTGTGAATCAATGACAAGATTCGAGGTCCATGATGCTAACTGTATCATGGTACGCCTACTTGACATCCTACCGCAAAAAGCCTAACCTATAGGTATCTTATTCGACGCGCTGTGTCTCAGATTGTTTGTGAATCGTGTAACCCGAAAGCACCTGCCCACGTTGGCGGGTGTTTTTGGTATTTACCGACATCGGTAAAACACAAAATCGCCTGTCGTGAAAATAAGGCGATTCGTGCATAAAGTGAAAGTTACGGAGTAATCATTATTGTACCACAAAAACAAAAAGAGGCGTTAGCCTCCTTTCCACTTTTTGATTGTCGGTTAATTATAGGGTGATAATGACCTTGCCGACGACTGTTTGCATCTTGTTTTGGGGAATAACAAAGTCTAGGGTTGCCCACACTTCCATGCTGCTGACGCCGCGATTCTTGAGGCTAACTTCGACCGTGTTACCGATTGTCTTGACCACAAAACCGCTGTTGTCTAGGGTGTCGCTGATTAGGGTAGTGAGTTCGTTAGTCATTGGGTATCTCCGTTTGGTTGATTACTTCACTTATATATACAGTATACTCTTGTTTACAATTCTTGTCAAGCATCATTTTAGGGAATATAGAAAATTGATAAAACACACAAAAACACCACCGAATTAAAGTGGTGTTTTTGCCTTGCGGAGCTATTATCTGAGGTCAGTTTTAGTATACCACGTTAAGACTTGCGGGTGATACTTTCAATGTCGGTTAAATGCACATCGGAAGCGTATAACCAAGACGGTTGACCATCGGGATAATCTAAGTCAACAACTTGCACACGATCACCATCGACACCCACGACTGAATAAAGATATGGCACGTTGTTATTACCTACGATGTCACCCACCTGATACGGGTTATCATCGGTATTTTTAGGCACATCCCCAGCGGCGTTAGTATCTGCCCATGCGAATAGGTCATAGGTATTGATGTTCTCAGCGGCCTTGAGGTTGTTTTGGGCTACACGCCAGTATTCGGGTTTGAGTTCAATGCCTAGAAATTCACGCTGACGTTTGAGGGCTTCATAACCCGTGCTACCAATACCCGCGAACGGGTCAAACACTACCTCACCCACGTTTGACCACAACCGGATACAGCGTTCAATAAGCCCCAATTGTAATGGGCAAATATGGCGCTCATCTTCTTCCGACCGGGCGACTTTGGCGTTAAGCACATCCGTTTCCTCAATATCGTACCAAACTGGATGAGCAAAACGAATCCATTCCTCATTGTTGACATCCGGGATAATCGCCACTTCATTTTTACCGGGCTTCTGGAAAATGAGTAGATAATCAGCAAAACCGGGGCGACTGGCGGCGCTATCCTTGTGGAGTTGTACAAACATCAGCCCCTTCGTTTTTGTGCGGATGGCCTGAATCTGTGGGTTTTTGTCGATGGTCACTTCACCGTGAAAGATAAAACGTTCTTTGTCAAATTCAGCTTTCATCTGCTCAGGGGTCATATCACGGGTGATACGCGGCTGGGTAAACGCCCGAATGACATCGCCGCGAAAGTCTTTGATACCGATATAGCCATCGTTCATTTTAGTCGCTGCGACCTGTTGCACATGAATAACCACATTGCGACCGGGCTTAGTGATGCGATACAGGCCGTCAATGATAAATTGGAATTGTTGAAAAAATTCCTCATTGTTGCGGCTGTTACCTAAATCACGCTGGGTGGGGGTATAGGTGTACAGACTCAGGAATGGCAAACTTGAAACCGTCAGGCTTACGCTGTTTTCTGGAATCTCGCTGATACGTTCGCAGCTATCACCCAGCAGGATTGTCCAGTCCTTACCCTGTGCGCTATTTTCGGTATATTGCCAGTCTTTGTGTACCATGTTGTGTAATTCCTCCATTTCAAACGTTTTAACGTGATTGATAAGTTCGTTTAACATCGTCATGGCCTGATGTTCTTTGTTTTGTACGTTATTCCAAATTTCGTCCTCAATATCTGCCAACACTACATGCACGTTGACGGGATATTGTTGTTTAAAACGCCAACAGCGGCGGATAGCTTGATAATACTGCTCCCAACTATCATTCATACCCACAAAAGCCATATTATGAGCAAATTGGAAATTCATCCCGAACCCAAAAATGGAGGGCTTGGTAATTAGAACGCGCGTCTCACCAGCCCGAAAACGGTCGCTAATCGCTAGTTTTTTATCGAGTGCGGTTGCGCCTTCAATCAACTCCGCATCAGGGATGAGTTTTAGCAGTTCATGACCCTCATCATTGAGGCCATGCCAAACAATAAACTGCTCAGTCGAGGAGTTGACAATCTCGGCTGTTTTTATCGCCCGGTCGTGAAGTGTACCTTTACGCACCTTTGAACGGTCAGCGATACCCTTTAACCCGGTGAAAAACATTTGACCATCCGGCACATAGTCCGAATCGACAAAATGTGTCTGGATGTTGAGGGCGGGTAAATCGTACCCAGCATCATCAAAACCTAAATCCGACGGTTTCAGGATGGATAATGACCACGACGCCAGCCAACGATAAAACGCCTTAACCGCGTTTTTCTTTAGTCGCCATGTGCCATCCTTCATTTTCATGTCATTCACGAAGAACGCAGCTAACATTTCTAAATTAGACAAGTATCCCAAAAATTCGCTATGCCGTCCGATTTCCATCATATCATTGGGAGCCGGGGTTGCGGTGCAGCACAAACGGTAGGGCGTATCCACAAACATATCAGTGAGCAGTTTGCGTGTTTTACTGTCAAGCCCTTTTAGGATGCTTGATTCATCCAACACCACCGCGTCAAAATCATCGGGGTTAAAGTGTTTGACCATCTCATAATTCGTGATGTTGATGCCATCAATGAGGTCACTACCATCGCGGGTGTAGTGAATTGTGAGGCCTAACAAATCGTGCGCCTCTTTAACCGTTTGATGGGCGACACCAAGTGGGGCGATGATGAGGGTCTTACCAGCGGGGTTAATGAGTCGAGCCCATTCGAGTTGCATGGCAGTTTTACCCAATCCGGTATGGGCAAAGATAGCCGCCCGCCCTTTGTTGACTGCCCATTTGACAATCCAGCGTTGAAAGTCGAATAGAATCGGGTGTACATCCTCAAGCGTGATTTGTTTACCCGACGCACGTTCTACAAGCGTCTTTTTGGCTAAAAACTGCTGATAGTCCATTGTCACCTACCTTTTTATGATATGATTAGTCTAACGCTAGACGCCTGCAAGTGAGGCGTTTTTGTTTTGTTTATACCTATAGTAAACTCAAATGTATAAACTGTCAAGCTATTGCAAATGGACAAAATAGCGTTATACTAGAAATTGTCAGCGGTTAGGTCTCCTGACAAACTGCCATAGTTCCTTCATCGGGTAGCAAGTGGCAGTGATAGAAAAGCAAAAACTCCCTGCGTCGGGAGTCTCGGTAGATAACTTTATGGGCTGGCTATCTGTTTTATATTCTACCATACGCAAGCCATAAAGCCTAGTGAAAGGGTGAAATAGTGAGCGATATTTTAGGCTTAGAAAATGCATACTGGCGATTGTGTTATGTGGAATCAAATTTTGCTTGGTTTTCCCCATATGACCCTTGTGTAATTTCAGGGGATGATTGGAATGATGCGCCATATGAACACAATGCCAGCGAACCATTATGCGCTTATATTGATGGCAAACGGATAAATGTCGAGTTTTATATTGTAGCCTTTCGAGTTGCAATGAATACACCGGGGGATCGTTGTTGGGGGAGCAATTCTAAATATTCAGTAGAGGATATAAATTCTAAAAAAATCGCATGGTTATCTAATTCAGACGCCAATAACGACATTTGGGCCGGGATAGATTTGACCATTTTTATAGGTAAAATTTTAGATAATGGCGGGGATGTATTTTTACCTTATCTCGGTTAATCGTAGTATAATAACCATAGCGCTGAAAAACATAAAACCCCCTTGCGACGGGGGGGGTATGGGCCAGCGAATTGGAAGCGCTTGACAACCAAAGTTTACCATAGTTGGCTATTTTAAGCCATAAAGGATTTTTAACCCCATGTCACCTGATGAGTACAAAAAACAGTTCCTTGCTTGGGAAGCGACCACACACGATACTATTGACTTCAAAAAAATCTATGTAGATATGGCAGGCGATATTCTCGCAGGGCTTATGTTAAGCGAGATTGTCTACTGGTTTTTGCCGAGTAAACGCGGTGAAAACAAATTGCGCGTGCAAAAAGAAGGTGAGTATTGGTTAGCAGTAAGCCGCGCTGAGTGGTGGGATCGGATTCGATTAACCCCGCGTCAAGCTGATACTGCGATTGCCAAATTACTCGGATGTGGGCTGCTCGTTAAAAAAGTATTCAAGTTTGACGGCACACCTACAACCCATGTCAGAATCAATTGGGAGATGTTTCTGCATTACTTTAACTCGAAATCACAAATCGGTGAAATCACGGAAAACGTAATTTCCATATCACCAAAACTGCAACATCCATTAACAGAGACTACAGCAGAGACTACAAAAGAAAAACCTTTATCGCCCGCTACGCAGGACGATGGAGCAGCACCTTTACCGACATCGGTAGTCAGCACACAAGACCCGATTGTAACAGATGATACGGTCACTCCTGCGAAAGTGAAACCTGCTAAGAAAACATGTCGGTTACTCAAACGTGATGTTGCAAATCAATTGATTCCGGTGCTGTTTAAGTATGGTAAAGGTCGCACACTCGAAAGCTATAGCCAACCTGAAGTCGCTACGATTATGCGTAACCAGTTTACGCCTTTGCTGAAAGCCTTACAGCCGCTTGACGATGAACACCCAATTGATGCAATGGAACTTGATGCGGCGTTTAGATGGTTCAGAAAGCAGTATAAGGATGCAAGTTACCCTTGCGGCGCTAAGACAGTGGCGACGATGCTTGTCAACTATCGCGCTTATAAACGCAGTTTGCAAGTACCGAAGGCGCATCTTGTCACCCCGGCGATTGATAGTCTGCTTGCTCAACCTGCGCCTACCTATGCTGATTCGGTTGACATTAACGATGTGCGGATTATCGGAGAAACAAAATGAGCCTTGATATACAGGATACATTAAGCAAACGGGGTCTTTTGCAGGTGTGTGAAAAAGCCCAGTGGGAGCGATATTTATATCAGGGGCGGGAAGGCTGGGTTTACCCAATTTTCAATATGGCAGGTAAACCCCACAGTACGCGCCAATTACGTTGGCGTTCGGCTGACGGCAATAAGCCTAAATTTTCATGGGTCAACGGGCAACCCTCCGGCGCAAAATATTATTATCTAGGCGACCTTAAACAAGCCATTAAAGCCGGGCGTGGTACGCTTTATATTGCGTTTGGCGACTTGGATATGCTGACCTTTCAGGCGGCAGGTATTCAAAACGTTTTGACGTGGTTTGGGGAGTTGTCAGTCCCGGATGGTTTAATTGAACACCTAGAATTACTCGGTGTTGAGAACCTCAAGTTATATCCTGATTGTGATTCGATTGGGATGCAAACGGCATGGAAAGTATGGGAGATGACGGACGCGGTAGCTCTTAATTGTGAGTTTTATCGCCTGCCCTATGAGATGGGTAGTAAAAAGGACACCAATGATTTATGGATTGATAGCGCGTTTGATGCGCTTAAATTTAAACAAGCCCTCGTAGATTGTCCACCTATCCCGATTAATGAACTGGCGCTTTACAATCGCACGCTTGCCAAGTCCCTAACAAAACCACCTGACGAAACGATTCATGATTTATGGATTGAATACATCGAAAAAGTTAAGGCGCTACTCGGTACGCCTGTATTGCGGGAGGGTCATGTAGACCGCTGGTTATGCCCGTTGCCATCGCACACGGAAAAACATCCGAGTTTTAGAA
The DNA here is from genome assembly GCA_964464915.1 of uncultured Candidatus Saccharibacteria bacterium. Taxonomy (GTDB): domain Bacteria; phylum Patescibacteriota; class Saccharimonadia; order UBA4664; family CAYXHD01; genus CAYXHD01. The sequence goes on from CAYXHD010000001.1 coordinate 44,855, forward strand.
TTAGCTACGATAAAGTGCCGCATGGTTGGCCTAACTGTTCATGCGGGATTCAAGACGATAAAGACGCATGGAAACAAGTCGGAGCCGCGCTGGGTATCGTCTGGCAGGATTATCTAAAAGAACATACCCCGCAACCCGCCCTGAAGGGGAATTTAAATCAAGCGCCGGAAACGATACAACCCGCCATCGAGTTAGATGAGTTTTATAGCATTCGTAGCATGGCCTTACATGACCTTTCAGAAGAATTACAGGGGGTCAAAACGCTATCAGAACCTATATTGATGCCTTTTAGTACCTTGCATCAATTTGAGGGCATGTGTGAGGTTATGTGGACTGGAAAACTCATTTTTACATTAGGGGTATCGGGTGGGGGTAAAACCTCATTCATGGAAACTAATCTCGAAAAGCTACTCCGTGATGGGTACGATGCGATTGTGTTTGGCCCGGAGTGGACAGGTGGCGAGTATGCTCAGCGTTCGATTCATCGTAATGGCGATATTATGCACGCTGGCATTAGCAACCGCGAGTTAGACTTCCATAAATTAGCCTTATGGGAGCAGGCCAATAATGTAGAGCCTAAAAAACGACGTGGGCAATTACTCCCTGAAGATAGAATTAAGGGTATTGTTGGGTTATCGCGTCAACTTCAAAACTGGCCCGGTGAGGCGTATTATCTGCAAAAGAAACGCGATACCACGTTTGACATGCTGCTTGAGATGACGGCTAAGATTATTGAGAAAAAACGTCAACAGGGGCGGCGTGTACCGTTTTTATTTTGGGATTATATTGACCGTACCCCCTCATTTGGGAAACGTGATTTTGAGTGGTTGGAATTGGTAGCGGAAAAACTAAAGACGTTCTGCATGGATATGGATATTGTGGGCTGGGTATTTGCCCAGCCGCGCAAAGATGATAGTCAAAATGTACGTGACGGCAAGGTATTAGATGCCTCAAGCGCCCGTAATTTGAGTGATAATCAATGTAATTTGTATCTCACTTTGAATCTCATTTATGAGGATAATCGGGCGACCAATCGCGGCATTATCAACGTGGTTAAAAATAGCACAGGGAAAACTGGACAGGTGGAGGTGTTTACCGACTTGCAACATTTAGCATGGATAGATAAAGAAGTGCAGAAACAGACCATCAATTTGAATGAAGGATATAACAATGGCAAATAAAGAAAATGTCTACGAGTTTGTAGCGCGATTAGACGGTAATCTGATAGATTGCACGGATGAGGAATTAGGCCGGTACGGGCCATATGCGCTACTCGAAGCCTTATACGAATATTGGGGCGGCTTGCCGTCCCTCACTTTATGTTGTGAAAATGATGACGAATTGATTAGTTTTACCGACGTCGGTAAAGGACAATGATTATGAATCTCTATCTTGCATCTGAATATGATTACAAACGTGGTTATGGCGCGTATTGTGCGCTATTTGAACAGGATAATCAGCAGGTCCTTCGCGGCTGGCGTACTCAGCAAAAGGCGACGGATGATAGTTTGGCGCTCGATTGTGCGATTGATGCGTTAGAGCAGTTTACGCACATCATCCCGGTGACAGTTTACACCCAGAATCATTATTTGCTGAAAGGGTGTACGACGCACTGGTTAGAGCGGGTACAAAAAATGAATAGTCAAATGTCGGTTCCACACGTCAAATTATGGCAGTTTCTTGACCGCCATTTAGATGAGTGGCGTAGTCATGATGTAGCGCTTGAGTGGAAGCTGGGTACTCATCCGATAACACAAAAAGAACTCGCTCGATTGATGGTGAAATAGCCGTTTGTGTGGTAAAATAAAGGTGTATCTGAAATAGGCCAGTGGTAAACGTCTAAAGTAGGATGCACCCGGCCTCATTACGAGGTCACTCGACAAATCAAAAAGCCCCAACTGTCAGGCGGGGCTAATCGAAAGGACAATATCTCTAATGGGTAAATCCATTATACAGCAACTCCCCCTATTTGACGATAGGCCGCTACCTTTACTTGTCGCTGAAAAGTGGACATTTAATCTACGTTATCAAGTCATTGACGGCGTGTATTATTTTAGAGTCCATGAGTGGCTATCTGGTTTGGTTGACCTGAAATATGCTAATCAGGCCATTCGCAATTTACGCATGAATAACTTTTTTGATGACAGTGTTTTTTCAACAAACATTGTCATCGAAACCGCTCCCAATCGCCAGCAAGTCGTATTCGAATATTGTACCGATGTTGCATTATACAAAATAGCGCAGGATATACGGGTAACAGACAAACGAAAGCAATTTACGCCTATTCAGGACATTCTAGACTTTCTCGCTGAGGCAGGTGCTTTTGTTGACCTTGCGCGGCGGGAACCTCAAAAAGCGAAGGCGATTGTTAGTCAGTGGGAACGCACCAAAGAACGCGCTAAACTGATTAATGAGGGATACACGCCCGAAGAAGTGGATGAGTGGTTATCTATGCGACAATTGCAGCAGGAAACACACCACCAGTTAACAAGCGAATGGTCACAGCGTCGAGTAAAAGGCCGTGAATATGGGCGCTTGACCAACGAAACAACTGAGGCCGCAACGGGCAAAACAGCAAGTCAGTTAAAGCGTGAATTAGAAATAACCGATAGTCCACGTAAATATTTATCAGCAGCACAAAACGCGGCTATTCAAATTGTGGAGTCGCTTAGTATTGTATTTCACACTAGCCGCAATTCGCAGGGCATAGAGGAATTATCGGAAGATATACAAGACACGCGCCCGATTATTGACGCCGCACGCCCTGAAATTGAACGGGCTTTTTCTAAAAAGCCACGCCGCCTCAAGAATCAAGATCAACCTAAATTGATTGATGGCACGATAAGGACTAAGCAGCCATGAATGATACTGACCTGCACGCCGCTAGATTACGCTTTCGCGCTATCGTCGAATCGGGTGTACCTGACCCGATTAACCAATTTTTGATAGGGGAGGGACTCGCCTCACCGACTAAAGAAGCCCAACTTAGCGTTACGCCACCGCCGCGTTTTGACCCGCCGGATAGTTGGCGTATGCCTATCGGGTGTGCAAACTATCCCCTCCAAGATGAGGGGTATCGCTTGCCGGGTTTATGCTAAAATTGGTACTTGACACAAAATATAAAACCATGCTATACTAAGTACATAAAGTGAAGTGACAGACAACAAACGGAGCAACGACAATGACCAAATTAACCGCCAAACAAGAAACTTTTTTAAAACTAATCGCCACATTGGGCGAAACATACGTTAGTACCCAAGCGACGCAAGGTTACTTGCGTACTGCCAACGAATTGCGATTGAATGGGTTAGTTGCCTGCACAGACGAATATAATTACGGTGATACCTTTGCTATCACCCCCGCCGGGTTAGCCTATGTGTATCAAGACGCCCCGATGGTTGACCAACCGCAACCCGCCGATGAAACCACCATCGATGGCGATGTTTCCTTTTATGCCGATGGCAAGCCTCAAGACGGGGTGATTGTGGCAGGAACTGACCGCTATGGTTATACCGTCAAGTCGGTAAACGGTGTGGTGTATGACGAAATTAAACGCGGTGATATTGAGCCACGTTTAGCCGATGAGGTTGACGACTTGCCATTTAGCGACGTGGGCAAAGAGGACACGCAGGAAGCCCCGGCGGTGATTGATGATACCCCACCCACCCTCAGCAACCTCATTGATGCTGCGCTTGACCCTGAGAACATGGCAGCATATGCGGCGCTTAAAGCCTACGACTTTGCATCTACTCCCCTTTGGGCGCTTGAAATCGAACGCGATGACGTTAATGCGTACAAGTGGCAGATTTGGCATGAACTTCGCAAAATGCCTTACGGCGTGATGGGTAGCAATCCCGACTATGCCGCCAAACAACTCGAAGTTGACCGGGCGTTTAACGTGATGGCTATCCTCAATGATGCCATTTACAGTTGTCACAAGGGGGTAGGCTTTAATGTACTCGACTAACCGACGTGGTTTAACCGTTGACGATTGTGTGTATATGGCACTCCACACCAGCAACATCCACTTACGACAATACTGGATGTCACAAGCGCAAACGCTGATGAATCGCCAGCCCGTCAACCGCCAGCCCGATGGGGGATTGACCATGCAAAAAGGTAGTTTGTATCGCCAGCAGTCGCGGCAGGCGCACCGGGCGCGGATCGAACGCACGTACCGCTATGGCACAAATTATTAACTACTTACAACCCTCCTGATTTTAGGAGGGTATTTTTCTATTTTGATGCTTGACACAAAATATAAAACCAACTATACTTAGTAGTATAAAGTGAAGTGGAAACGGAGTAATCAACATGTCATTTCAACAAAAAGAAGCCAAAATCATCAAATTCGCAAAACACTTGCGAATTGACCACAAAATCAAGCCCGTATTGACCAACGGAATTGCACGCTATAACTTCTCAGATAAAAGTGCAATTGAAATCAACCTTGCTACATTGACCACTACGCTCATTACTAAATCCGGTAAGTGCCGAATCTATCCGGAGCAGTGGAGTTAACCATGTTTATCATCACCGCAAATCAAGATGGTCAGACTCGAAAAATTGCTAGTAATTGGCAGGGTGTCATCGCCTTCATGCGTATGAACATTGATGCTGCTGAGTACCGCGAAGTTCACACCTACGTTAGTGAATCGCTGGCGGCTGGGTACGTATCCGCTGGCTGGCAGTGGGCCAATGGCGATAGTTTTGAGGTCTACTATCCTGAGAATAAAGTTTTACCGACGTCGGTAGAGCCGCTAGTGGCAGTCAATCCCCTGCGTCAATTTGTCAATCACATTGTATCTGCAATTCTATAGGAGCCTAAAATGGATAAAATACCGACCGTTATTCAGGTACTTAAAGGCATGGATGAGGCTTATCGCCAGATGTTCCATAAACGGGCGTTAGAACTCGAACTTGCCGCCCGTGCGAGTGGTCAGCACGAACTCGCTGAGTTGTATGCGGAAGTGGTAGACGCCTACCTAGATGCGTTTGACGTGGCATGGCTTGAGGATGATATAGAGTTTGAGGAGTTAGTGGCATGAACACCGTATCGGCTCAACTCATCGCCTCTAAAACCGTTAAAGCCTTTTTAGGCACACTCAACACCAGCGACCAAAACAAAGTGCTGCATGAATTATCGTTAATCGCAGATGGTCAAAGCCTCGACTTCGCACCCGTGCGTAACCCGGTAATTGTGGACTGGTGCAAGGCGCATGGCCTGAATGAGCCACAACGGTTTAAGTTAATGTCTATCGCCCCTGACAAGGGCGGTATTCGGTTGATTTTTGCTTTTACTTTAGAGCAAAACCCGCGCTTGATGTACGTATTACGCGCCGGGTATCGTGATGAGAACATTTACGGGGATGGGCGCTAATGGATACAGTGTTAGACCTACTCGATACCCACTACCCGCATATTGAGGGGTGGGAGCGTATCGTTTACAGCTATCGTGTGGCGAAATATTGCGATGCGGTAGGAATTGATTATCCGACCGCCAGCCCCGCACTCGATACAGTTATGGCAGTGATTGATGAATGGTGGTTATCCAATGTTCTCTATCAATGACCGCGTGCAAGTGAACGCGAAATACTGGCGACGTTGGAATCGAAACTATCGCCAGCCGCAGGTAGGAACCATCCGGCATTTGTACCCGCTGATGGTTGAGTTCGATGATATGCCGAATGTGTTGGTTGAGGTAAAAGCTAAGTTACTGCGAAAGGTTGAATAATGATAAAACTCACCTTACCGTTACCGCCCTCAGCCAATCAGAATTATAGCCATAACACGCGAGGGGTATATCTGTCACCACAATCCCGCGCCTATCGTCAAGAGGTGGCACTCATGTTGAATCAACTCGATATTGCTCCGATTGAGGGCAACGTAAGTTTGACCGCACGGGTATACCGCCGCCGCAAAAATCAGGACGTGGGTAACTTTGGCAAAATCCTTGAGGATGTTTTACAGGGGTACTGTTATCTCAATGATGTACAGATCAAAGAAACCCACTATTATCGCGAATATGACCCTAAAAACCCGCGTGTAGAGGTAGAGATTGAGGCGGTTTATCCAATATGAATATCTTACTTATCACGGGAAGCCGTGTATGTACTCGTGAAATGGAACAGCGTGCTGAAAGTGCGGTGTGGAAAGCACAAGAAAAAGGCTACTCGATTATCGTAGGTGATGCTATCGGCATTGATTTCGCAGTGGTTAGCGCTTGCAATGCTTTAGGAGTGCCTTATGTGTGCTATGGAGTAACCACCATTCCACGCCAGCAACAGCTATGTTATCCCTATATACAAATTCATTTTGAAGGTACATGGCCTGAGCGGTTTCTGGCAAGAAATCGGCATATGGCAGATTTAGCGAACGAATGCTTAGCGATATGGGATGGTAAAAGTCGAGGCACGCTTTATACCTACAAGTATTTTAAGTCACTGGGTAAATTATGTTGGCTTTTAGATTTTAGTCGCCCGAAAGGGAAAAGGTATGTTAAGTAGATACACCATTCAGGAGTGGCGCAAAGATAGTCGGGGTGTACCCATCCGACACATTATCGCGGATACATGGTCAGACGACTTAGAGGCCGTGAAACGACAAACCAACCGCCGCGCAAAAAATAACCAGTCGTTAGTGGTGGTGATAGACGAGTTGTACCGAACAGTTTACAGCACGAAAGGCAAATGACCCCATGATTTTAAATGATGACTACGTACTCCCAGAGGACGCCGCAACCATGAAAGGTCTATCAACGCAGATTGTCTATCGCCTATGCCGTCAAGGGATTTTGGAGAGTGTCAAGGTTAAAAACCGCGTGTATGTGCTGCGCGAATCGCTTGAGGCGCTTAATACCGACCTGCGTAAAGTCGGACGCCCAGCCATTCGGCACGATATGGAACTAGCGACACGCTGTAGACAAGCGCGGATAGATAGTGGCATTAAGTTTAGTGACGCGGCTCAATTGTTGCGTATCTCAGAATCAACCCTGAGCCTACGTGAACGCGGCCTACGCTCGATTAGCAAACTCGACCTAAGCCTGATGGCAGAGGTGTATGGCGTCAGCGCTAAATGGCTTGAAAGTGGGCATGAATGACGCTGACCTGCTGCGATGTGGGGTTAATCGGGTTGGTGGTGTTGGGGGTAATCAGTTTTGCCCCTGACATTATGAAATTTATCCGAAAATAGGTTGATATAAACTGTAAAAGTGTGATATGATAGATACATAAAGTGAAGTGACAGACAACCAACGGAGCAACGACAATGGCAACCCTACCCACAACTATCCTACACAATAACCGTGTCTTTATCGTCGCTGAGGCGGTTGTCCTACCGAATGGCTTCGGATGGCAGCTATTCACCCACGACGCGGTGAATGATTTACCCCGTTTGTTTGTTGTCAAATTCGATGGAACCGTAATCGCGTAAAGTGAAAGCAAATAGGAGCAAATGAACATGACCACTATCGTTATCAAATCAACCAAAGGGCAGTACCCCTACGTAGTCGAGATCACCGTTGAAGATAAGATGTATATCACCCGCCCGGCGGTGACACAGGAACACGCCGCGCTAATCGCTGAACAATGGCACAAACAATATCCAGAAGCACGGTTATTCTGGCAATAACTTAGACCACTTAGAACACCCCCGCGTTATACAGGCGGGGGTTTAATGTTGATAAGATAAAGAAAGGATACCTAAATGCTTCGCAAACGCAAAACACTTCAGCATAGTCCCATCGGGCGGGTGATGTACGTGAGTCAATATGCGCTACACATTACCCATGATGGGCAATGGTTCATTGATTTGAGGCGAGAATATAGTAAAAAATGGCAACATGATATGGCTATACCAGTGCTGAGGCGTGTTGATTGTGTACTGGTGTCGAGTATAGATATTGCCGGATTGTGTTTCCCGCCATTTGAATTAGACAAATTTACTGTCACACTACCCGCTAAATTCGTATTGGAATTATAGATAGAAAGGATACATGATGGCAGAAATTAAGGATTTAAGCGGCGGTTATTTTCAGGTGGTTATTCGCCTACATGATACTTGTTCAATCTGTGGCAAGTATTTTGTACCGGGGGAAAATAGTCTAATTGATGAGGATTCCATGTGGTCACGTAATCGCCTCGCTCGTCAATTGGGGTGGGTGACTAAAGAGCGCAAACATAAAGGTCAGTGGGTATGTATGGATTGCGTAACTAAACTGCCTCAAGAGCCTGAGATGTTTATTTGCGATCATTGCGATAAAGAGCGCCTGTTAGAAGATGAATTACAGCGTACTCATGATGGCAATTTCTATTGTACGACGTGTTACGCAACGATGCCTGCTAAAGAGTGGGATGAGCTATTCATTGACGTATACGAATGGGACTAAATGAAAAGGACTCCGACCGATGAAACACACGTTATTTTACCTCAACATGGCCCTGACTGGCCTCGCGCTCAAAATCGGGCTGGCGTTATGCCTACTCGGTACTCTACTGCCCATCCCGTTTATCGCGTGGGCAGTCGTGGTGTTATTCATAGATAGTATGTGGTACGCGCTGATTAGTGATACTAAAGTCAAGGTGCGGTATGACGACTAACCAACTAACCGCCCGGCAGGTGCGTTTACTGGCGAAAGCATTTACCATTACCGACCGTGCCAACGAACGCCAACGTAAGGGGCAACCCCTGAATGATGATACATTGTTGGTGGTACTTAACAGCCTGATGGATGTCACACTCGAATGGCTACCCGCCGATGATTTAGATAAAATTGAGTGTTTGATGCGACAGATGGAGGCTAAAGCCACCCGCTAAATAATCTTTATTCTATACTTAGACTAACCCGCTTAACTTGACCGTTAGGCGGTTTTTTGTTATGGTTATAGAATAAAGATGAGTTTACCGACGTCGGTAAAAGTAAGGTGAAATGACCGTATCCTTTAAAGCAACCTTCGCACCACTCGAATCAGCCATTAAAATTAGTAGCGATGGGGGAATGCGAATCACCTTAGACATCCCTGAAAGTGAACTCGCTAAAGCACTTTATTTGTTGGAACTCAGGAACCAAGTATTTACCGTCAACATAGATAGTAAAACAGAAAATAACAATGCCATTTCAAAAAGGACAAACCGGAAATCCCAATGGACGCCCACCCAAGAATAGGGCGCTCACAGCCATCTTAGAGGCGGCTGGTGATAAAAAAATAACAGGGCAAGACGGCAAACAAGTAGCTCGTAAGTTATTATTGGCTGAATTGTTATGGCAGATTGTCCAGTCAGGTAAAGCAACCTTTCCCGACGGGAAAACACTTGAGGTTACGCCGGATGATTGGTTTGGCGTGGTGCAATTCCTTTATAAACATATTGACGGGCCTCCGCCTCAAAATGTGGATGTCACCAGCGCGGGTGAAAAATTGAATATGCCTGTTGTCTTTTTACCGCAACCGATAACCGACGATGATAGCGAGTAAGATTGTTGACCCGCCCGGTTTTCGACCCGGCCTAGACTGGCGACCGAATAGCCTGCCTCAAGTGCGCTTTTTGCAAACATCGGTATTTGAGGTGTTGTATGGTGGGGGTAAAGGTAGCGGCAAAACAGAGGTACTCGTTAACGGCGCGTTACGTGATATTGGCAATCCTCAGTATAACGCGCTCATTCTACGTGATAGTTTCCCCAGCTTATCCGGGGCCGATGGGCCGATAGAACGCAGCAAACGCACTTATAAAACCTACGGGGCAACCTATAATAAAAATGACCACGTATGGACTTTCCCCAGCGGCGCTAAAATCTACTTTGGGTTCCTAGAACGTGATGCGGATTTAGACCGTTATCAGGGCTGGCAAGTGCAACTCTTAGGCTTTGACCAATTAGAGCAGCATGATCGTGATAGATACCTTGCCTCAATATCGTTATGCCGCACGACGATAGATAGCGGCCTCAAGCCCATCGTGCGTAATACTGCCAACCCCGGCTTAAAAGGGGACTGGGTTAAAAAGCGTTTTGTTGACGCGGATATTACAGGTAAGGCCGGATATTTTGCGCAGGTCAACAATGAAGATATTCGGGTAGACAAACATCATCCCCTAGCGCGGTCTAGGATGTACATCCATGCGTTACCGACTGACAACCCTAACTTAGACCCTGAGTACCTTAAAACACTCTACATGCTTGACCCTATCCGACAGGCTTGGTACATCCGAGGCGATTGGAACGCCGAATATAAAGACGGCGTGTATCCCAATTGGACAGGCGACAATATCACGATTGAGGCTGATTACGTGCCGGGTTATCCGGTGTACTGGTTTGTGGATGATGGGTATACTGACCCCCGCGTGATACTCCTAGCACAACAGCGACCATGCAAGGGTAAACCCGATCGGTTGTGTATCTTTGGGGAGTATGAACAATCGAATAAACTAGCGGCTGAATCCATTGAGGATGTTTTAACGTGGGGCTATGCCTTGCCGGATGTGGTGTACTACGACGCCGCCGCCGCTGAATTTGCCGCGAACGCCCAAGCACGCGAACTGTACACGATAGCCGCTGAAAAGGATGTCAATCGTGGTTTGCAGATTGTACGCCGTCTGATTTGTGACCACAATCAAGAACGTATCATCCAAGTCCACCCGCGCTGTAAACGTAGCATCGAGGCGATACCCAGCTACAGGTACAGTGAGACTAAAAAGTTACCGAGTGGAGAGCCTGCCCCTGAGCATGATAGCCAGTCGCACATCAATGACGCCTTGCGTTATGGTGCAATATCATTGTACTATTATATTGAAACGGGTTAACCTATAGGACAAAACCAACATGGCTATCACTGCCATTGATGAAGGCGTTAAAAGCGCCATCGACAAGATAGATAAACAGTCAGTCCAGTTCCGAGCGATTGGGAATGAGGCATTTACCTTTCCCGGTAACGGTGCGTTTGGCGACCTGCTGGGCTTCGGGTTACGCCTAGCAGGGGATAGTGACGGCCTTCCGGCGTGGTGGAGTCCGATTCGTGACAGACAATTGCGGGGTTATGTGCGTATGAATCCCGTGTTATCAGCGATTGTCTATGGTGAATCAACCCGCGTGCGGAATATGAGTTATACGTTATCACTTGAGGATGGTCGGAGCCGCAAGATTAACCGCTATCATGATTTATTGCGGGATTGCGATTTTGGCAAAGGGTTTAGAAGCCTGACTCAAAAGGTGAGTTACGATTTGTTAACACAGGATAACGGCGCGTTTATTGAACTTGTCGGGAGTGGGGGTAATCGTGATACCCAACGGGCATTAGACCGTAGCGACATTCAGACCATTGCTCATCTTGACGCCTCGCGCTGTTGGCGCACTTATGACCCTGAGTACCCTGTTGTGTACACTAACCCGTACAACGCCAAATATCACATCATGCACCATACGCGGGTGATTATGATGTCTCAGAATGAACAGCCTGATGAGTTGGCGCGTGGTTTGGGCTTTTGTGCAACTTCCCGCGCTTTTGAGATGGCACGTTACATCTACGACATGCAGACCTATAAACGCGAAAAGGTGAGTGGATCAAGTCCTGAGATTGGTATCTTAAACGGCATGTCTTTACCGCACTTCCTGAAAGGACTAACCGATTCAGGGCAGGCCAACCTCAATCAAGGTTTTATCAAGTTTAAGAACACGGCGATTATCGGGCCGCCCGGTCACGGGCCGAATCAGCCGACCGCTAGCCTTGACTTGGTAGGCTTAAAATCAGTGCCGGATGGATTCGACTTTAAAGACGAATTAACGGTGAGTATGTATCTACTTGCCGCCGCGTTCG
>CAYXHD010000002.1:0-21704 GCA_964464915.1 uncultured Candidatus Saccharibacteria bacterium
ATTGTAAAGTCTTTAGGTGTGCTTGCCTTGCGCTTTTCAATCTCCGCAATACGTTCTTTTGTGCGGTTTATCTCCGCGCGGTTATTAGTCAAGCTGTAGGATGCAAAGCCAATCTGGTTAAAGCAGTCGGGCGTGAGTATTTCATCGGCGCGCGCTTCCGTGCCAAGTAGGGCAACAAGAGCGGGGCGGTCGATGGGTTGCTTGCGCACTAGCTTATTTACCGCAACCATGGTTTCTTGTGCTTTTTCCAACTTCCCCAGCCTATCGCGCAAGCGCTCCACTGCATCACCATCGCCCGCCATTACATGGCGCGCTTCTGGGTGCGCTGTGTAATATGCCTCTTGCTTGGCTTCCTTCATGATTTTATCATAGTATGCGGTTGATGCTAGGCTTGCCGTGTGCTCGGCGCGGTTTGCTTTCTCAGCGCGCGCCACTGGAAAGTTGGCTGGGCCTGTAATCATGCTAGACAAGCAACGACTTTTTACCTGCATGTGGCGCACAACCAGAGCTTCGTAGCGATCAATTTTGGCTTGTGGCACGCCCGCCTCCTGTAAGTTGGCAATATCAGCATCGAAGCCAGTGCAAAAGGTATCGGCGCGTTTCTCAGGCGTGAAGCTGGTGTGATAGTGCGCGCGGCGCGCTAACTCGTAGTGTTTGTGTGTGTTGGTCATGTTATGCCCTTTCCTGTACGATTGCGCAAAGTAGGTTAAAGATTTTCGGCGATTCGATTCCCTGCCCGTGGATGTCCTCGCATAGTGAATCTGCGGAAACGCTATCTGCTAGCGCGCGTTTGAATTGCTCCAAGGCTTGCTTGCGCTGGCCGCTCGTGATTGAATCGGCTATAAGTACGGCGTATTGTTCAGTTGTTAAGTTTTCCATGGTGTTGTGCTCCTGTGGGTTCAAGTGGGTTGTGGGTTAATTTGTTAGGCGGTCGCCTGTTCTTCCGCTAGCCATTGGCGGTATTCTCTTGAGTCGCGTTGCTTGCGTGTTTCGCGATGCGCTACCAATTCAACTGTGCGCTTTGCGTTTACTTCCATGCTCTCGCGTGGAAGTCCAAGCAACATCTCAACCAACATATCGGCAACTGTCCAGCCTAGCGCCCCCCATTGCCTTTCAGCACGGGTTCTTACGCTTTGCAATTCTTCTAGTGTTAGTGGCTCAAAATTTGTCATGGTGTTGTTCTCCTGTTTGGTTGTTTGTTAGTTTGTGGGTTGGTTAGCATCAATCCGCCACAATCATCCACCCACAAAGGGCGAAGGTTGCTAGGGTAAAGATGGCAAGTAAGATGGGGGTCATGGTGTTTGTCTCCTGTAATTTATCCAGTGCTTGATTGCCTTGGTATGCTTAAACAATAGCACAGGTTCACCGTGAATCACAACATATTTATTTGCATAATATATAAATATTATGCTTGACAAGATAAAAGGTAGAAATACCAATGGCTTACCAATTGCATGAAATAGGCGGTTAGGCATGGAATAGCTTGATTGTATACAGTAATAAATTATTAGCCTCCAAAAGCATTAAGAAGGCATTAGGAAAGATTAGAAAGTGTTCATTGATATAATAAAACGACATAAAAAAATTACTTTTTATGTTTTTATGCACCTTTTTACACATGCCCTCTTGTAAGAGTTAAACGCCCTGTGGAAGTGACGAATTGACTTTTTATGTTTTTATACACTAGTCCTATAGATACAGAGAAAGCGCCTTCTTATGTTTCTAACTGTACTGCAACAATAGTGTTATTTATTAATATTTATTATACTCTCTTTCTTTCTCTTATTAAAGGGGTTATTTTAAGGTTTTTAGTGGGTATGTATAGGAAAGCTGTGTAAAAACATAAAAAGCCATCAAAGCCACGGTGAGCGCGCGTATAACTCCTGCAAGTTTCGATGTGCAAAAAGTGCGCAAAAACATAAAAAGTTTTCGGGGTCAGATATATCTAGGGTTTACAAGATAGCTCTTTTATGGTATGGTGGCGGGTAAGTGCCACAAATAACACAATCGGAGCGCGGGGATTATGGAAAAAGAAGCGGTGAAAAAAGAGTTGATTCAAAGACTTAGAGATTTTGAAGCTTTGACTTTAAGCGAAGTTTGCGAAATTGTTGGTGTTAAAAGATGGGAGATTGTTCAAATGGCACGCGAAGATTTGAGCTTTGCGGATGATTTGCAAGCGGCTCTGGATAACGCTCGGCAAGCGATGATGGACACTTGCGAGCGCAAAATGGCGGAAAAGATAAGCGAGGGTGACAATGCTGTGCTTATGTTCTTTGCAAAAACGCAGGGGCGCGAACGCGGATATGGTGACAGGCTGGACATCTCACACAGGCAGGAAGTGAAGCTGGATCTCGATGAGGCGGCGCGCCGCATAGCATTTGCAATGCAGTCAGCAATCGCAAATGGCAAGACAATTGAGGGGCATTTTAGCGAGGTCGTGCCGCTCGATATTGGCAAGCAATCCGACAAAGAGCGCGGCCGCCTGATTAAAGCGGCAAACAATGCCGGCTTGGTGGAAGGCATTAGAGGCGGCAAAGCCAAGCGTGGCAAGGCTTACAGCAAGGAATAGTCAGCTCCGTTAGACGGACGCGCCCCGTGATTGCTAGCCAATACAGCACGAGTAAGATATATCCCACAGCAATCACAAAAAAAAGCGTCGCAGACTCATTTATTTCTGGTTCACCCCCTTGACAAACGCATTTTAGGTTGGTATGCTCAGCTTGTTTACGCAGCGTGTAAACGCTACGGAAAAAGCTGAGAACGGCGGTTTCAGAGGGGGGAGGGGGCTTTTTCGGTGGGTACGTATGTGAAGTATGTCGCCCCACCCCCACACTTTTTCAAAAAACTGCTTTTTCAAAAAACCATTTTTTTCAAAAAACCGATTTTTGTAAAAATATTTTTTTAGCAACCTATTTTTTATAAAAATAATTTTTTGCAACCATTTTTTTTATAAAAATTCCAACCAAACATGAAAGTTTATTTATGGCAACGATTAATTATGCGACAAACACGACGGTACATTCTTCACCGAGCATGGGTGGAGTGAATTGGTTATTATTGACGACGACGAATGCGGATGGTCAGGCGTTGAGAGTGGATGATAAGCGCGACCGTTCAGTTAGTGTTTCTGGGACATTTGGGGTAGGTGGCACTTTAGTGATTCAGGGAAGTAATGATGGTGTGAATTGGTATACATTGAGCGATTTGCAGGGGAGTGCTTTAAGTTTCACGGCGGCTGGGTTAAAGGGTGTGGCTGAGAGTCCTGTATGGATAAGACCATTTATCAGTGGTGGTGATGGCACGACGAGTTTGGATGTGTATTATGTAGCTAAGGGGTGATTTGTGGGTGGGATAAAGAAGTACGCGCCACCTGAAAAACCGAAGAGGCGGAGTAAGAAGCACTGTTTAAAGCATGGTGTAAAGACTAAGACTGAGTTGAAGGAGGCGAGGGCGGAGAGTGCGAGGAAGAGGAAGGTGGCCGCTAAGGAGCGTGAGAAGCTGGTGGAGATTGAGCGTAAGATTGCGAAGGGTCTGCATATTAGGAAGCGCGAGGTAGTGGATGATGACACGCGTCAACCGAATGAGATATCTGAAGCCTCTAGCCCCGCCGATGCTTCTGACGCGCCTTTTTCACTGGTTGGCGGGCTTGGTATTTCGCATGAGTCTATCAAGGCGCAATTACTGGCGATACCTGAGGACAAGCGTGACTTTGTATTGAGTCAGGCGTTTAGGACAATCAACCAGTGTTTTATACCTGCGCCCGGTCCGCAGACGGCGGCGTATTATTCGAAGGCTGACATATTGCTGTATGGGGGGCAAGCGAGTGGCGGAAAATCGGCACTGGGCGTGGGCTTGGCGTTGACGGCACACAAAAAATCGTTGATTATGCGCCCGCAGTATACGGAGCTTACGGATTTGATTGACAAGGCGTTAAAGTTTTATGGAACGCGTGAGGGTTTTAATGGCAGCTCGCCACCGAGTTTAAAGACGTCTGACGGTAGATTTATTCAATTTGGGGCGTGTGCGAATCCGGGGGATGAGTTTAACTGGCAGGGTCAGGAGCACGATTTAAAGTTCTTTGACGAGGTGGTGAATTTCCGTGAGGATCAGGTTAGGTTTATCATGACGTGGAATCGTACGGATGCGGAGAGTGTGAAGCGTGGTCAGCGTGTTCGCACGGTCTTTGCGAGCAATCCGCCTGTGAACACGCAGGGGGATTGGATTATTGGGATGTTCCGCCCGTGGTTGGATGTGACGCATCACAATCCTGCGGCGGATGGTGAGCTTAGGTGGTTTATAACGGATAAGGACGGTCGTGATATTGAGGTTGAGAGTGAGCATCCTAAAGAGGATGGGTATAAGGCTGATGGCACGAAGCGATTATTGATACCGAAGTCTCGGACGTTTATCCGTTCGAGTATTGACGACAATCCGTATGCGGATCCGAATTACAAGGCGACGTTGGACGCGATGAAGGAGCCGTACCGTTCCGCTCTGCGAGACGGTAATTTTATGTTAGCGCGTAAGGATGAGGACGGGCAGTTAATTCCGACGCAGTGGGTGAGGGATGCGCAGAGCAGGTGGACGGAGCAACCTCCGATGAACGTGCCGATGTGTGCGATGGGTGTAGATCCTGCGGCGGGTGGTCCTGACGAGACGGTGATTATCTCCCGATACGACGGCTACTTTGCAAAGCCGATAGTGATTGCGGGTGTGGACACGCCGTATCCGCAGGATGTGGCGGCGAAGGTTATCCGGTATCGCAAGGACGGGGCTGTTCCTGTGGTAGATTGTGGCGGGGGGTATGGTGGTGGGATTGTGAGGCATTTACAAGATAATGGGATAGAGGCGAAGGCGCATAAGGGGTCTGAGGCGAGTGCGAAGCGCACGAAGGATCGCCTCCATCCATTTGCGTCTAAGCGTGCGGAAGTATACTGGCGGTTTATGGAGGCGTTGGATCCATCGCAGGATGGGGGGTCTCCGATTGCGCTTCCACCTGACCCGAAGCTGATGTCTGATTTGTGCTCCGTGAGATACAAGGTAACGACTCGTGGTATTCAGCTTGAGAGTAAGGACGATATGAAAAAACGCCTTGGCAGGTCGCCAGATAGAGGGGATGCGGTGGTGATGGCATGGAGTTACGGCGATACCGTTGTCAACTTGAGGGGCGGGCAGTGGAACGGAAAAACGAACCAGCGTCCGAAAGCGGTGCTTGGACACATGGGGCAGAGACGAACAAGATAGTTGCATGACACAAAATATAGAACAAACACGATAGCCAAACGAAGGTTCGCCATCGGCTCTCATACAGCAAAAGAAATATCAAGCCTCATGGCTCGGCAAAAAGGAAAGTGCGCTGAGTGTAAGTGCAAAATATCAATCAAGCCGCTAGCGTCTGAGGCGGTTGCGCATCTCGACCATATTATCCCAATATCCAAAGGTGGGGGCAATTGCATAAAGAACTTGCAATATCTATGCGCTTCGTGTAATCTATCAAAGGGCGCACTTGATCCGATAGATTGGGCAAGGCGCAATAACAGATTAATTTAATTATGGAGGTGTCCTATCGGCTCGATTCTTTCTGCACCAAAAGCTCCACCACCACCACCACTTCCACCGCCTACGCCTATGCCTGATCCTGAGGCGAACAAGGCGCTGACAAAGCGTAAGACGGCTGCTGCTGCGACGCGCACTGGCAGGCAGTCTACTATCCTGACGGATTATGGCAGCTCGATGGGTGGCGGTACAGGCGGTAGCGGCGGCGGTTCAAGCTCAAAATTTGGGGGCTAGATGGCTGCTGACATAGATCATATCTCGCAGCTAGTGGAGCGCATGTTTGAGCGCAGAGGCTCCTTATTGTCCCTATGGCAAGAGATTGGCGACAACTTCTATCCTGAGCGTGCGGACTTTACGACGTTCCGCTCTCTCGGTACGGACTTTGCTGCAAATCTGACTTCGAGCTTTCCGATTATGGCAAGGCGTGATCTTGGAGATATGTTCTCGTCTATGTTGCGCCCGAATGATATTTTCTGGTTTAAGGTGCAGACGAATAATTATGGAAACCTGTCTCACGACAGCAAGCTGTTTCTTGATAGCGCAAGCAAAATTCAATGGAATGCGATGTATGATCCGAAGGCGCAATTCCAGCGCGCGACGAAAGAAGGCGACCATGATTACGCTGCTTTTGGACAGTGCGCTATTTCAAAAGAGCTTGATTTGGCAAAGCAGCAAATGCTTTATCGCTGCTGGCACTTGCGCGACATGGCGTGGTCTGAGGATGAGAATGGCGAGCCTTGCCCTATCGCTCGCAAGTGGAAGCCTGAGGCTCACCAGTTAAACAAAGAATTTGGCGGGAATGTATCATCCAGCGTGAAGGATATGCTGAAAGAGCCAAAGCGCGTCTTTGAGAGTGTGGATGTTCGGCACGTTGTGATTCCAGCGGATATGTATCAGGGCGATAAGAAAATCCGCACGCCGTATGTCTCCATTTTTTATGAAGTTGCTACAAAGCATGTGCTGCGCGACGAAGGGGTGTGGACGAAGATTTACACGATTCCTCGCTGGGCTACGCAATCTGGCTCGCCTTATGCTTACTCGCCTGCTGTTGTTGCGGCTCTGCCAGATGCGCGGCTATTCCAGCAAATGACACTTGTTCTGCTTGAGGCTGGCGAGAAGGCGGTAAACCCACCTGTTATTGCGACGCAAGACGTGGTGCGCACGGATATTCACCAGTTCGCTGGTGGCGTGACATGGGTTGACGCTGAATACGATGAGCGGCTTGGTGACGCTCTGCGCCCGATGACAATTAACTCGAATGGTATTAGCTATGGCTTGCAGATGCGCGATGAAATTAAGCGCGCGATTGAGTCATCATTCTACCTTGATAAAATTGGTCTGCCGCAAATGAATGGCGACATGACGGCGTTTGAAACCGCGCAACGTGTAAAAGAGTATATGCGTAAAATCGTGCCGCTCTTTGCGCCTATTGAGGCTGATTACAACAATTCGCTGTGTTCTGATACGTTTGACCTATTGATGCGCGGCGGTGGGTTTGGACCTATTGCTGATATTCCTGAAGAGCTACGCAATCAGGATGTGAAATTTATCTTCCGCTCCCCACTCTCCGAAACGCTTGACCGTCAAAAAGCGCAGTCATTTAATGAGGCGAAAGCGATGCTTGCCGAGTCGAGCGCACTTGACCCAACAAGTCCGCGCCTTGTTGATATCCGCAAAGCATTGCGCGATACGCTTGAAGGTATTGGCGTCCCTATGGGGTGGATACGCTCTGAGGATGATATGGCGGCAATGGATAAAAAAGACGCTGAAGCTCAGCAAGCTCAACAAATGCTGCAAATGATGCAGCAAGGTGGGCAGGCGGCTGAGACAATGGGCAAGGCGGCAAATCAATTCTCACAAGCGCAAATGGCTGGTATTGCATGACAAATAAAAACGCAACTAGACTCCCGTGGAGGAAATCAGGCGGCAACTATACCGTAGAAGAAATGCTTGGGTTTATGCCAGCCTCATGGAAAGAACGCGTTAGTTTCAAAATAAAGCCAGAAAATTGTACCGTTGGCTACGATGAGACTGGAAATTATACGTGGTTTATTGCGGAAAAGGATAAGCCATGATGCACTATTTTGGCGACGACAGGGCGTGGGCTAGATTTAAGATTCTTGAGCTTGCCGAGCGTGCGGTTCCACGCAAAGATCCTGATGATGTTCTTAGGGCGGCAAAGATGTTTGAAGAGTTTGTTATGCCTTCCGCAACAAATCTAACTTTAATTGGAGGAAAAGATGCCAAAAAAAATTAAAAAGCCGAAGAAAACAGCGGTGAGAAAAACAATCAAGATTGCAAAACAGTCTGGCAAGAAAAAAGCTGTGATGGGGTATGCAAGTGGTGGCAAAAAATAAACCATACATGCCAGTTGAGTATGAGGTAAAGCACGTTCAGCTTATCCAAGCGCTCGCGAGAGGCGATGCTACGCCTGAAATGCAGCGAGATGCGCTGAAATGGATTATTGAGGCGGTGTCTGGCGCGTATGACCTGCCTTACTATGAGAGTGATAGAGATACCGCCTTTGCATGTGGCAGGCAGTATGTTGGGAAGCAGCTTGTCAAGATGACGGTTCTGATACCCGATAGAGTAAAACCTTTAAAGGAGAAAAATAATGACAGAAAATAACGACACCGCTGGTAACTCAAGCGCAAGCGCGACACAGCAAGACGTGAAAGACACAAAAACCATCATTGCGTCTGGCGATGAAGGCGATTCTGCTAGCGGCGACGCTGCCGCTGACTCAGGCGATACAAAAACAGCGGAGGGGGATTGGCGCGTTAAGCTCGCTAATGGCGATGAGAAAGAATTAAAGCGCCTCGCGCGCTTTGCATCTGAGGCGGATGTATATAAAGCGTACCGTGAGCTTGAAAAAAAGAAAGACTCTGGTGAGTTTAAGCGCCCGTACCCGAAAGATGGAACCCCAGAAGATGTTTCACAGTGGCGGAAAGAGAATGGAATCCCAGATGCACCAGAAAAATACGAGCTATCCTTTGAAAATGGGCTTGTAATTGGCGAAGATGACAAACCGTACATTGACAAATTCCTTACTGAAATGCACGGGAAAAACGCCTCTCCAGAGCAGGTAAAGGCGGCTATTGCCACCTATTACAACATTATAGGGGAGCAGCAAGCGCAAATGGCAGAGAACGACTCTACCTTCAAGAACACCTCGCTTGATGAGCTTCGCGAAGAATGGGGTGGCGATTTCAAAAAAAATCTTGCGGCTGTAAATAACCTGCTCGGCTCCCTACCAGAGGACACTCGTTTGGCATTTGAGACGGCGCGCTCGGCAGATGGCAAGCTCATCGGCAATGATCCAGCGATTATTAAATGGTTGGCGTCCACCGCTTATGAATTAAACCCTGCGGCGGCTGTAATGCCAAGCTCTGTATCCAATACTGGCGCTGCAATCTCAGATGAAATCGCCTCCATTGAAAAACTGGTTGGTGACAAAACCAGCGCGTATTGGAAAGGCCCTGAAGCGAATAAAATGCAGGCTCGCTACCTTGAATTGCTCACCGCTCGTGAGAAAATTTCAGCGAGAGGATAAAAAACTTGTTGCCAAGCGGTAGATGGTATGCTATATGTAGCGTATTATCTACTGCTTAGGCGCTAGTTATTGTGTATGCGGCCCTATTTAGGCAACCCGCTAAAGCCATAAAAAGTCAACCCGAAGCGCGAATGATAGGTTTTTTCCTTTTTCATTAACGTGCAAACATCGGAGGCTATATGGCTACTACTGCACCACAAACCCAGTTCCGTCAGGAACTAATTCTTGGCTTTGAACAGCGCAAATCAATGCTGCTTCAAGCCGTTACAAACGAAGCTGTTATCAAAGGCAATACCGCTACCTTCCTTATCTCTGGCTCTAGCGGTGACGCTGCGGTAACTCGCGGTACAAATGGTTTAATCCCTTTCCGCTCTGAAGATCTGACTCAAGTGAGCTGCACTTTGGAAGAATGGCACGCTCCTTACCGTAAAACTGGTTTCAATATTTTCCAGTCTCAAGGTGATCAGCGTCGCTCAATGCAAGAAGCGTCTACGGCTGTTATCAACCGCAAGCTCGACTCATTGATTATCTCTCAGCTTGACACTGCGACCAATGATACTGGCACGGCTGCTACTGGCTCTCTGGCTTTAATCATGAAGGCTTACGCTATTCTTGGCAACGCAGTCGCCTTGGACGGTCCTGTAACCTGCCTTATCACCCCAGCATTGAACGCTTACTTGATGCAGACCGATGCGTTTACAAACATCGACTACGCGCCTCGCAAGCCATTTGAATCTGGTATTATGACAACCTTTAGTTGGGGCAATATGGACTTTATCGTTCATCCAAACCTGACTGGCAAAGGAACAAACGCTGAAAAATGCTATATGTTCAACAAAGCCGCTATTGGTTGCGCTATGGATACTGGTGGCTTGAAAGTTGAGATTGGTTATGACGCTGAGCAAGATTACAGCTTCAGCCGCTCAACCTTCTTTGGTGGCGCGAAACTGTTGCAAAACAGCGGCGTCGTTCAAATCAACCACGATGGCTCTGCTTACGTAGCCGCTTAATAGGAAAGGAAACATAATATGGCTTATTCTACGTCTAATCCTCCACAGTTGCTCACCCCTTCATTTACGAATGCAAGCGGTGAATCTTCAATATGGAACTACACATCTACTGATGCTGCCGCAACCGTAGACGCTGATGGTTACATCACCAATGGTGTTGCTCTTGGCATGAAAGTTGGGGATTTGGTGAACGTCATTGATAGTGACGCTTCTCCAGTTATCGTTACCACGCACCGCGTAGTTTCGGTAAACACCAATGGCTCTGTTGACTTGAGCAACGGTGACACCACTGTTACCGGCACTGACTCTGACTAACTATTGATGTGAGCGGCTACCTTAAAAAGTAGCCGCTCATATTTTATAGACAGCCTTGCGAGCTTGTGTTATCATCCGTGCATTATCAACAACACAAGGAGTATAATATGGCTAAACTACAAGAGAGAAGCATTATTGAAGTTGAGTATGCGCGTAAGACGTTTATGGTTACGCCACCAGCAGGCACGGATTTGAAGGACATGCTTGTCCACGATTATTGGGCGCACGTCGCTTATAAATTAACCCCGCATGATATTATAGAAATTATCCCAGAGGACGGCGCTTTTTACGCGCGCCTGCTTGTGGTGAACTGCCAAAAGCTATGGGCTAAAGTGCAGGTGCTTGAGATGCATAAGATTGTTGACTCGAGCAAGGTAAAGGTTGCGCCAACCGATATTTTGGAGCCAAAATACACAGGGCCGTCTGGCAAGTGGCGCGTTGTGAGCAAGAAAAATGGTGAGCAGGTTAGCGCGGAATCATTCCAAACTCAGGATGACGCAAGCTCGTGGATTGAAGCTCATGGTAGGGAGTTAGTGGCTTGATATGTCTGCAACAAAGCTGTCGATTTACAATGGTGCGTTGAGGCTTCTTGGTGAGAGAAAAACCACTCTTACCGAGAATCGCCCAGCACGCCATTATTTAGATGACGCTTGGGATGACGGGCTTGTGGACGCGGCTCTTGAGGAAGGGTATTGGTCATTCGCAACACGCACAGTCGAGATTGCAGCGTCTACGTCCGTCTCCCCTGATTTTGGCTTTCAATACGCCTTTGAAAAGCCAGACGACTATATTAAGCTCGCTGGCATTTATAGTGACGAAACCTGCTTAAATACTGTGCATAGATACTCTGACGAAGGCGGGTATTTTTTTTGCGACTTTGATGTGTTTTATTTGCAGTATGTTTCAAATGATGTCCTTTTTGGCAATAACATGGCTTTGTGGCCAAGAAGCTTTCAGAAGCTCGCGCAGGCGATGCTTGCCGATGAAGTGAAAGAGCTTATTCAAGGGAATGACATGAAATTTCAAACAGTGAAAGCGGCGTTGAAAGAAGCAAAAACTCAGGCGAGAAGCAAAGACGCCATGAATAGACCGACACGTTTTCAGCCTACAGGCACATGGGTAAACTCTCGTATGACAAGTAGGGTAAACGTAGATGAGTACAGGTAGAAGGTCGTTCAACAATAGGACAAATCAGCCGATATTGGCGTTTAACAGAGGACGCATATCTCCGCTTGCGCTTGCCCGTATTGACATAGATAGAGTCGCGCTATCATCCGAAATTCAGGAAAATTGGATGCCGAGATTATTTGGCAGCATGGCTTTACGTGCTGGGCTTGGGTATCTACACACCACATACCAGAACAAAAAAGCCAAGCACTTGAATTTTATTTATGCGCTTTCAGACCAAGCCATCATAGAGCTTACTGACGAAAATATGCGTGTGAAGGTTAATGATGTCGTCATTACGCGCCCTAGCGTTACCAGCGCTATTTCAAATAGCGGCTTTGACTCTGATTTGACGGGGTGGACTGATGCCGATGAATCGGGCGCGGTTTCGCAGTGGGTAACGGGTGGGTACATGGGGCTTACTGGCACGGGTACGAACGCAGCAGTTCGCACGCAGCAGGTAACGGTCGCTGGTGGCAATATAGGTGTCGAGCATGGCATTAGGGTGAAGGTGAATAGAGGGCAAGCTCTCTTTAGGGTTGGTTCAACTTCTGGCGGTGAGGAATATGTCACCGAGGCTACGCTGCGCGCTGGCGAGTTCTCTTTTTCCATAATACCTAGCGGTGATATGTATATCACAATATCCGCAAATACCAGCTATGAAACTTTGGTTGACTCGATAACCGTTGAATCAAGCGGAGACATGATCATACCTGCACCGTGGGGCGAGGATGATTTGCCCTATATTAGGCACGACCAATCTGGCGACATACTATATGTAGCGTGTCGAGATATAAAGCAATACAAGATAGAGCGTAGAGCTACTCGTTCATGGGGGATTGCTGAGTATCTATGCGAGGACGGCCCTTTCAGAATACAGAATGTCACACCGACAACTATCACGCCATCTGCTATTTCTGGCAATATAACGCTCACGGCATCAAAGTCTATTTTTAGATCATCAAGCGTTGGCGCTCTTTACAGGTTGACCTCTACTGGGCAAACAGTTGCCAGCAATATTGCGGCACAAAATACATTTACCAGCTCGATTAGGGTTTCCGGCACTGGATCGTCGCGTGTATTTACCGTGAATATTTCAGGCACATGGACGGCAACAGTGGTATTACAGCGCTCCATCGGGGATGATGAAAACTGGGAAGATACAGGCACTACTTATACAGCAAATACCGTCGCCACATTTGATGATGAGTTAAGCAATCAGATAGTGTATTACCGTCTCGGCATTAAAACTGGTGGCTACACATCTGGCACGGCTGTTTGCTCATTGGTGTATTCTCTTGGCAGCAGCGCTGGCGTGGCAAGAGTCACGAGCTTTACAAACGAAACGACGGTGAGTGCTATTGTGCTAGAGGATCTCGGCGGCACTTCCGCAACGAGCGACTGGGAAGAGGGGTATTGGTCGCCTCGGCGCGGCTATCCATCCGCTGTCACCTTTGACGAAGGCAGGCTGTGGTGGGCTGGTAAGGATAATATATTTGGCTCTGTGACTGACTCATTCGAGAGCTTTGATGACACCATCGAGGGTGATTCCGCTCCGATTATTCGCAGTCTCGGCTCTGGTCCAGTTGATAACATTAATTGGATGCTGCCATTGCAGCGGCTTGTCGTGGGAGCGGAAACCTCTGAGAAGGTGCTCCGCTCAAACTCTCTTGACGATCCATTGTCTCCAACGGTATTTAATATACGTGCGCCATCGACTCGCGGCAGCTCTCCAGTGGCTCCAGTGAAGGTTGATACATCTGGCTTCTTTGTGAGAAACAACAGGCTTTTTGAGCTGCAATACGATAACACCACCATTGATTACAAGACCATTGATATAACGGCTCTTGTGCCAGAGGTGGGTGGGGATGGGTTTTCCTACATAGTTGCGCAACGCTATCCTGACACAAGAATACACTGTCTGAAAGAAGATGGTAGCTCAGCTATCGTGATTTTCGATAGAAACGAAGATTTGATTTGCTGGGTTGATATGGCTACCGATGGCGTGATTGAGGACGTGATTGTGTCTCCGGCGTCAACCGATAGGATTGAGGACACTGTGTATTTTACAGTGAGGCGTACTATTGACGGGCAAACTGTGCGCTATTACGAAAAGATGGCTCTTGAGTCAGAGTGCGTAGGCGGAACGCAAAACAAGCAAGCCGACTCGTTTGTTGCTGGCACGCAATCATCAAGCCCAACGATTACAGGTCTCTCGCACCTTGAGGGCGAGGAGGTTATTGTTTGGGCTGACGGCAAGTGTTATTCCCCGCGTGGCGAAGCTGGCGTGCAAACCACATACACGGTTTCTGGCGGAGAAATTACGCTGTTAGAGTCAGTGACAAGTTATGTTGTCGGGCTTCCATATAAAGCCAGATTCAAAAGCACGAAGCTGTCTTACGCAAGCAATGCCATTGGCGGAGTCGCGCTGCTTCAAAGCAAAAAGATACAGCAGTTTGGCGTGATTATGCGCAACACTCACAACAGGGGGCTTCGCTATGGTCGAGACTTTGACAATCTCTATGAAATGCCGCTCTACGAAGAGGGCATCGAGGTTGACATTGATCATGTGTGGGATGAGTATGACGAGCGCCCATTTGAGTTTGAGCAGGAATTTGATACTGATTCGCGCCTTTGCTTGGAAGCTATGGCTCCAATGCCAGCCAATTTGCTTGGGTGCGTCATGACACTGCAAACAAATGGCAAGGTATGACGGTTGAGCTAAAGCCGATAACGACTGAGGATTACAAGGCTTTTTTTGGGGAGCTTCCAAAAAATTCAATACGCGGGTATTCATTCGTGAGGGATGGGGAGATGGTGGCTGTTATGGGCGTTATTATATCAAAGGATGGCAGCGTGCTGTTTTCCGATATCAAGGGCGAGCTGCAGGCTTCGCCTGTGGCTATTTGGAGATGGTCAAAGAGAGCGCTTGATAAATTGCATGACATGAGGCAACCTTTGGTGGCGACAACACAGTCGTCAGAGAAATTTCTCAATAGCTTGGGTTTTGTCTTTCGCGGTGATACTAAATATGGTAAAATGTTCGAGTACATGGGGTAGTATATGTTATTTGTTACAACGTTAATTTTGGTTTTTTTGCCCGTTGCTGCGTACGCGGATCCTATATCTGCGGCTATGACTGCCGTTTCTGCGGCTGCAGGGTCGTCAAGCATATTGGGAACTATCGGCACGGTGCTTTCGGTGGGCAGCTCACTAATGCAGGCTGGCTCACAAAGAAGCGCGGGTAGAGCCGCCGCGCAGAACGCAGATTTCCAAGCAAGGCAATTAGAGCAGCGCGCTGGTCAAGAGCGCGCATCATCTCAGCGCGATTATATCGAGCAACGCCGCCAAACAAAAATTGTGCAGTCAAACGCTAGGGCTGCGGCAGGGGCTTCTGGCGGAAGCGTAGTGGATCCTACCATGCTAAACATTCAAAGTGGTATTGCGCGCCAAGGCGATTACAACGCTTTAACCGCGCTGTTTGAGGGCGAGGAAAGGGCAAAGGGTCTTGAATTTCAAGGCACGACCACAAGAGCAGATGGACAGGCGGCAAAGAAAGCGGCAAGCTCGCAAGCGAGATCCACTATTATGGGCGCGGGGCTAACCCTGTTTGATAAATACAGTAGCGGCGGGAGTGGTGGAAGCAGCTCAAAACTCCCGTGGCAATCATCAGGCTACATAAATCCAGCTACGGGTAAATATTATGGCTAAAATACCTGACGCAAGCTCGCTTGGAACACGGCTACCGAGCGGCGGAGCACGCGGCGGCATTGTCAATTATCGTGGCGGAGAAATCGCGGCTGCGGCTGCGCTCGACTCAGCGCGCTCGATTGGCGTTATTGGCGAAGGGTTCGCCCAAATAGATGAGCGCAACAAAGACGCTGAGGACAAAATAGCATCGACCAATGCCATGTTTGAAGCGATGCGTCATGACTCAGAGTTTGAAAGAGAGCTTGATGCAAATCCAGCCATGTATGCGGTTGCCGAGCAGGAGTATCAAAAGCGCAGAGCGGAGCTAAACGCTCGCCTCGTCAATTCAATCCGCCCAGAAAAGCGTGAGCTTTTGCAGCTTGCACTGCAAGAGCAGCAACTCCGCTCGTCTGACGCTATTTATAACAAGGCGCGCACTTATAAAGAATCATCCGTGGACGCTTCTTTTGCGCAGAATGCTGAGCAAGCAAAAGCAAACACAAGAACGCTGTCAGATGTGTTTGGTAATGTAACTTTGCTTAAAAATGCAGCAGATGCATACGAAAAAACAGGAGTGTGGGATCCAGCTAAAGCCGAAAGAGCGAGGCAATCTGTGGCAAGCGAAACATGGAAGTCTCTTCTGCAACATCAAATTACAAACAAAGATTTTAGCGGGGCTAGGGAGGCGATTGACAGGTCTCCTGTCGGCGTTCTCATGCGCAATGAAAACGCAGGGAAACTTAGGATTGTAATGGACAATAACAAGGCAAAAGCTATTGGCGGGATAAATAGGGCGAGCTTTCAAGCTGAGCACGATGAAGCAGTGCAAATATTCAACACACAGGGCGAGAAAGCGGCAAGGGCGTATATTGCCAAGTTTTACGATAATATGGCGAGGAATAGGGGGGTGTACAATCTTGACCCATCAGTGCAAGACGTAGTGTTAGATGGTATCGCAAATCACTGGTCTGGGTTTCAGGGAGAGCTTCTCACCGCTGCTAAGGGCGGCGCGTCACGGCAAGAGCTTATTGACATGCGTAGGCAGGAATACTATAGGCTTGCTTCCTTAAAAACGGAGAAAGCCATTGAAAACGATTACGCTGGGCAGCTTCGGGGGTGGAATAATCGCCTAAAGGCACTTGAGGGTGATGCCTTATACTCTCCGCCACCTGAGCTTGTCGCGCAAATCATGCCGCAACTAAACGCCCTATCTTTAGCAGAAACAGAAAAGCGCGCTGAGAATGAAATGGCTGGCGCGCGCCTTGGTACGGTTACGCAAACCAGCCTAACCCCAGAGGATTTCAATGGCGATGAGGAAAGCTACAAAGCGCACAAAGACAACTTTGAAACCGAAGTTATCATGGGCGGGTATAACGCCATAAATGATGGCGAGATACTGCAAGACATAAGCAATGACACCGCCGCGCTCAAAAGCGGCACGTTGCCAGACACGGCGGCTAAAGAGAAGCTGCTTGAGAAAAAGATAAAAGCGTACCAAGCCGTGAAAAAAACGTACCTTGATGACCCAGTTCAATTTGTGGCGACGTATGACAAGGGAGTTCAGATGGCTTTTCAAGCGGCAGATGAAGCCGAAACGCCTGAGCAAAGGGTTGCCCTGACGAGGCACGCTTACAGCATGGTAGAAGCAGCGCAACGCAGACGCGGCTTTACCAATGCCGACCCGTCAATCCTGAGCAAAGCGCAGCGCGAAGATATGAAGGCTAATGTCTTGGCGGCAAGCTCTAAAGGCTCTGATGAGCTTATAAGCTATCTTGATGCGCAAAAAGCTGCGCTTGGTGAAAAATACTATGGCATGGCTCTCTCTGAAATTGCACCAGAATTGTCACGCCCCATTAGAGCGATAGCAAGCATTGAATTGCGCGGAACAGCTCTTAACCAGCAGGATGCGCGCGATGCGGTGAGCAAAATTGCATCAACCTCTGGGCAATCAATAGCCGACCTCAAGGCTGGTATTGATTCGGACGATGTCAAAAAAATCACAGACGATATTAATTCTGCGCTTGCTCCGCTCGGCTCTACATTCGCCAGCACCAGCTTTGGCTCTGGCATTGAGATGCACAACTCAATAAGCGAGGGAGCGACCAGACTTGCGCTGGTGAATGTCAGGGCGGGTGATAATGTTGGGAAGGCTGTGGAGAAAGCTGTAAGGGTTTTCACCGATGGCTATTATATCTCATCGGACAATAAATACAGGGTTCCCCCTACAGTCAATGCTAGCGCAGGAAATCTTGCGTCTAGGTTCTATGCAAAGCCAAAAGACCCCACAAAGCAATACTCCGCGAATGATGCTTTGCCGCGCATAGAAGGCGCTGCGGAGTACATTGTTAAAAATCTTACCGCAAAAGAAATACAGCCGCCAGAAGCGTTCAAAAACTCGAATGATGCTAAAGTGTTTTTTGACTCGATAAAAGAAAAGACATACTGGGCTACAAACGAAAACGAAACTGGGCTTATGCTGGTAAATGAGAATGGTACAAACATTCTTGATAACAAGGGGTTTCCGTTTGAAGTCTCATTCGCTGACCTTGTAAACCTTCCAGATGTTATTTCTGGCATTGAAACAAAGAAAAAGGGGTCTCCGTTTATTACACCTAGAGCGAAAAAACAACTTGAGGAGATGTTGTAATGGCGTTTATTTTGCCCAAAAAAAACATTGACCCGAATAGACCGCAGACATTCTTGGAGTCAACAACGGCAGACGCTTATAGCGCATCCGCGCAAACTGCTATCATGCAAAGCATTCCAAGCTCAGCCACCCTGTCTGGCATAGTTGGATACAAAGAATTAACTGGCAACTCTATTTCCTACGAGCTTGCAAAGGCTACCGCTGAAGAGCAGGGCGTTCCTATCGAGGACAATTTGCTGAAAAACACAACCGACTCAGCTCTTGAAGCACGCATGATGCTTAAAAAGCGCGAGATGAAACGTCAGGATATTTTAGCCAATACCCGCCAAACAACAGCTTTATCCGCTGGGCTTTTTGCCACAAACCTAGGCATTACCTTTCTTGATCCCGCTATGTTGATGATACCCGGCGCTGGGTATGTAAAGTTCGCACAGGGTGTGCGTGCTGGAAAGGGGCTTGTGGCTGCCGCGCAAACGGCGCGCGCGTATGAAGCCGCAAAGCTCGCGCAAATGGGGTGGGGAGCCACGCTTGCCGCTGGCGCAAAAGAAGGTCTTATTGCTGGCGCGATAACTGAGGCTGCAATTTATCCTGCGCAGCAATATATCGGAGCCGACTATACCGCCACAGATTCCATGTTTAATATAGCCATGGGCGCGCCATTCGGGGCTGTGTTCTATGGGGCTGGCAAAGGGTGGAGAGACCTGCACCGCTCAAGAGCGGAGCGGCAGCTATCTGATTACAATAAGTTCACCGACAAACAAGAGCAGGAGAGGCTCGCCAATGCCCTGCAAGATACCGCTGATATTGCGCCCCGCCCTGCTGATGGTGCAGAGATTGTTGGAAGCGGTCTTACTGATGATTTAAGCGACCTTTTTGACGCAGAAACCCTCGCCGCCGCTGGTGAGTATGTGCCGCCGCCACAGCCCGTGCAGGTGGCTAAAGCCCTTGAGGCAGCAAAGCCAACAGCACCGAAAGAAGAGAAGGGCTCGTCATTCACGCTGATGGCGGAGACAGTGAAAAAGGAATACGCAAAAATTCAAAAGAATAAAGCTGTATCGCAGAAACGCGCAGAATCAAAAGCGCAAACAGAATTAGTTTCGAGCGCGAGAGCAAAATCTGCGCCCGATTTCAGACCGCGCCCAATAAAGAAATTTATCGAGGAAAACGGATATATCAAAAAAGGCTCTGATGCGCACAAGCAACTTATTGATGCTCGCCTTGGTGAGGGGTACATAAAAAGCGTTGTTAAGCCTAACGGAAAAATTGCTGGTTTAGACAATATCCCAGCCAACAAGCTCAACGAAAGGCTTTCAGAATATGATTACGCGGCGACCGTAGGCGATGACGGCTATGTGTCAATGGAGTGGCTGAAAGAAGAGATGCTGCGCGACGAAACAAATCCGCTCATGACCGCTGCGCAAAAACAAAAGCAGGCGGCAAAAGAAGAGATGGGCGATATCATCAACCAGCTTGACCATGAGTACGGCATAGATATTGCCAATGCAAGCCAAGCTGAAATCGCAGATGCGCTTGAGAGAATTGCCACGCAATATGACTTGCCAGATGGTGTTGACTCAAAGCCTATCTCGGACATTTTGGATGCCAATGCTGACTTGGCGCAAAAAATACAGGACGCGCCATTTGAGTTGCGCCATGCTGCAAGCCAGATTGCCACAGAGCAAATGCTTGATGGCAGGGTTGCCAATGTAGATGATTTGTTCAATGGGGCAACCCCAATGGAGAAAATTGCAGAGTTCGGGCAGGAATTTTACGATGATGCGCAGCTTCGTGATTATGAGGCGTGGCAGGAGCGCGACCTATCAGAGCAAGAGCAAAAAATGCTTGCGAAAGAGGCTGAGGATAGGGCTGCAAATGATATACCGCTTTACTCTCGTGGCAACGGCAAGGGCGGATCAAGAGCGGATGAATTGGTAAACGATGTGCGCGCCGCCTTTGGCAAGCATACCATGAAACTGCTTGATGCGGGCAAAATAAACGTGGTGCAAAAGGTTGCCGACTTACCAGATGGCTTTAGATACCCAGATGATGTTTCGGGCGTGAAATATCCAGATGGGCGCGTGTATCTCATTGCTGACAATGTAAGCCCTGAGATTGCCAAAGGCGTTGTGCTGCACGAGGTAGGCGTTCACGTCGGTATGCGCGGTATGCTAGGCGATGCGCGCTTCCAGCAGCTTCTCGATGACGTGATGGCTTCTGATAGCTATGCGGTGCGCGAGGCTAAAAAGCGCGTGCCTGAAGATACTCCACCTGAGCAGATAGCGGAAGAGGTGCTGGCTTATTTGGTGCAGGACGCGCCTGAGCTTGGCGGCTTCGGCGCACGGGTGATAGCGGCAGTCAGAGCGTGGCTATACAAGGTGTTTGGTAACGCGCGTATGCTTGATGAGGCTTCCGTGCGCCAGCTCGCTATAGGCGCGCTGCGCCGCGTAAGCAGGCTTGGCGATGAGGTGAGCGCGGATGTTTACTTCTCGAAGCAAACCGTAGATGACTTGGAGGTTGTCCGTTTTGAAAATGACGCGGTGGCAAAGTTATGGGGAGATCAAAAAATAGACACCGATAGCTTTGTTATAAACAGAAAGGGCGTTGATGAATTTAATCGAATGCTTGTAAGTATAAATGGCAGGGTTGATGGAGATGTTTACAGAATAGGCGAGATTATAAACCTTAAAGACCAGCCCCTGACAACAAGAGAATGGATATTTGTTCGCAATGAAATCAAGAAACAAATTCCAAGTACGGTTATAAGGATAGAGGGCGAAAGGCTTTCTGGCGCGCGCAAATCATTGCCAATAGGGGCAAAAGAAAAATTTGTTAGTGTGGCGTTTGATAAAACTCCGCTAGGCGACCAGCTTGTTATCGAGGGCGCGGAAAAGATAAGCGACAAGCAGCTTGCCGAGCGCAAAATGGAAGGCGCGCTCAAAGCTAAAAAGCCGCAGAAAGAAATGGATATTGGGATGTTTGGTGATGACGCCAAGCAAACGAGCCTGTTTTTTAGCCGCAAAGCAAAAGAGACAATCCCGCAACCGACAAGGCAGCAGCTCACGCTTGCATTGCAGGACGAGCTGCACGTCTTTAACAAAGCCCTCAAGCAGGCTGGTGATTACCTGCCAACCATGCAGAGGGCGCTTGATTTAGTAGGCAACGAGCCAGCATTGCGCGACCGTCTTGAATCTGAAGGGGTGAATGCCTCACTCATTCAAAGCGTGATTGACGCGATGGGAGACGCGCACCGCAAAACAGGCAACGCGCTACGCCAAGAGATACGCAAATTAAAGTCAAATGAGATTGCAGATGCCACGCAGCTCACGCTTGAGGAAATGAAGGCTATCGTAGCCCATAGGCAGCTTATGGAGAAGATATTGCTTGCCAAGCGCCATGCCGCAATCAATTTCAAAACACGTCAAGACTGGCTTGCCGATGCGCGCTCTTATGGCATAGATTTTCTCGCTGAGGGTTTGCTCGCTAGGATGACTGGCTCGGCTATGGTGCGCAAAGGCTCCCGCAGCAATGCAGCGAATGAGATAAAGAGCTTTGAGAGATATTGGGGGAACGTTCTTGACGTGAGCCTTCGCAAGGAAGGGCTGAATACTATATTCTACAAAGGCAGTCTTGACAAGCAAGTCTTTCAAGTGCTTGAGAAAATGGAGCATGAAAAACCAGACCTTAAAGGGTTTAATGATGATGCGATTAAAATTGCCAAGATTGTGGCAAGCATCAACAAAGACATGCTGATTACACAAAACAGGCA
>CAYXHD010000002.1:21804-47013 GCA_964464915.1 uncultured Candidatus Saccharibacteria bacterium
CTTGGTACGATTTCAATGTGAAGTATGGAACTGGCAGCTTTAACTCCAGTTTCGTGAAAAGCATACAGCACGCCGCGCGCGCAACTGGGGTGATGAAAACACTTGGAATAAACCCACAACATAATCTTGATAGCGTTTACAAACAGCTGCTGCAAGAGCTTGAGGCGAGCGTACATCCAAAAGCAGCGATTGCACTAAAGAACAACAAGAAGAAAATTGACTTCAATCTTGCTCAGGTGATGGGCGAGACTGAGATAGCTGTGAATATCAATACCGCAAAGATTTGGGCGAATATTCGCTTGTGGCAGATGATGTCTAAGCTCGGCAGGACAATAACATCAGCCATGATTGACGTGCCAAACTATGCTCGCAACGCCGTGTATGAAGGGCGCTCAGGGTTGCTTGGTGGCATGGGTGAAGCTGTATCGGGGTTGTTCTCTGATTACAAATCTGGTGTGCGCAATGACGTGCTTGAGATGATGCAGGTAACACTTGATCATCTTATGGCGGATACCATCCACGCTTTCAGACAGGGTAATACATTCAGCCACAACATGAGCGCGGCTGCCAACCAATACACGCGCCTCAACTTTCAAAGGTGGTGGACTACTAACTTGCAAAAGTCACAGATGGTTGGGTTTGCGCACCACATGGGTAAAAACGCAGACAAGGACTTTGATGAGCTTACCGATGAAGTCAAGCGGCTATTTACCATCCATGACATAAGCCGTGAGAAATGGGATGTTCTGCGCAAAGGGGCAAAAGAGTTTGAGGATGGCAGGGTGTATCTCGTAACCGATGCGCTCGCTGATGTTTCTGATGCAGAAATTGCGAAGTATGTTGCGAGCAAAGGCGTTACCATCAACGATGTGAGTATCGCGAAGGCGCGAGATGAAATCGCCGCCTCTTACCGCTCGATGCTGATTGATAGGATTGACTCAGCCGTTCTCACTGGCGATACCAGAGCGCAGGCAAACCTTATTCGCGGTACTCAACGCGGTGAAGCTCTCGGCGAATTTGTGCGCACCGCTGGGCAATTCAAAAGCTATCCGCTGACATATTATGAGCGCGTTATTAAGCGCGAGTTTCAAGGGCAGGGGTATGACACCTTTGGAGAATACCTGAGGGAAGGTAAGGGCGATATGCTGCACTTTGCATCTTTCTTTGCTGCGCAGCTCACTGTAGCCTACATGGCTTTGTCCGTTGAGGATTTACTGCAAGGTAAAAAACCGAGACCGTTAAGTGATCCTATGACGTGGGTAGAGATGACAAAGAAATCGGGCGCGGCTTCTCTGTATGGAGACTTCCTACTGAATGAGTATGGCAGAAATACGGGGGCTAATTTTGCTGAGGCTATGTTAGGACCTACCGTCGGAGCCGCCAGCGATATCGCTGACATCTCATGGGCTGCTTTAAGCGGTGACAAGTTTGCCACCTCGCTTATCCGTACCACACTTGCCAATACTCCGGGCGGAAACCTGATATGGATCCGACCAGCCCTCGACCAGCTTATTATGTACGAGCTTTATGAAACTGCCAATCCGGGGTTCCTAAGAAGAATGGAGCGGAGGGTTGAGGATAGAGGGCAGGAATGGCTACTAAGACCTACTGATAGATGATGTAATTATCCTTGATTATAGAACGAAACGTGCTATAGTCACCACATATAGAGGCGCAATATGGTTTCCACTACAACCGATAGAATAAATGGGGTTAATGGCGGAGTGGCAATGAAGGCCCCTTGTCGAGCCGCGACCACTGCGAATATCACCCTTTCTGGCGAGCAAACCATTGATGGTATCGCACTTGTGGCTAATGATAGGGTGCTTGTAAAAGACCAGACGACAGCGAGCGAAAATGGGATTTATCTTGTCTCTACAAGCGGGTGGACGCGAGCATTAGATTTCGATGGAAATCGTGATGTTGTGAGCGGTACGCTTGTTTTTGTTTTACTTGGCACGGTAAACGCCGCTTCCTTTTGGCGCGTTAGCACCACTGGCTCAATTACGATAGGAACAACATCTCTCGCGTTCGCAATCTCAAACAATCAGTTGGCAGGTGTTTCGGCGTATATGCTTACGGTGCTGGACGACGCAAATGCTGCTGCCGCCTTAGCTACATTAAATGCTGAAACGCGCGCAGAAGATTTAACCGCTGCCACAGCCGCGTCGGGCGACTATGTTATTATCTCTGATGTAAGTGATAGCGGCAATTCTAAAAAGGCTTTGGTATCGGATATTGTAACCCTAGCAATACCTTCAACAACTATTGATAATAGCATCCAAGATTTTCGCCTCACTCTCACCACGGGCGTGCCAGTAACTACAACTGATGTCACTGGCGCTACAACACTTTATTGCACACCATACAAAGGCAACCGCATCGCACTCTATGACGGTTCTGCATGGAACGTTCGCACAAGCGCACAATTTTCTCTTGCTCTTGGCACATTGACCAGCGGCAAGCCTTACGACGTATTCTGCTATGATAACGCAGGTGTTCCAACGCTTGAGTTCACAGTGTGGACGGACGACACTACTCGCGCGACCGCGCTCGCGTATCAGGATGGTATACTCGTGAAATCTGGTACAGCGACACGCCGTTATTTGGGCACATTCTATACAACTTCCACCACCACGACAGAGGATAGTGTCGCAAACCGCTATTTGTGGAATTATTACAACAGGATTGCGAGAGCAATGCGGAGATTGGAGTCTACAGCAAGCTGGACTTACACCACAGCAACATGGAGACAAGCGAGAGCATCAACCTCGAATCAGCTAAATTTTGTGACAGGCGCATCAGAAGATTGCATAACAGCCAGAGTCTGCGTCAGTGCTGGCAATGGTGGTGGAGCAAACGTTGATATGGGGGTTGCCGTTGGTGTCGATAGCACGACCACACCAAGTCCTCTGTGCATAATGGGCGGGAGCCAATCAGCATCAGGTGCAGCTCCCGGAACAGGTATACACGCAGACTACTCCGATTATTTATCCGCAGGAAAACACTCACTCATGTGGCTTGAAATATCAAAAGCTGACGGCACGACAACGTGGTATGCCAATGGTGGCACATCGTTCACCAATACTGGCGGCATAACTGGGACAATCTTAGCGTAGATATTATGCCAATTACATACGACCCTGAAACTGGAGACTACATCAAAGGAGCGAAACAAAAGGGGCGCACCATGAAGCTTGTTTTTGATGGGGTCGTGGATGGTATTGATGGCAAAGACGGCAAGGATGGAAAAGACGGCGAAAAGGGAGATAAGGGAGACAAAGGCGAGCAAGGAATACAAGGTATTCAAGGCGTAAAAGGAGATAAGGGGGAGCGTGGGGAAAAAGGTGCGAAAGGTGACAAGGGTGACAAGGGTGACAAAGGTGCTGATGGCAAGAATGGCAAAGACGGCAAGGATGGCAAGGATGGTATTGACGGATTAATCCCAGAATTTCGTGCGACAGATGATGTGGTCGAAGTCAAGATCCATAAAGACTGGAAAAAGCTATTTGAAATACCAAAAGCCAAAACTACAATGCGCGGTGGCGGTGGGCGTAAAACAATCTTTAGCGAGTTTGTGGCTTGGTTCAACCCATCCGACATCACTGTCGATGAGGCGAATAAACAGATTAGTATTGTAGGCGGCAGCACAGGCGACGTAGTAGGTCCCGCCTCTGCGACTGACAACGCCCTTGCGCGTTATGACGGCACGACTGGCAAGCTGATTCAGAATAGTACAGTTACTGTAGTTGACTCTGGTGACATGACTATCACTAATACCTATCCGTGGTATGGCTTAAAGCCTTCAGGATGGGGCACTTTATTTTACTTCCAAGCTGGCGTTGATTTTGCTGGTTTGACTACTGGCAATTATACTTTATTTCTCAATCCTACTGGCAAGGGGTTCTCGTGGAATCAGCATAGCACATCAAGATTCATGATTGATGCCTCTACTGGTTATTTGGGTGTAAATAACTCATCGCCTTCAGCGCAGTTTCATGTTACAGCAAGTTCATCTACCACCGTAGGGCAGATTATTACGCTGGCAGCGTCTCAAACTGCTAAAGCTTTTAGCATACAAAATAGCTCAAGTGTTGATTTGGCTTATTTTGATGCAAGTGCGAATTTATTTATTGGAAACAGCACATCAGCAAGCACATCCACGCCTACTACATTAAATATGGGCGGTACTTATGCGGATACGGTGACATCATCGAAGGCTAAGTGGAAGCTGTATTATGACGGTACAGATATTCAAACTTACGGGGTAGGCATTTCTGCTGGTCAGATGAACTTCTTTAAATATACGGGAGGTTCTTACAAATGGTATTTCTCAGACGTTGAGAAAATGGGGCTTGATTCAGATGGTCTCATAACCGCATCGAAAACATATCTCACATCATCATTCTCCGCTGGCAATCCGATATTTAAAATCACTGCCACGAACGACGCAGGCACATCACCTTATATTATGGAGGTCGTCACTTCCAGCGGCGGCACGATGTTCGGCTTGTCGGAGAATAGTGGTAACAACAAAGGGGTGTTATACGGCATTGAATCGATTCAAGGCATGAGTACGATTGCTTTAAGTAGCTCAAGTGTCAACTCAGGTGCAGCTATAAATGTCGCATCATCCAATTTAACTATGGGTTGGTATTCCGCTGGCAATTACAGTTTTATTGATTCTTATTCGAGTGTTCTGGCTATCAACTCTTGGCAGAATACTGACGTTGTTATCTCAGGCACAACGGCTGGTGCGAAGCTACAAGTTAATACTGTTTCCGCGAGTAAAAAGGGTGTTTTGATTAAAATGGCTGCAAGCCAAACTGCGAATGCATTTGAGGTACAAAATAGTTCTGGCACTACATTGGCAAGCATTGATAAAAATGGGATTATTGATGTTGCTGCAATATGGTGTGATGGTTCACAAGTTTTTGATACCAGTGGTGGTCTTTTAGACATAGGCTCTGCGGGTGGGTTCACTCAGGCTGTATTATTGCAAGGGGCAAGTGGCAGCATCGTAAAATTAGGTGGCTCCACATCTTCATTCCCTGCTATTAAACAAAGTGGGGCAGCCATAACTTTTAGACTTGCAGACGATAGTGCAAATTGTGACATAACAGCCCGTGACATATTAGCAAGGGCTTTAACGACGAGTGGCATCATCACTCAAACTGTAACCTCAGGCAATCTCAATAATATTATCGACTCTCCGACAGGTCTTGAGGGTGGGTTTATCTTTAAGACGAACGGCACTAATAGGTGGCAGTTGTATAATGCTGACACTATATTTGGTATTTACAACTACGGACTGGCTGCTAGTTCTCTTTCAATCGATGCGGCTACGAATAGAATCACCATACAAGGCGCAGTGACTATCAACGGTGCTGACCTTACGTTGACAGGCAATCCAGCCTTTGCTTGTGGCACGATTACCTCAACGAATGCCTCGAATAACAACTTTATTCTTCAAGCAGGTGCATCGTCCGAAGCTGGTATTATCTTTAAGGCAAGCAGCACTTCTAAGTGGCAATTATACGCGAATAATGCTGATAATTCCTTTAGGTTCTACAGCTTTGATTTGACCAAGGAATTAATGCAGTGCAGTTCAGGTGGAACGTGGACATTTGTAAGTGGCAGCGCATCAGCCAAGGCGATGATTATTAAGCTCTCTTCGGCGCAAAGTGCGAATGCATGGGAGATACAAGACAGCTCAAGTTCGACGCTGGTCTACTTTGATAGCATTGGGCAATTAATTAGCGCAAGAGGTGCTTCATTCGCATCTGGTAGTCTTGCTGTAACATCTACTTTCCACACTATTATGTGGAATGATGGGGTATATGGCTGGTCAGCTTCAGGTGCTGTAGGAGTTACTGGTTCGAGTTTTGATACAGGCATTGCTCGTAATGCTGCTGGTGTTATGGAGATTAACACAGGCACGAAAGGCTCTTATAGAGATTTGAGACTCAGAGCCGCTTATTGGTCGCGTACAGCCACAGCAACAAGCGTATCCTCCGCAGGTGAAACGATTATCGGCGTTACCTCTACAGCCTCCGCACGCACCATCACTCTCTCAACTGCTGACGTTGATGCTGGGCGTATCATGTACATTAAAGACGAATCAGGCGCGGCGGGTACGAATAATATCACGATTGACACTCAAGGTTCAGAGTTAATCGACGGTGCGGCTTCTATTACAATTTCAGTTAACTATGGGGTGGCAAAGCTTTACAGCGATGGCACTAATTGGTATACGTTATGAGCGGTGTTAATTTTAATGATACGACAACAAAGGCAGCTACAAGCGCTGGTAGCTCACCTTTAACAACAAAAGGTGATTTATACACCTATTCAACTGGTGATGCTCGCTTGCCTGTTGGCACGAATGGCTATGTGTTATCAGCGGACAGTGCAGAAACAACTGGGTTGAAATGGATTGCATCAACAGGAGGTGGACTTGCTGACGTTGCTATATACGGCGATTACTCTGATGGTGACGTAACCATCTCAGGCAGTACCACCCTCACCCGTGATATGTACTACGAGGATTTAATCGTAGATGCTACAGGGGTTTTGAACGTAGGCACAAACGTTATCTACGCAAAGTCTGTCACTGTGCAGTCTGGAGGTGTGATTGAAACCACAAAACAAAATGGCAATAACGGCTCTGGTTCTACAGGCGGCACTGCGAATAGTGGAGTTGTAGGAGCAAGCCTTGTTGGGTTTAGTGACGGCTCTGCTGGTGGGAATGGGACGACTACCACAGGAGCGACAGGTGGCGCGGCTGGTGGTGTGACATTATGGGGTACGCCACGTTATGCTGGCGACTCTGGCGCTGGCGGCACGGGTTCTTCAGGTGCTGGTGGCTCTGCGCGTATTGCGGCAATTTCACCACAAAGGCAGGATTTAAAGAAATTATGGCTTCAATTCACAGCAACTTTATCAGGTGGTGCAAGCAATAACGCAAGCAACAAAGGTGGCGGAGGTGGCGGCGGAGGTGGAGACGGAGCTAACGCAGGTGGTGGTGGCGGTGCATCTGGCTCTGGTGGTGGCATGATTGTTATTTTTGCTAAGACATTTAATAACGCAGGAACAATCCGCGCTTTAGGCGGCAATGGTGGGAATGGAGCGAACGCTTCAGCAGGTAACACTGGCGGTGGAGCTGGCGGTGGCGGCGGTGGAGGTGGCACAATCTACGTCGTTACGGGAAGCTACACAAATACAGGCACTATTTCAGTCACTGGCGGAGCAGGTGGTACAGGAGGTACAGGATTCGGCACAGGTACGTCAGGCGGTAATGGTACGGCTGGTGATGATGGTTATTTCTCTTATATAGTTATTTGAGGACAAATATGACAAAAGATGATATATTAGCAGAAATTGCTGCACTTGAGATGAAAAGCCTTAGGATGCTGCGAGAAAAATCTTTAGGCAATCCTTCTGCTGCTGAAAGGCTACTCAGGCTTGAAGAGCAGATTGAAGCTAAAAGACAAGACATTCGTAACTTAACAACAGAGGTATAATATGGATATCACTACAATGACGGACGAACAACTGAAATCCCTCGGATATGAGCAATTTAAAATTGCACATGCAGGGCTTCAAGCGCAAAACGTTATCAATGCAATCGAACAAGAACTAGCAAAACGCAACCAACCAGCACCAAAAGAAGGAGAATAACATGGCTTTAGTAGATGACTTATTGCTTGACGGAACTGTCATTCAAGACCCTGAAAACGCTGAAAAGGTGATTTTCAACGTGCCTGTTTACATTAAGAAAGCCGCAGTAAATGCTGGTGGTTTTGAGGCATTTGCAGGTCAATATGGTTGGACTCCAACTGTAAAAGACGAGAATGGCGATGACGTAGCTAATCCTATGCCTGTTTATGAGAAATGCCAGCGTATTGTCTTGGCGTTTGTCACGGAAGTATTCAAGGCCGCAATGTTTAAGCAAGCTGAAATTGAAGCCCGTGAACAAGCGGAAGCTGCCGTGGAGGCTTTAATCTAATGTCGCGCTGCACAGTCCCCACACTGTTATGCTTTGGTGAGTGGTACAATCACAACTTTGGTGATTTATGTCTAGCTCATGATGATGCTTATGTTGAGCATAAGAATAAGCTTAAAGCAGATTGGGTGCTGTGCAGCGGTATATGGAAAAGAGGCTATAAAGTTTTTGCTGTTGGTACGATGTTTTTCTGTCTTACTGTCGGCTCGTGGTTTTGGGTTAGAAGGTGGTTTAGATAATGCCCTTACTCTGTTTCTGGTATGCACTGTTAGCGAGGTTTTTTTATGGCAATCAAAGATGAAGTGCATGATCTGGAAGAGCGGCTTGCGGCTATTGAAATTGAAAAAGCAATTAATGAAGGCATACAGAGACGTGTGAGGACTATATGTATAACGGCAACCAGTGCTTTGCTTACAGCAATGTTCGCCACAGGGAAGTTCATCTACAGCGAGTTCAGCGCAGTGTCGGCAGGTGTGCAGGCTTTTTTCCATACGTTAGGAGCGAAGTGATGATTCTACTACATAGATTTCTTTTGGTTTTTGTTTGCATTGGTGCGTTATTTGCGGGGATGTTTAGTGCCGCTGCACGTGACCTTGCTATTCAAGAAAAAGCATTTGAGCTGTTTGTTGCGAACGCTCCATTGTCCGTTCTCGCAGAAACGAAAGTGAGTGAGTTATGATACTTCCATCACCTACGATTTTCAGCAAGCCAAGACGTACGATAAAACGGGTTTTTATCCACTGCTCGGCAAAAGACGAACCAGAGTTCGATGATATATCGGTGATAAGACGGTGGCATGTACAAGGCAATGGCTGGCGTGACGTGGGCTATCATTACTTCATAAAGAAAGACGGCACTGTGCAGACTGGAAGGAATATGGATGCTTCCCCTGCTGCGCAAGAGGGACATAATCAAAACACCATTGCTATTTGTTTGCATGGTTTAGAGAACGATAAATTCACGCCTGAGCAATTCCACAGCCTGAGAGCGTTGTGTGAGATGATTAGGCAGAAGATACCCACAGTGACCTTTCATGGACATTGCGAGGTAAACAAAGGCAAGACATGCCCTGTATTTAACTATAGGAAAATCTTGTCACTCGATAACAAAGGCAACATGAAAGGTGATTTATGAAAAATATTTTAATCGCATTACTCGCTCGCTTGAAAGAGCCTTCAACCCATGCTACAATCTTTGCAGCATTGGCTTTCTTTAGCGTATCGCTGCCACCTGAGACTCTCAACGGGCTTTCTCAAATTATGGTTGGCTTGTCTATGGTTGGCACAGCCGCACTTGGCATCGTATTACCAGAGAAAAAAGCATGAGCTTCTTAACTTTTGCATCAGTACTTGGGTTTAGCTTCCTTGCCATGGGTTCGTGCGTGTGGGTGATTATACGCGGCATCCGCAAGGAGGCTAAGCTAGCTGAAGAAAACAAATCTCTACATTTGAGGGTGATTGAAGATGAAAAAGTCAAACATATATTTGTTAAGCCTGTGCGTACTAAGTCTGAGCTTCTTAAACGGATGCGAGAAAAGGCTACTGACGAATAGCGTGCCGCCTATATACCCGAATAAATGCGTGATTGATTGGTATGAAAAAACCGAGACTCCATCATGCGTTGATAATTATCTCGACCAGATTATGAAACAACAAGAGGCGTTGGAATAATATGTGCAACAAAGTAACCTTTAATTCCTTTCAGCAAGCGGCAAAGGCTGCTAAGTATCACCGTATCAGGCTGTGGATGCTAGGACGCATCCATACAAGTGTCCTACGTGCAATAAATTCCATTTAACTGGGAATAGGTCATGAAATTCACTGATGAAGAAAAAGCTATATGTCTAATGCTCACGCAGTACCTCACCCTGTATAACCTTGGCTTTACCAATCATGCGCCCGACATCGTGGAGCTATCAACGCAGGTGCAAGAGATGCTTATGGAAAAGGGATTGGTATAAAAAAAG
The DNA here is from genome assembly GCA_964464915.1 of uncultured Candidatus Saccharibacteria bacterium. Taxonomy (GTDB): domain Bacteria; phylum Patescibacteriota; class Saccharimonadia; order UBA4664; family CAYXHD01; genus CAYXHD01. The sequence goes on from CAYXHD010000002.1 coordinate 31,776, forward strand.
CCAGTGAGGCTGCAACCTCACTGGCGCGTACACATCCCATGGTAATAAGATGTGCACGGAACGCTATGTTAGCGTCATCAATAATAGCACAATGAGAGGTTTTGTCAATGAAGTATTTCACAAAGGCTTTTATAGAATGCGGCGATTATCTTGATTATTACCAAGAGCGCGACAAGGAAAGCATGACCATTGACGAAGATGTGCGCTCATCGTTCACAGGATTATACGATGCAAACGGTGACGAGATTCACAAAGAGCGAATTAAAATGGGATTTATGTAAAAAGATGGCTACGCCACAGGATGAAGACGTAGCCATTGAGGAGTCAACCTACCATGACGAAAGTTGATGGTTTAATCTAGCCTATATCAGGTATGAAGTCAACAAGATTGTCATGCCGATAATTGCAAACCACAATCCCTCACCAATACGCACACCGTGCTTTACTGACACCGCCCCACCGATAAGATAGCACACTGGAAACCACAGGATAATGATTGAATAAAGCATCGCTTGCCACTTATAGGCTAGTGCGAGTAAGATTATAGTAGGCAGGATGTACGTGCCTCTAATGAGCATGTAGACAAAGCCCCACATCTTGCACTTCCACGGGTCTCTGATATCCCACATATCACCCCATCCATCCTCCTTAGATGTTGAGTTTGTGAGGATATCCACCAATTCCACAAGCCATTCATCAGAGCGGTCGTAGTGGCGTGTATCTTGCCCATGTACTACAAGGAAGCCATTCCCCCATGGTGCAGCAAAGAATAGCGCAAGCCCACAAGTCCAGATTAAAGCGAATAGCCAGTTATTGAAAAAGTATGTGATACTGCCCATAATGAGAGCGTAGAACACTACACGCTTTAAATGCCCACTTCCGCGAATCATGTTTAATATTGCTAGGATGGGGATGATTAGTAGGTTCATATCTTCCTCTCACGGTATTTGTTGAGTGCTGCGCGTGCGCAAGTGATAGTGCGCAAATGTTCGCCTTCCGCATGTTCGCTGTCATCGTAATACATAGAAAAATCATCAGCTAATTCTTCTAGGGCTTTAGCCAACTCCCCCACCAAAGCCAGTGCATCGGCTTGGGCGGCTGCGTAGCCAGCCTTAAACATAGCAAACCACCCCTCATCAATAATCCCATCGAACGGGCTTTGTCCTACCATGCCAAGATTAATTTTAGCTTTTTCAAACGCATCTCTCATGGTGTCACTCATTGTTTTAACTCCTCTGGTAGTCGTGAAAGAACAGCCCTAGCGTGAGAAACAACACTTTTCCCGTCCAAGTATTTGTACTGACCTGCTGCATCTGTTAGCGATTCAATAAACGCCACAAGCTGCGGTACATACTTAGAGTTTGATGCGGCAATGGCTGCTTTGGCTATGTCATCATTGCTGCGGAAATCTTCCCTAGATTCAATTATGGCATTAGCAACCGCCTCTATTTCGTTTGTATTGGTCATGGCTCTATATCCAGTTTGCGGTTGTCTAAACTTATAATGGCTTTCCAAAGCCCTTCACGCTTAACAGATGCTCGATACTCCATAGCCGCTGCAAGGCATAATACCCCTAAAACATCGAATAATGTCATACTTCATCACTCCTTATCTGGTAGCACTGGCTTGCAAGCAATGCCAAATCAACCGTTATTGAATGCGCTTCTGCTTGCAACTGTGCGATTTTATTTTGTATTGCCGCAAGGTGTTTGGTTTTTACACATAATTCACTTAAAAGATTGGTCATCTCGCGAACTCCATCATTTGAATGGCTCTGCGTGCAATGTTAGTCCAAGTGCTTTTCTGTACGCCTTCCCAATTAACAGGCCGTCCGTATGGCACTCGCTGAATATCCTCACCAATGCAGTATTCCATGTATAGATTCCATGCCAGAATTTCTATCTGGTCAACACTTGGCAGGTCATTCACACGGTCACACTCAAGTGCTGCAATCACCGCGCTATCTAAATCACCCTCGGTGTCACGATAGGCTTTTTCCGCATCTCGCAGCGGTATTGCGTATTTATACCCTAAGTCCTCGTCAATCATATTATTCCTTTCCACAAGCTGCTGCTTGCATTTTCTAAGGTGTTTCGAATAGGGGCTAGCAAGCGTCATACCCTCGCTCCTTACTGTTTGGTTTGTTGGTTTCTAGTGCTAGTTTTACAATCCAGTAGCTTAACTCACCAAATTGTATGTCATCAAAATTATCTAAGCCGTACATCTAATCCCCCACCGTAATGCCTAGGGTTGCGAGTGCTGCTTGCATGTCGGCATAATTAAATTTGCTTGGCACAGCGTATGCAGCGTATACGGCAGTCTCCAACTCCTCCGCGCTTATCGTGCGGGGTGCTTTGGCGGCTTCGTAGCCTTCGACAAATTGCCTAAGGCTGTAAGTGTTATGGCTAGATGCTTTTTCATAAGCTTTTTCATCTATCTGTGTCATTGTCCGTATCCTGCTTTCTGTAGTTTTTTGTATAGAGCTTCCGCCCTCAGTGAATCTTCAATGCACATCATCACAAATGGCGCACACTCCTTAAGCAACGCATCCATTTGCGTCACCACATCAATGTCTTCTTCTATGAAGAATGCATTTTCTTTTGGCTTTGTTATGCAGTTAACTCTTTCACGTAGTGTTTTCATAAATCTTCCACGTAAAAATCACCTTTGATGATTAGTATATCGCCAATCTGCCAATAGTTGGTGTCTCTTTCTGGTATGCTTGATAGGCATTGAGTGGCACCGTAATAATTGCACCCATCTTCCTTTGTAAGTCTATGCTTAAGTTCTTCTAAGCTAAGCTGCTCCACAGTTGTGTCACCTTCGCTGTTGTGTATTACAAAATATGATTCAATCATAAAAATCCTCTCTCGTTGTTACCGTTCTCCCCTACTACCTAGACCTAAGTCAAGCACTCCATCCGAAGCCGATTCGGTAGCAGGGGCTGATCGTGGATGGTAGCCTCGCTTAAACTACTGAGCCAAGCCTAACGTTACCGCTTCGGCATCCACGTTGTTAATACTCAATCTGTTTCATGTCTTGTATGCCTATCTTATCAAATGCCTAAATTAAGCAATACATGCAGTAATTTTTGATTATTGCAGGATTGCGTAATTCAACGCACATGGTGGCGATGTGTTCGCCATGAATTGGGCATATGTATCTTACTTCTTTTTCTTGTATCATTTTGCAGTCCTTTCTTTAGTTGTTAATAATCACAATGGTGATGCGCTTACGCCAGAATTATCACCATCAAAGGCATGCCAGTCTTCAGCCAAAATATCAGTTTGTGAAGCAAGCCACGGCACAAGATTGTCACACGCAGTTTTCATATAGATATATGGCAGCGACATCTTGCTGTTTTCGTCTGGCTTTTGTAGCGCAAGCCACATTCCTTTGCCGTTCCACCCTTGACGAGCGATGCGGTCTCCACTTTTTAGATTGTCTAGTGCTTTTCCGAAGTTCATAAAATTCCTCTTAGTTGGTTGTTAATAATCACATTCTTTCTTTCTCAAGAAAACCTATCTTTTATCATCTGGATTTGAGCATCAGCCCCAGCAGCCCCAGCAGCCCAAACAGCAGCCCAAGCAGCAGCCCCAGCAGCAGCCCTAGCAGCCCCAGCAGCAGCCCTAGCAGCCCAAGCAGCAGCCCTAGCAGCCCCAGCAGCCCAAACAGCAGCCCAAGCAGCAGCCCCAGCAGCAGCCTCCAAAGCAGAAGCGTCTATCTCTCCATTTGCAAACGCTCGTGCAGCCTCAATAGCCAAGCGTGGTCGCTTATCTTCTGGATAGGATTCCTCAAAAATATACAACACTGACTCAGCACAGTCAGCAGCAAACAAACGCACTTCTTTATCATACTCAGGGCATACAGAGCGTAAACACCACAACGCATAATCTAAACCGTTACTTTCAATGATGCTACTGAAAGTAAGCACCTCATCGTCAGCTTGTGTTTTCCCAAGCGACTTCAAAAGATTCTCCCAGCCATCTTGACAAGGTTGATGTTTGCGAATTTTATTTAATGTTGTCGTTATCATGGTTGTCCTCTCTAATAATCACAATGTTTGCCGTCTTTAGTCACCACACACCGCACAGGCTCTTCCTTTGGTGGTAGAACCGTTGCAGTTGCTGTGTAGAGTAGTATGCAGCATATAATCATTCTAATATTCCCTTCTTCTGTACATTTCTAAGCTCTTTTTCATGTCATCGTTTTCTTCTCGCAAATCCTCAATCAACTTGTTTTGGATTATGTCCTTATATTGCAAATATATGTTTTTCCTATATGCCTCAAAATCATAACCCTCTAGCCATTCCTTAGCTGATTTTTCGTCATAACCTCCAGACAACAATCCTTTGATGATTCTATTCGTACGGTCACACACCATTGAATAAAAATTGCTGCGTGCGTCCTGCTCCATCCAATCGTTTATATAGTCAGCCATTTCATTGGTTGCTTCATCAACAAGTTTTTTAAAAGACTTGCTCAACGCATCGGACAAGTGCTTATGTGCTTTTTCGGAGACATCATCGCATTTGCTATATTCATCTTGATTCATGCCAAATTTACTTGGTGGTTTTTCTTCAGTCATACTCTACCTTTCAAATATCCTTCCATCCCATAATACGCCTACGACCACCGCAGTGCAGACTATCAGGGTTGATATTGGTGTCATAACACACCCAAGTCCACTGCCTGAAGCAAGCAATGTGTTCTTGTGTCAAGACTTACCTTCGCAAGCTCGGTTAAAACATCACCGCCACCAGATACATGAAAGTACGCAGATAGCTCTCTAGAAAGCTCGTTGTCTTGGCACAATAGATTGATTGAGTTTACCGTGCCGATTAAGGCGTGCTTGATAATCTCAACCTCTTTTTGAAATAAAGAATTGTCATTTGCAATATTCATAATATCCTCTTGACTGCTGCATAATATTTTTATACACTAACCTAGTGTTTTCAACGTGTCAACATAAAACTTTTATATTTTGGAGATTTTTTTATGATACAAAAAACGTGGGGTTGGAGGATCAAAAGGCTCGGCTTAACTCAGGGTGAGGTGTGTAACCAGATTGGTATTGTGGCGTGCTCTTTATCTAACTGGATTAACGGCAATGTGCAACCGCAGGAAAGGTCTATTGTTAAAATGGAGACGTATCTCAGGAAGCTGGAAAAGATAGCGGGCATCGAATGAGCAGCGTGTGGATACCGTTCCCACCTTCCCTTAATTCGTTATTCCCCGGCAAAAGCCGTAGACATAAAAGCGAGAAATATGAGGCGTGGATATACGAGGCAAAGCGCGCATTGGCACAGCAGAGCTTCACGCAATTCACCAAGCCAGTGAGCATATCGTATAAATTTGGAAAGCCTGACAACAGAAAGCGCGATATTGACAATCTGTTCAAGGCTCCAAACGATTTGCTTGTCGCGTGCGGAATGCTTAAAGACGATAGTCTGGTTCATAAAATATCTGGCGAGTGGGCTGATATTGATGGGTGTGAGGTGGAAGTTGCCACTCTTTAGAATGGCGGCAATCTCGGATCAAACTCCCAATCATCGCACCCGCTATCTATATGCTCTGCTGGTATTGACGTGTCAAACTTGTTGCAATAGCCAGCCTCAAAATGCGTGCAAACATTGCATGGCGTAGTGGTAGGCACTTCCTCATTTATCCATGTCACAACGTGCGTCAAAAGGGTGAGTAGTTGCTGTTTTTCGTATGGCGATATTGGTTTCATAAAATACCTCTTGGTTTGAAATTACAATCGCGCTTGGAAATGGTGCTGAGTTTTTGTGTCCACCAAACTTTAACCGCCCCCGTATGAAGGTTATATCGCCCTTCATACAATAGTCATGCCACCACGCTGTATCGGTGCGCGCTGGAAGTAACATAACCACCTTGTGTCCTGTGTGCTGCCAGTCGTGAAGCGATGTTTCGTACCCCTTCTTTACCCAAGCCCCTATACCGCGACCGTAAGGTGGATTGCACCATACGACTCCATGCCAGTTGCATTTTAACCCATCCATATCTGGTGTGTAATATTTTTCGCACTTGGCATTTTCAGGAAGTGCGCAAACATCAAGGGTAAAGCGGTGTTCCGCGTTAAGCCTGCCAAACAAATCCTGAGGAGTTGACCAAAGATCGGTTTTGCTTGAAAAATGCACACTCATAAATCTTCCCCTGTTACTTCAAAGTATTTTCCAACCTTCTTGGCGTGAATCACTGATGGCTTCCGTATTTCATTTGCTCTAAGCAGTGCCTCGTCAACGCTTTTCGGAGCTGTAGTGCCAGCCATCTTGCGCCACCAGAAACAAGCGAAGGATCTCGCGCCACCAGCACCATCGAATGAAAGCCAGCGTTTGAACACTTTGTCAAGACCGCATAAATACTCAACCCTGAGCGTGTCTTGCCTACCATCCTTTTTGTGCCTGTATACCTGCATAGCGGTTACGGTATACGGCTTGCTAGTGAGCTGCGTGGAAAGCACGGCAGCGTCTGACGCGCCCTTGCCTATTTTTATCTCTGGCTTTGGAAACTCGAATCCGCACCCTATGCACACCCTTGCGGCTGCGTGGTTGGTTTCATCGCACTCAGGGCATTGCTTGCTTGGGGCATCGCCTTCGCCTTTTTTGGTAGACGGCAAGCGGATCTGATCTATCGGCCCAAGCGTTTCTACCACGCCCCCGAAGTCGAGCACGACACAATAATCCTTGCCTTGCGATGTCCTCATGCCGCGTCCTATCATTTGAATGTAAAGCACTGGCGAGCGCGTCGGGCGCATGAATGCAATCAGGTCGATCGCTGGGTTGTCAAACCCTGTGGTGAACACAGCCACATTTACAAGGCAGCGCGGTTCACTGGTTTTCTGCTTGTGCCATGCAACAATTCTGTTGCGCTCATCGGTTGGCGTGTCGCCAGTTACCATCTCGCACGCTATGCCGCGCCTGCGTATCTCATCGCGCACATGCTCGCAGTGCGATATGCCTGCGGTAAACACCAACCACTTCTTTTGTTCGCCAGCGTTGGTCATTATTTCGTCCACGCAGGCAACAGTGATTTCGTCTTTGTCAACCGCCTTCTCAAGCTGCTTTTGGATAAAGTCGCCGCCCTGCACCTTGACACCTTCGGTTGACATGCGAGCGGTCATTGTTGGCGTTGTCACTGGTGATAAGTATCCACGCTCGATAAGCTCAAGCACATTTATTTCATAGGCTATGCCGCCGAATAGCGCGCCATCGCCTTTGTGTAGCATACCGCCCTTCGCCCTGAATGGTGTGGCGGTATAGCCTATCACCTTCACGTCTGGGTTTATCTCAAGCATATTTGCAAGAAACTTTTTATACATGCCGTCACTTGAGTGTGGAATTAAATGCGCCTCATCAACAAGTATGATGTCTGGCGGCGGAGATTGTAATTGGTGCGCCTTCCTGTGGATACTTTGAATGCTGGCTATTACCACCTGCCCACTGAGGTCGCGCTGCTTGAGTTTATCGCTATAGAACGTCACAATCATATTTGGGCATTGCCCAATCACCGCATCGCCATTTTGCACAAGCAACTCACTGACGTGGCTCAGGATTAGGAAGCGCGTGCCTGCGTGCATTTCCTCGGCCCTGCGAATAAACTCCGCAATGCACAGCGACTTGCCTCCGCCTGTAGGGATAACCACAAGTGGGTTGTTTGCGTGATTGACAAACCAATCACACACCGCTGGGAACGCTGCGTCCTGATAATCACGCGGGGTCTTGAGTGGGGCTTGCGTTGGCATTGGCAGCTTACTCGCCATCATACCAAGCCTCCCCATTCTCAAGTTTATACGTCACGCCCTTCTCGTTCGCGTCCGTCACCTCGCCGGGGACGAGCGATGGAATGAACTTATGCACCGCGCACCCCTCAAACTGATCGTCTGCGGTTAGGTGCTTTGCCCATCTCTCGCAATGCCACCTGCCCTCGGATTGTATTTCAGAGTGTAAGCAGGTGCGGCATGTCCTGTCTGGCATCTCTTTCTCATGGCATACGCCCTTATACGCGCACCATTTGCACTCATACCAGTCTGGCTTGTTGCTGATTTTATCAAGCGGATCTTGCGAGTTTATAATACGCTTGGCCTTATTCACCAGCGCGAGCGCATCCGCAGCGTTGTAGTCCGTGCGCACCGAGATCCACTCCCGCCCCCCTGCGGTTGCCACTACCGTGTAATGGCGCGTCAGGCCAGTGTAGTGCATATAGCACTGCGCTTGAGCGTAGTAGACTGGATTCCATTTGTTGAGCGCTAGCTTCTCGCCCAAATCAGCCCTCGCCTTTTTAAGCTCGGCCATCTTCTTATCACTCACGCACTTCACCTCAAGAACGTGTTTCGTCTTGGGGGCTTGGAATATGCCCTCAATGGTTCCGTCGAGATGCCCACTAAAATGCCCTGCGTGGTCAGTGACGCGAATCTGCCCGCCTTGGTGGGTGAGTGATACAATGTCCAGTCCCTCGACAAGGCGCAGACGCTCTATCACTAAGTCCTCGGTGCGGTGTCCATCCGCAAAACGCTTTAGTGTGGCAGCGTCAAACTGCTCGCGCCCAGCCCAGCGAAAGCTATACCACAACTTGCGTGAGCAGCTATCGCCTATCTGACTCATACCGAGATAAGCGCGCGGCTTATCCTGCGCAGCCTTGGCCTCAAGAGCGCGGTCGGCGGCCTCAAGGGTTGGGTCTGCCGTGAGGATGTTGGTGAGTGAGGTCATAAATATTTATTTCTTATCTGCCTGATTTTCTCTGCCATTTCCTGAAAATTCACACCCTTCGGTGCAATGGTTTCGGTTTTTCTTACGCCTAGTTTTTCCGTCACCCTTACCGTTAATTTACCCCAATCAAGCAACGGTTTAATTTCTTTTGCAAAATCCCTCGCTTTCTTTGGTGTCTCAAAGACATTAACACCGAAAGCGTGACCTGTTGGGGTGTGAGTCAGCGTCCACCATGAGCCCATGAAATCTTTATGCACAGCAAACAGCCCGCAATCAGAAACAAAAGCGTCACGATATGGATCGGCCCCTTTTTTGATGTGCTTCAATTTAATGCGGTGGTATTTGGTTGAAAACCTCATGATTGCCCCCACTTGTGTTTGTTGAGTATCTTTATCTCGGCTTTCTCAGCCAGATAGTCTTTGTATATCTGCTTGTCGTTGAACAGTGCGGCCTTGTAGCGCATCATCTCGTCTCGATTTTCAAAGAAAAAGTATCTGATAATATTGCCATCTTCGTGGTAGAAAAAGGTATCACTGAGCGCATACTTATCACAATCGTCAGGGGCGCTCATGCGCAAATTGTCCCGCGAGTTGCGCAGTATGTTGTCGAAATGCGGGGAATCCCACTCTCTCCGGCTATACGCAATCATGGCGCGGTAATATTCTGTTTTTACTTTAGGCATAACCCCTCTACTTTATAATTACGAAGACGACGATTATCGCTGCTGCCATCAGGGTGCAAACCCACATTACCACTACTGCGTCGATCATAATTTCCATATCGAGTACCCTTTCTCTCTCAGTGTTTCCCAAAGCCGTATGGCAGGGCTATCCGGCTCACACGGCTTAAAACCCGCCAATAGCTTCTGCTGTCCCCAGTCCTGCCTTGCTTGGGTTTCGACAATGATAGCGCATTGCCTGAGCAATTCATCCATCTCTTGCAGCTTTTTGCCCATAACCTGATTCGTATAAATTGCGCTCTTACCATTTTGCATCAGCGCCCCTAACGTATCTGCCAGCTCGCCAAGCATTACCTTATCGCCAACGCCCGTTTTCTGGCGGATGTCTGCAATGATGCCCAACAGGCTGTAAACGACTTCCGTGTTATCGCTCCCGATTGTTTCGCGTTGTTTTTTCATGCCCCGCGCTCCCAAACCTCGATAAACTGTTCAAACGCTTCTTCCTGCGTCTCACCGAAGCCCGCAGGTGATTGCATTAAATCTTGAAAATCTGGCAAGTGGCAACACCACATGTTCCCGTCCATCTCAAAAATACAGTCATCCATTGTTGTTTTTTGTGTCATAATCCTCCTGCCTCTCTGCTATTATCTCTGGTTTCTGCAATCCGCAAACCCTGCACCGCAGCGGATAAAGCCCAAGCTGATAAAGCTCGAACTTGCTCGCTGTCAGTGCAAAGTCTGCGCACTTGTGTGGGATTACTTCTTGGCTTTCCACGGAGCCGATGCCTTTGCTTGTGTTGCCGCTGGAACCGCTGCCGCTGGTGCTGCGCCCCATGACTTCTTGTCACCTTTGGCTGCCGATTTAGCATTACCAAGCCACGCTTGATAATCGTCCTCGGTTGAGCCGATTGGCAAATACTTCATGCAAGCGTTGCTGGCATTGTAGCCATTCTGCGCTGGCTTAACCGTCAGGTAGAAGCTTACGCTTCTGCCCTCAAGCTCATCGGCTTCGTTAAGCGTCTCAAGCCCAACACCTTTTGCGAGGTCGGCAAGCTGCTCTTTGCCGATTTTCACAGCTATAGCATTGGTATTGATAAGGTTGAATTTATCCCAAAACTTGCGGTTGCCAAACTCAGAAGGCTCGGAGATGTCAAATTCCACCTCAAGGTATTTACCATTTGGGTCTTTTGCCATTGGCTTGTTATCGCGCAATTCAGCGCGAGTAATAGTGCCAGAGTAAAAACCTGCCGGAAGTGGCGAAGAGTCTCCGCTGCCAACTGTGCGTTCGTATTGTGTCGTGTCTAATCCAATATAAGTCATATTCGTTCTCCTATTTACGTTTTACAAATTTAGGCAGGGATTCCTGCGTGTCACCAGATGCACCTGCATCAGGCAATTCTTCTTTCAGCTTCTCAGCCGATTTCTTCGGTTGCGCTTTAGGCTCAGGCTTTTCTTCCTGCGCGAATTGTGCAAACCAAGGAACGTTCTCAGATATAACGCTCCACATATCATTCCAATCCTTATCCTTAATGTGGATTGTAGCTGGCAAGTCATACCTGTTCTTTGCATCAAAGGCTGGGCGCTTCTCGGTATAAACCACGCGCTCGCCATTGCCTACAGCTCTCGCTCTGGTATTACCAAAGCCAAGCTCTTCTTCCGTGCGCGCGCTCTTCCAGTTGGCAAACAGTACCATGTCGCAGAACTCGGTGATTTTGTCCTTGGCTGATGTCTTATCGCTGTTTTGCAGCTTTAGCGTCCAAGAGTCGTAGCTGTCACCGTCTGGCGGTGATATCTTGGTAAGGGTTGGGTGCGCCAGAAACACAACAGCCATATCCCGCTGCGTGCGCAACTGGTCAACCAGCTCCAAGAAATCACGCCAGTAGTCGAGCGCATACTTGTAACCCTTGCCAAAGCCATAGTCCTCAATGTTGGTGATGGGCTTGCCCTTCTCACTGGTTGGTTGCTGGTTAATCATGTACCGCCATACCATAGGCTCAAACCAGTCGAGCGAATCGTACACCACGGTTTTGAAGTCATGGTCGCCATTGATTAGCTCAACGGTAGCCTCCATTGCCTCCTCGTATGATGTTACGGGCCAGTTAGCTACATCGAGCCTGCCTTGGCTGTTTTCGGTAAAGATAAACACTGGGTTCGGAGCGTTTGCCGCAAACCGTGTTTTGCCAATACCCTCATCGCCATACATGGTGATGATTGGCGGGGCTGCTTTTACCCCTCTTTGTAGTGTTGCTAGTGAAATAGCCATATTCATTCTCCTTTGTGTTGTTTAAGTGTTCTCATTACTCCGGCAAGCGCATCAGCGTCTACGGTTGCCGCCTCATTGATAACGGGGATGGTGTAAATTCCTATATTCTCGTCAATCTCACCAGATCCCACCTTTACGAAGTGCCCCCACGCTTCTTGGTACCGCTTGATTCTACCACTCTCCCAAGCCTTAAACTGTCCCTCGTCAACTTGCGTGACAAACGGAAGTTTAGGTGTTTCTGCGTAAAGGCACTCAGGCCATGTCGGCTCACCATTTTCAGCAAGCCACGCAAGCGCCTCTTTCGTCTGCGATTCAAAGCCGAGGAATGAATAGCCTCCGTTTGGCGAAATCCTATCGGGCGACCATTTGCGGATTTGCGCTCTCCCGTCAGCAATGCGCTGCCAAGCAAGGTATATGCGGATAGCCGACATCACTCTTTCTCCTCTATAAATTTAATGGTTGGGTTGCCTTGCTCTACCGTGCGCGCATCTTCAAAGTATGAACGCACTTCTTCTGGCCAGCTCTTGTAAGCTGTTTCGGAAATGGCATATTCAACCTTGAAATACATGGCTGGGTTTTCGCCTGACTCTTTTACCTCGTCATACTTTTTAGCGAGCGCATCATTGTCCCACGTTACCTTGCGCGGCACATTGACTTTTGCCCTGCCATTTCCCACAGTGATTGTTACGTCACCAAACGGTTCGTCTTTTTCAGCGAGCAATGCTTTAATCTCAGCGTCTTTGCGTGATAGCAGGTGTGCCTTGAGTTGCTTTAAGCCAGAATCAGCACGGGCCTTCATACGCTCAAGCGCATCAATGTTTGCGCGTATTTCTGAGTCAGATAGTTTTTCTATCGGCTGGTTTGTGCCCAATGGCAAATCATCATCACGATGAAGATTTTCTTTCGGCAGCAATTTAGGCTGCGCGTCTTTCAAAAATTTTGGTTTAGCTGTCATACTCAAGTCCTTTCAAGTGGGTGTTATAGAAAACGCAAAAACATCTTTTTGCTGTTGACAACTTCATTTATAGCTGTCATTTTATTCTACGTCAAGAACTTTTTTACAAAAAAATAGGGGGCTATATGAAGTTTGGCGAAAGCATTAAAAAACAAAGGAAATCTAGGGGTTTTAGCCTTAAAGAGGCGGCTGATTTGATGAAAATCAGCCAAAGCCATCTTCATTACATAGAACTTGGCATGATTGAAAAGCCAAAAATGGAAACGCTTTACAAGATTATTTCTTTTTATGGCTTGCCCGTGGATGACACGTGTCAGGCGGCAAAGCGAGTACCGATGGATGTTTACTACAAAATAGCAAACAACCGCCACCTATGGAACTACATCCGCAATCTTGAAATTTGAGGCTATTTATGACATCCGCCAGCACACTTCTCGCGCCTATCGTCTACCGCGCGCGCACCGACATCACCGCAAAGAAAATGCCAAGTGGCGCGTCCATCTGGTGCAGAAACGAGCCGCTCACTGTTGAGCGTATTGAGGATCACGTTTCAGGCAAGCAACTGCGCGGCGTATGCCCGATTAAAGAGGGTGAAAGCACCACGCAATTACTGGTGCTAGATCTTGATTCGCACAAGGGCGAAACATCGTTGCGCGATATGGTAAGCACGGCGCAAAAAATATACGATGCGTTTGCTGATATTGGCATCCACTTCGAGAGCTTCTATTCCAGCGGCGGACGCGGCGTTCACATGATTGCTATTTGGGATGATCCGCAGGACGCATACAGCGTCAGGCATTTAGCCGCCGATATTCTTGATTCCATCGGCTTCAAAAATGGCACGGGCGGAGTCGCCAAGGGGGAGGTAGAGATATTCCCCAAGCAGAACAGCGTACCTAAAGGCGGGTGTGGCAATCAATTCATCCTGCCGTATAGCCCCAAGGGGCAGCCGATTAGCGAGCCTGATTGGAGGCTTTCAAAGGATGTGGTTTTTGTGCCTAAGCCTGAATATAAGAAGGCGGAAACGCCGCTGTTTGATGCTCGCCCAGACATTAACGAGGCAGCGCAAGCATTGGATTCTGTATCGCCAGATGATTATTTCATTTGGGTGAAAATGGGCATGGCATTAAAAGATGCGTTTGGCGATGCTGGTTTTGCCGTGTGGGATTCGTGGTCATCGCGCTCCGAGAAGTACAACGCGCGCGAGATGAAGCGCAAATGGGATTCGTTCAGAAATGAAGGTGTTACCATTGCCAGCCTGTTTGATGAAGCAATGCTTAGAGGTTGGAAGCAAGAATGGGTTGAGCGCGTCGTCAACACTGGGGTGGTGGATGGGTTCATCAAGCAATTAAATTTGCAAAAAAACACAAGCACAGAAGTGCTGCCGACTGTTGTTCAATGCTCATTTTCTTTTGACGCTCTTTCTGTGCGCGGCTTGATAGGTGATACTGTGAGGGAGATGGTGAAATACGCAATGTATCAGCAGCCTGAGCTTTGTCTTATGAATTTAATAGCTGCCGCTGGCGCAGTGTTCGGGCGCAGATACGCGAGTCCGTCCGACATCCGCACAAACATTTATATGGTTGGGGTAGCGCGCACCGCCGCAGGGAAGGATTTCAGCCGTCAATATATCTCAAGGCTTTTTGAAAAAGCAGGGCTTCAGGATTTTCTCGGCGCGCATTATATACGCTCTGACACGGGAATGCTAGTAAATTTACAAGCCAAGCCAAGCCAAATCATGATGCTAGATGAATTTGGCATGTATCTTGAAGCTATCGGAAGCCAGAAAGCCCCCATGCACATCAGAAACGTTTCTGCGTGCCTTACCAAGCTATTCACATCGGCAAGCTCGTTTTATGACCATAGCTCTACCGCCGACACAAAAACAGAAATAAAAATACAGCGACCAAATGCTTGTATATACGCCACCACGACAGAAGGTGCTTATGCAGGCGCATTAAAGCGCAGCGCGATTGAAAGTGGGGAGCTTAACCGCTTTCTGGTGTTCAAAAGCATGAGGCATTTTACAGGGCATGAGTCGTTACCTGACCCTTATAAAGTCAGCGATGAATTGGCGGAGAGATGGGGGGCGCTATCTCCGCAAGGCTTATATTCTCTGCCGAATATTGGTAACATACCGCCAGAGCCAAAGATTGTGAGCTGGGATAGCGAAATACAAGATATGCTCAAAGATTGCAGGGTGAAGCAACAAACAATCTTGAATCAAGAGATGGAAACAAGCGGGTTATGGGGCAGGTTTGAAGAGCTGGTGACAAAGGTGGCTATGATACTGTCAATCTCGGAGGATGTTGAGAACCCCAAGTTCACCATTGAGTCAGTAGATCTTGCAAGAAGTATTGTCGAGACCTGCATAGAGTATATGGCGAATATAGCGGTAGCAAATGTTTCTGACTCGGAATATGAAACGGCGCAGCAACGCGCGCTGAAGTTCTTAAAAGAGCAGAAATCGCCAGTGCCTATGTCAGCTTTCAATGGCAAGCTGAGAAGCATGAAAGCCAAAGATAGGCGCGATATGTTGGTGGATCTGGTACAGCAAGGCATTGTGTCGATTGACAGAATCGAGTCCTCTGGCGGTAGACCGCGCGAGATGGT
>CAYXHD010000002.1:47113-52724 GCA_964464915.1 uncultured Candidatus Saccharibacteria bacterium
ATAATATTGCGCCCGTTCCGAATAGCATAAAATAATACCGCCCTCATTTAGAGGGCGGTATTTCTTTTTGTAAATCGCTTATCTTTTGTTGAATTTTGCTGATTATGCGGGTACAGTCATAATCCTTTTTTGATTGCAGAATCCTTATGGTGCGCTGCAATATCTCTATCGTTTTTTCCATAATATATCCTAAAAAGCTGTTGGATACGCGCCGCGCACTAATTTTAGCGGTGGTGTAGGGCTATAAGACTCCGAATTGTAGCCATGGTAGCTTAAATCGCTTTCCATGCCCCGTATGGTGTCTCCAAAGCAATTTACAATAGCCTCGTAGATACACTCGCGGATATTCTGGTCGGAAGTATTATCTGTTGAGACAGCCATAGCAGGGCAATTGTCAATCAGATTATTGATGTGTTTAAGGCATCTATCCACTGTGAGGCGGATAGAGTCGTTTAAGAATACTTGGTATTCGTGGGCTTCAAGTTCGTTCATAAATCCTCCTTGTTAAATTCTTCCCAAGTTATTACCAATGGTTCAGTTTTATTGTCTGGCTCAAACCTTAAACCGTCTGCATTCATATAAAGCATCCCTGCACCTTTTTCATTATGTTCCATAAAAACAGGTACAACATCAAAACCCATTTGCGCTGTTAAAGCTAACATACCTAGTTCGCTGCTCATACAGTCCTCATAATAATTAAAAGGTTGGTCATTATGGTTAGGATAAACATTAGTAACATGGCGGTTTTCATGGTTTTAACTTTCTAAGTTTGTGTTTGTATTTGTTTAAAATGCGGGAATCAATGCCTAGTTTGTGCTCTAAGCGTTGAGCATAGGCTAAAAGCTCAAGGGCTATGGTTAAGGGGTCGCCCTCGCTTTTAAGCCATTTCTCGGTTGATTCCTTTACGGCTGAGTAGTTTTGGTTTTCAATCATAAGTCTACCCCCTTATCTTTAAAGGTTTGAGGAAAATTCAAATAGGCAAATTCTCCGAATTTTTTACTTACTATCTCATCATAAGCCAATGCTGCTTCAATTTCGCTGTTAAAACCGCCAATTCTATGTACTTTGTTATTAAATTGATAATGCGCTGCCCAAGGCTTGCCAACTTTTGTTTTTATAACCCCCTTGTATTGGCTTGAGCTTCCTTTACGTGAGCGAGAGTTCATTTGATTTTGTCCATGAGTGCATAATCTAAGGTTTTCCTTCCTATTATCTAAACCATTATGATTAATATGGTCTACCTGAATCCCTTTAGGAGCATCCATTATAAATCGATGCATTTTTTGAGTGTTCCTTTTGCCATTTATTAATAGGTTTCTTTGTGCATAATACACCCCGTGAGATTCCTTAATATACCAATTGAATCTCGAGATATTGTCATATTCACATTCATCAATTATGGCGAACATCCCCCTACTTAATGGGATGTATTTTATATTTATCATATATCTACTCCTAAATCCTTATAGGTTGCTGGGTTCTGTATAGGGCGGGTAGGTTGCCGTAGAGCATTGGCAAATGCACCGAGGGCTATGGCTGGTCTGTTGTCGCCATTCTTTAAGGCTTCAATCGCTATCGTTAGCGGGTCTTTTTGTTCATAGGTCATTGTCTTGATTCCTTTCATGGTTGCATTGTTCGCAGATTATATGATGGTCTTTAGTAGCTCCAAAATCTGAGCCGTCATCGGTGTCAATCATGGTGCTGCATAGGTAACATAGGGCTAGGCTCATGGTTGCGCTCCTTGGTTAAACTCGGCGTATACATCAAGCACAAGGTCAACTATGGATTCTATTTCGTCTAATCCTGTTGAAACATCATCACCACAAGACAAAGCATCGAGTAATTTAAGCCCTGAGCACTCTTCGTCATCTTCCACCTGATGCCGCAGCCTGTGGGCTTTCAGCTCTTGTTTAAGTCTTTTATCTATTTCAATGTAAACATCATGATTCATATCGTAAATCCTTTATAATTGTCTTTTGCGCGTTTAAGCCAAGCCCTATGTATTTTGCAGAACTCATAATTTCTGTCATTTGTTGCGATTGAAGCTCTCTCTAGCTCCTGCAAACAATCTTCCCATGAATTTAGCGCAGAATAAAGCTCACTCAGAATAATATCAGAATCTCGCATTGTTATCTCCCGCATGTAAAAAGTTTCGTTAAATCCTGCAATATCAGTAAGCAATTTTCTCTCACCGCATACCCATTTGGTGAATGGGCAGCAGATAAAATGCCACAAGCGACAGCTCTAGTAACGCATCTAGCAAGATATTCAGCTTGGTTTTTAGAAATTGGAATCCTTACTTCTTGCCCGTTACTTCTAAAATCAACAATCATCCCGCTAATTTCTTTTTCTACCGCATCAATTATTGGCTGTATCATTTTAACCTCGCTTTCAGCATTGCATCTGCATAAGCATAAGCAAAAGCCGCTTGCACATCAATCCAATGCTCGCCAGTCGCTTCGCTGTCTTTCCACCATTGCGCCGTCATTTCAGGAGCACGAATAGCAAAGTAATCACGTAATGACATGCCAGCGTCGCAACCATAATCCGATGATGCGTTCACCTGCTCTCTTGCGGAATCATAAATTGCCGCGATAGGAAAAGCGCATGGATTTTCTGGTTTATTGCTCATGAGTTACCCCCATTGAATACGCCAGCGACTTTTTGGTCGTCAGTTTGTTGAATCTTAACCAAGACCGGCGCGTTTAGCACGCCTCGGTATTGTGCCACGTTCAATGCAATGCTGCATATGGTTATGGCGAGTAGAAAGCCTGTTAGATATTTCATAATTCTTCTCCTTTGCTGTCTTTGTTTAAATTTGTAACTCTAAGAATGTATTTTTTACCTTGCTTCTGAATAACGTAATATGGGGTTTTACCGTATGGGAAAGCCATCTGTGTAGCCTTTGCCATGAATCTTCCAGTTTTGCCACATTTGCTAAAAAGCCATCCGTTTTCATTGCAATAATATTTTGGAAAGTGCGTCATTTGCTCCATGTTATGCCGCCTTTATGCTATCAATAATCTTCTTCATAGAGTCAGTAAGGCGATATGACATAGGCTTGCAGTCGGTTTTATTCACAGTGAAAAGCCAATTTGTGAAAAATTCTGGGTGTAAGCAAATAACCTGTACTTCATCCCCATCTTTTGCAATAGCGGCTGGGAATGTTCCGCCCATGCCAGAAGGGATGTCAATTAATTCAATGTTGCGATAGTGTGTCATGGTGTGGTGCTCCTTATGCTTTGTAAGTTAAAACTGTTAATCGTCCTTTTTCGTCTGGCGCAATCATCTCACGATGAATAATTGCTCCAATGGCTTCTTGCTCAGTTTTGAAACAGCATCTGCCGTCATTCACCCAAGATTGATTGCTAACATCTAGTGTCGAATCATCCCAGTCATTAGTAATAAAAAAAACGTTTGTCATAGTAATCTCTCCTAAGTTATCCGAAGCTTGATTGCTGCGGGATGTGTTTGTGTTTGGTTAAAGCTCTGGTGTTCGTTGTCTTACCGTAGCCACTTTATACCCCTTGCGCGCGTATTTGATTGCAAGGCGTGTGGCTTCATTGATTGATTCAGCCCATATCGTGCGATAATAAGTCTTTTCAGTCGGGTGGATGTAGTGCGCTAGATACATTTAATTGCCCTCCACTTTGCTTTTTTTGCTCTGGTGGGTGATTGCCGCCTTGCATAGATCACCTGATGTTTGCAAGTCTGCGAATTGATTATTTAGAATTACCGTTACCATACAAGTGGCAATGGCGTTTTCTCTAGCCTGTTTCGCGCCTTCTGCCGCCTGTTCTGTTGCGTGCATAATCACTAAGCCTATCGCCCACAGTGACGCCACAAGCAATATTGAGCTGATTTTATTAAACATTGTCTTTTCCTTTCTCTAGTTGTTGATTAAGTTTTGTCCGTTCCGTCCGTTCCCGCCGCCTATCTCTATTTTCCCGCAATCTCTCTGGGTTTTTAATAAATTGGATAAGTCGGCGGGATACTCCAAATTTTTCCGCGAGTGCGTAATTGCTGCTTGTGGTGTCCGCGCATATCTCCGCTTTCTGGCTGTCTGTTAATCTTTTCATTTCTGTGACTCCTCCTTGTGAATGTAGAAATCGGTTGGGGTTAGTGTCTTGTCCATGTAGTACCTGCGCGCGCAGTATGTAGGGACGTTTACTTCAAGGTGGTATTCTGCACGCTCCAATCTGTCAAATTGCCCGTGTACCGCTAGGGGGTTCTTCTTCTCGCGTATGGTGTAACCGTTCATGCTCTAAACCTCCTCTATGGTTTTCTGTAGGCAATCGCTATACATGCCATGGGTGGTTAAGTGTCGCGCCATGTATTGCTTGCAGTCCACGCACTCCACCGCCTCGCGGTGGCTGCGGTGATAAACTGTAATCATCGGTGTAACCGTACCGTTAAATACATGGTTAACTATTGCTTTGTGTGTGTGACTTGTCATATTATACCCCTTGTTTGAAATAATAATCCGTTGATTGCCCGTGGTCGTAATGTTCCACACGGTCAAGGACCCACTTCCCGCGCTGGTATCCTCCATTGCGCTTTTTCGCCGCCTTCAATATCTGCGCTGGCGTTGGCGTGCCAAGATTCCATTTGTGATCAACACGGCAATATAGCTCGCCTCCAGATGGACAACACGCCATAACACGGTCATGCTTTCCATAGCCTGTGCAATCGTCCTCATGGTCGCGAACATACACATTAAAGTGGCCTTCCATTGTGTTTGTCATGCGCTCGCCCTTTCTGTGATAAAATTAGTTGTTTTGAATTGTGGCATTGCTTTCAGAATTGACGCAATGCCGCTTGCGCCTGTAAAGTGTGGATTGATAGGCCATTGTAGCACCATGTCATCGACTGGCGCGCCTATGGCTGGCACTCCCTCAAGTTCGCCTGTTTGCTCATTGCATAGGCGGATCAAGTAGGCGTTTTCCCCAATTGCTTTCAAGTGTATGTTTGGCTTGTTCATGCTGCCCCGCTTTGGTTTTGTGGTGTGTTTGGGCAGGTGCGCAGCGCATGGATTTTCGCCACCGCATCGTATTTGCGCTTAAACCACATGGCAGTGTGTCCGGTGCGTGTGTTTTTTAGTTTAAACCCGTCCTTGTAGTTGCCGATAACGCGCAAGTTACCTGCCCGCGCTTCCTGTGTCGTCCACGGATAGCCTGTTTTATACCCTGTTTTATACATTTCATTGGCTTTCGCATGTGCGTATGTGTCAAGTTGTGGTGTGTCGCTCATAAAATACCTTTCGTTTGTGTTTCGGTGCATCTAATCACCATCGGCGGGGCTGGTGAGCCCCCGCCTGTGGTGGTTATTTATTGGAGCTAGGCAGATCGCGTTTCGCGCTCTTCCAAAGCTGGCAATATCCAGTTGTTAAAGGCGTATGTGCAATTATTGTTTAGTAGGCGCTGCCATGCTTGCACGCTCGGTGCCCACTTAAAACCATGACTTTTGAGTGTGGCAATCATCGCAGCGGGTGGTTTGCCGTCAAAGAACAGTTGCAAGCGCATTGCCTCCGTGTTTTCCAGCACGCGCACGCCATTAATTGTAAAGTCTTTAGGTGTGCTTGCCTTGCGCTTTTCAATCTCCGCAATACGTT
>CAYXHD010000003.1:0-3975 GCA_964464915.1 uncultured Candidatus Saccharibacteria bacterium
CCAATGCTGGTTATGACCAATGGTGGCCCGCCAACCTGCATTTGGTGGGCAAAGACATTATTAAGTTCCACTGTATTATATGGCCAGCTATGCTTATGAGCGCCGGCCTACCTTTGCCTGGGCAGGTGTTTGCCCACGGCTTCTTTACGGTTGCCGAGCAAAAAATATCCAAGAGCTTAGGCAACGCTATTGCGCCAAGCTTTATCACCGACAAGTACGGTCTTGATGGCATGCGCTACTATTTACTACGAGACATTCCCTTTGGAGCAGATGGCGAGTTTAGTTTTGACCGCCTGCATAGCGTGTACAACGCAGATCTGGCTAACGAGCTGGGCAACCTGGTGCAGCGCACTGCCTCGATGGTCACTAAATATATGGGGGGCAAGCTGGGCCCAATAGAGCCACATTCCCATGACGCCAGCCGCTATCATGAGGCCATGGTCAACCTGCGTTTTGATAAAGCACTGGAAGATGTTTGGGAGCGGGTTAAGGGTCTTAATCAGCTCATTGAAGAAGAAAAACCTTGGGTGCTGGCCAAGGAAGATCCTGAGCATCTGGCCGAAGTACTCAAGCACGTTGTAAGTGATTTATTGCAGCTTTCTGGCTTATTGCTGCCATTTTTGCCAACTGCTGCCGTCAAGATTGCTCAAACCTTTGCCGATGGTCAGGTCCATCCGGAAGTTGGTATTTTGTTCCCGCGCATAGAAGATAAGTTGACGCTGGGCTAATGTTGGTTGACACCCATAGTCACATTCAGCTTGCCGATTACGACGCTAATCGTGACGAAGTATTGGAACGCGCCCGCGCCGCCAACGTAACCATGATGGCAGTTGGTGTTGATGTGCCCAGTAGCGTGGCTGCCATTGAGCTCGCCAAAGCTAACCACGATGTTTTTGCTACGGTGGGCCTGCATCCGCATGATGCCGCTAATGAATCCGGCGAGGTTGCGGCTGAAGATTTTGCCACCCTGGCTCAACTAGCCCAAGATCCAAACGTCTTGGCCATAGGCGAGTGCGGCCTGGACTATTACTACAATAACTCGCCCAAAGATATCCAAATAACCATTTTTAAGCAACAGATTGACCTAGCCCTTAAGCTCAATAAGCCAATGGTTTGGCATGTGCGCGATGCCTTTGCAGACTTTTTTGAACTGGTCGATCAATACCCCGGGGTTCGTGGTATCGTCCACTGCTTTACGGGCGCCCAGGCAGAAATGCAGGCGGCAGTCGACCGTGGTTTTTACATTGCCTATAATGGCATCATGACGTTTACCAAAGATCAGCATCAGCTTGAGATGGTTAAGGCTACGCCGCTTGATAGTATTGTGCTTGAGACCGATTGCCCCTGGCTCAGCCCCAAGAGCCATCGCGGCCGACCTAATGAGCCAGCTTACATTACGGAAATTGCCGAGTTTATTGCCAGCTTGCGAGGCGATGATTATGACGAGTTCTGCAAGGCCACAACTAATAACGCAAAAACGATACTGGGTATTACATCATGAGCACTATCTATCTAGATTATGCTGCAGCAACTCCGGTTGATCCAATGGTGTTCGACGCAATGAATCCATTCTTTACTGAGCAGTTTGCCAATCCGTCTAGCTTGTATTCGTCGGCGCGAGTTACGCGTGAAGCATTGGTGGCTGCACGGGCCAGCGTGGCTAATATGCTAGGTGCAAAGCCAACCGAGATTATCTTTACAGCTGGCGCTACGGAGAGCATTAACCTGGCGATTCAGGGAGTGATGCAAAACTTTCCCGACGGCCACATGGTTACTACGGCCATTGAGCATGAAGCCGTTTTAGAAACTGCGCAGTTATTTGATTGTAGTGTAGCTCCGGTGAACCCTCTTGGAGTAGTTGATCACAATGATATCATTAAGATCATTAATGAAAAGACCGTCTTGGTGTCGGTCATGATGGCCAATAATGAAGTAGGTACCATCCAGCCCATCAAAGAAATTGCTGCAGAAATTGCTAAGATACGCGCCCAGCGTCAAGCATCGGACAATCAGCTCCCATTGTATCTACACACCGATGCCGCACAGGCCGGCACTACCCTTGATCTGCATGTTTCGCGCCTGGGCATAGATTTACTCACGCTTAACGGCGGCAAGATGTATGGACCAAAACAATCCGGCATTCTGTATGTGCGTACGGGGGTGCAGCTCAAGCCTTTGATTTATGGCGGCGGCCAAGAGCGCGGCATGCGGAGCGGCACAGAAAATGTAGCTTTTGCTGTGGGTTTTGCCAAGGCACTCGAGTTGGCGCAAACAACTCGCAAGGCTGAAGCCCATCGGCTGACCGGCTTACGTGATCAGCTCCAAAAAACGGTAACTGGTGCAATTCCTCAAATTATTGTAAATGGTGATCAAAAACGACGCTTACCGCACAACCTAAACATCACGCTTTTGGGCCTGGATGGCGAAGCAGCAGTTTTGTATCTGGATAATGCTGGTGTGCAGGCAAGTACTGGTTCGGCTTGTAGTATTGGGAGCGATCAGCCCAGTCATGTACTGCTGGCTATGGGTCGTACCCCGGCTGAAGCTAATGCCAGTCTACGTTTTACCCTTGGCAAAGATACCACCGAGGGTAGTGTGCAACAGGCAGCAGCGGTAATCATCCAGACGCTGCAACATCTAGCCTAAGTCAGGTATACTATATACATGAAGCGATTTTTGGTGGGGCTTATTATCTTTTGTTCAATTATTGGTGGTCTCATCGGCCTGCTATTTATTGGGTTGCCGTACTATTTGGCGCCACAGGACAAGCTCGTTAAGGCCGACGCTATTGTGGCGGTAAGCGGGGGAGAAACAGCCAGTCGCACGCGCGGTGCCATTAAACTCTATGATCAAGGATATGCCCCAATCGTGATATTTAGTGGCGCCGCCCAAGACCCCAAGAGCGTATCCAACGCTGCTGCCATGCGCAGTATTGCGCTGGTTGCCGGCGTACCTAGCTCGTCAATCTTGATAGAAGAGGATAGTGTTGATACCTACGAGAATGCTCAGAACACTGCCCGTATTATTACTGAAAATAATATTAAAAGCATCATTTTAGTGACCTCTCCTTATCATCAGCGCCGCGCTAAAATTGAGTTTCAGCGTGCCCTTGGTAAAGATTTTAAGATCATAAATTATAGTGCTAGTGATGAAAATTGGCGTCGAAGCGCCTGGTGGAAGAACAACTACAGTCTTAACCTAACTCTCAGTGAATTACAAAAAGTCGTCTTCCTTTATCTGAGCAAGCCCAGAACCTAACGTGATGAGCTCCCGCAATACCTAGGGTACTGCGGGAGCTCCTTGTCACATGTTGCCCAAAGCGTCGTCTTGGGTTGGGGTTGGCGTGCAGTCACGCTGCACATCGGCCGGACTGGTGCCCGCCAGCCAGATCTTGCCACTATCTCCCAAGATGGTATCGCAGGTCACCACGCGCGGACCCCACAGACTCCAGTAGTAGGTCTCAAGACCGGGCAGGGTGACATTGGGGTTGGTGAGCGACCAACTGCCAGACATGTCACCTTCGGGATGGTCGGGTGTAACCATGTTGCGCAAGACGACCCAATAGGTAAAGTTGCTGTGGCCACCTGCCTGCATGTCGTGGTTGACTCGTCCGTCGTCACAAGTCAGTCCGGAGCTGTAGTCAAAGACCGCCGGAAAGCCAAGCGTGCCATAATCCACGCTCACTTCTGCGGGCAGGCCAGAGGTCAGCTCAACCTTGGCATCAACCTGCACCACCATGTCGCGATCCGTCACGCCAGTGCAGCCAGTAATCGCCGTGCGAACATCCTCACTCAGCTCCTCGAGCAGTTGCGGTTCACCAATCACTTCCCGGATGCGCACATTGTCGCCGCCCGTCCCTTCTACCATCATGGTGACGTCGGGCACATCAAAGTTGACCTCTGGGCGCTGCGGCTCAGTTGTCTCGACAACCTCAGTAGTCGTCGTTTCTTCGTAGTAGATGGTCTGGTCTTGCAT
>CAYXHD010000003.1:3985-23544 GCA_964464915.1 uncultured Candidatus Saccharibacteria bacterium
TCCACCGGTATGGCGACGGTTGTGGGCTGGTTCTCGTACCACACAATCCCGGCAATCGCCGCCGAGAACAGGACAAAGCTCAGAATCTTCCTCATGACAATCCAATCAGTAGGGATGAGGTGTTGCGGATGCAACGGGCATAGATTAGCACCATATACCAAACTAGCAAACCATAAGCTCGTTAAATTTAAGATTTAGTTAAGATTTCTTGATTAGGTATAAATGCGGTAGAGGCCCGGGTAGAAGCGCTTGCGCGCCCCTTCCCGGGCCTTGTCCCGTACTACATGACGATCAGTTGTTCTCGTAGAGGTACCGGATCGTCGTCGGTCCCTGTTCGCCGAGCTGGGTGACGCCACCCCCGATGCGGAACTCCCCGAAGGGCATGGTCCAGTACAGGAAGCCGAAGACCAGCTCGTCGCGGTCGGCCCGCTTCACCTCCACACTGGCGGTGGTGCAGGTGCCCTTGCGGAGCACCGACACCAGATCGCCAGCATCCCCGTAGATGGAGTCGTCAGGGGTGGAGTTCTCGGCGAGCACCTGGTTGACCATGGGAGTGTTGTCGACGATGATGACGCTCGGCAACGAGTACTCCTCGTAGCCGCCCGTGGCATCTTCGCCGTCAAGGAGCTCATCTTCCGGGGTGCGGATGACGTCGACGGTGATGTCGTAGGTCCAGCCGTCCTTGGTGTCGCTGATGGCGGTGTCCACCAACGCACAGAGGTCGAAGTTGACCTGTACGGTCTCGGGCAGATCGCCCGGTTCCGTGTTGCGCGCTTGCAGGCTCAGCGTGTTGGTCTCGTTGATCACCTTGGTCCCCCAGGCCGTGACCGGGATGGTCCTGATGTCCGGCTCCGGCTCCTCCTGGGGGAGGGGGGCGGTCGGATCCTTGGGTGGGAGCGCCGTGGTGGTCGTGGACTTGTTCGGCGACTCCTGCCGCTGCTCACGCGGCGTCTCGGCCAAAGCCGAGGAGAGGGGGTTGAGGATCATGAGTCCGGGAGCCACCCCGAACACGATCACGATGGACAGGGACAGGATGATGCGACGCATCGGGGCTCCTAGGGTCGTGTAGTTACGGGTACGATCTTTGGCGGGCTTTTGGCCCATTCCGCCGAATCTGATACATATTAGCACAACAACTATGATTTGTCAATACTTTTACTAGACCCAACAGATATAACCTGCTATAATAACCACCTATGAAAACCGTCTATGTTGGTCTTAGTGGGGGCGTCGACAGCTCTGTTAGTGCTGCCTTGTTAAAGGATTCCGGCTATAACGTGGTCGGCGTCTATATGCAGAACTGGACCCAGGACATTGGCGGCGTGGAGTGCCCCTGGAAGCAAGACTTGGCTGATGCCAAAGCTGTGGCCGCCAAGCTCGATATCCCTATAAAAGTCTTTGATTTCCAGAAGGAATACAAGGCTCAGGTGGTTGATTATATGCTTCAGGAATATCAGGCTGGCCGCACGCCAAATCCAGATGTAATGTGCAATCAAGAGATCAAGTTTAAGCTGTTTTATGAGGCGGCTAAAGCTGATGGTGCCGATCTTATGGCTACCGGCCATTATGCCCGCGTTATGGATGGTCAACTGCTTCGGGCAGCCGATGATAATAAGGATCAGACCTATTTCTTGTATCGTGTATCTGAAGACGCCCTAAAACACACCTTATTTCCGGTATCAGAGTACACTAAGCCGCAGATTCGCGAATTAGCCATTAAATTTGACCTTCCTACAGCCAAAAAACCCGATTCTCAGGGTATCTGTTTTGTAGGTGAAGTCGGCATGCGCGAATTCTTGGGCCAGTACATCAGTACAAGCCCTGGCGATATTGTCCTCCGGCGGACAAAACAAATACTGGGCACCCACGACGGAGCAGTATTCTATACTACTGGGCAGCGACATGGCCTAGGAATAGGCGGCGGCAAGCCATACTATGTTATCGGTAAAGATATGGCCACAAATACCGTGTTTGTGACAGATAACAAAGATGATATAAGTCTAGAATCAGATACGTTTCAGATTAGCGATTGTAATTGGATTACTGGCGAACCAGTAGAGGGTAAAACCTACCAGGTGCGCACCCGTCACCGTGCCGAACTCATTGATTGCACGGTAGAAAAAGTATCAGATGGCTATCAGATAAAGATGATTAAACCTGAGCGCGCCATTACTCCTGGTCAATCAGCCGTTATCTATGATGATCAAGTCTGTCTGGGCGGCGGTTTTATTGCCTAGTCTGTTCGCTTCTAAATACTGCCACAAAAATACTTACTATAGGCGCTAATCCTGCTAGAAGACCAGCAATTTCCTTGCCATTCATAACAAGCACAAAAGCCATAATAGTTAGTGCATACAGGAATCCACGGGTAAGCAATATTCCGATTAGCCCGCTTACTCCATTAATCATCTCGCGTTTTATATCAGATGACTGCTGCCTCTCGGCCATTCGTAGGATTCGGTCTGCTATCCCCGGAAGTACTTTTTCATACTTGCCAAGATCACTTGGTGCAGGGATTGGGCTGGGGCGATACATTATCTTGTGGTATTCAAGATCTGTCTGATGATTCTTGGGAAAGTTCGGTATGCTCTTTGGCGACTTCATCCATTGCGTTCCTTAAGTACACCCCGACTTTCTCCCAGGCCTCCTCAACAGCCGTACCATACACTGGTTTGGTGGGTTTGAATTCTTGATGAAAGTTGAGGTAGTCCAAAAAATTATTCATACTTTCAGTTTAAACACATAAAAATACTTGTCAAAATTTTGTGTCAAAAGTTAAGAATTATTTAAGATTGTTATAAAAGTTCCGCCGGGGGAGGAGCCCGAAGGCCCCTCCCCCGCGATGGTCAGCCGGACGGTAGCCGATCCATGAGCGTCCGCCAGGTGCTGTGCTCCATCTTGATGCGGATGGTGACGGAGCGGCCCGCCCCTGGGAGGTGGACTCGCCCGTCGGTCTTCGTTGCACCGATGCGCTGGATGATCTGGCGCGTTGCCTCCTCTGGCGACCCCGCATCGAAGTCCTTGTCCAGGATGCCCGTGTCAACGCGGACACGACCTCCGCTGGTTCTGGCCGTGGCGACGGTCCGTCCGTCCAGCTTCCAGGTGATCTCTGGGCGTCGCACTGGCCGGCCGTGGTCTTGCACGATGAGGCGCACTCGCTTCTTGCGCGCGACTCGGACGATCAGCGGGGTCAGCAGGGTCAGCAGTCCTCCGATGATCAGGAAGATGCCGAGCATGCCCATTGGATTCAGGTCGCTCATGTGGACCCCTTTCAGGGTAGGTTGGATGGGGTAGAGCTAAATTATTATAGCAAAAAACACTCAATTGTCAATAGCCCGCTCCTGGTATTATGACGGTAAATGCCGTACAATAGGCATCATGAATGCATCAGAAATTCGCCAAAAATACTTAGACTTCTTTGCCGCCCGCGGCCACGTGGTGATTGATCGCGCCCGTGTTGTGCCCGATAATGACCCAACTACACTTTTTACAGGCAGTGGTATGCAGCCGCTCGTACCATATCTACTTGGCGAGGAACATCCTGCCGGCACACGGCTGGTTGACAGTCAAACCTGTCTACGCAGCCAGGATATCGAAGAAGTTGGCGACAACCGTCATACCACCTTTTTTGAAATGTTGGGCAACTGGAGCTTGGGCGACTACTTTAAGGAAGAACAAATTCCGTGGTTCTGGGAGTTTTTGACCAAAGAGATTGGCCTTGATCCGCAGCGTATTTTTGTAACCTGCCATATTGGTGATGAAGAGGCCAAG
The DNA here is from genome assembly GCA_964464915.1 of uncultured Candidatus Saccharibacteria bacterium. Classification (GTDB taxonomy): domain Bacteria; phylum Patescibacteriota; class Saccharimonadia; order UBA4664; family CAYXHD01; genus CAYXHD01. The sequence goes on from CAYXHD010000003.1 coordinate 7,757, forward strand.
GTTGAACGCGACACCGAGGCAGCTAGCATCTGGACCAGCTTATTTAAGGGGGCTGGCGTAGATGCCAAACAGGTCGATATTGGCAGCGAGGCCGATGGCGGCCGTTTGGGCGATCAGGGTGGGCGAATATTCTTTTATAATAGTAAGAAGAACTGGTGGAGTCGTTCTGGCACACCGCAAGAGATGCCCGTTGGTGAGCCCGGTGGCCCTACTACGGAGATGTTCTATTTGTTCCCGAGCGTCCAACACAATACCAAGTACGGCGAGCACTGCCATCCAAATTGTGATTGCGGCCGCTATATTGAGCTGGGTAATAGTGTGTTTATGGGCTTTATTAAGACAAAAAATGGTATTGAAAAGCTGCCTAAGCAAAATGTTGATTACGGTGGTGGCTTAGAGCGTATTGCAGCCGCCGCGATTGATAGTCCGGATGTCTTTAAGATTAGTTTGATGCAGCCGGTGATTGATAAGCTCGAGGAGTTGAGCGGCAAGAGTTATGATGCGCACACCAATAGTATGCGCGTGGTTTCAGATCATCTGCGCTGCGCTGTGTTCCTTATTAACGTCGGTATTATGCCGGGCAATCAAGACCAAGGTTACGTTTTGCGCCGTTTAATGCGCCGAGCCATTCGTCGTGGCTTAGAGCTGGGTATTGAGCAGGATCTCGCTGACCAAGTAGTTCCGGTTATCGTTGGCATGTACGAAGACTTTTATCCTGAAGTCCGCACCAATATCAGCAAGATCCAAGAGGCCATGGTGCATGAAGAAAAAACCTTCCGCCACACCCTAAGTCGTGGCCTCAAAGAGTTCAAAAAACTGACCGACCGAGAAGGTAAGTTAACTGGCCAGATCGTGTTTACGCTCAGTGACACCTATGGTTTCCCGGCCGAGCTCAGTATCGATGATGCTGCCGAGAACGACATTGAGATAGATAGGAATTGGCAACAAGATTACGATGCTGAACTTGCTAAGCAGCGCGAACGCAGCCGCACCGCCACAAAGGGTCAGTTTAAGGGCGGCTTGGCTGATCACTCTGAGATTACCACTAAGTACCACACTACAACCCATATGATGTACCGAGCTCTGCGTCATGTATTGGGCGATCATGTGGAGCAGCGCGGTAGTAACATTACCGCCGAGCGTCTACGTTTTGATTTTAATAATCCAGAAAAAGTTACCCGTGAACAACTGGACGAAGTTGAGAAGATCGTCAACGACGCCATTAAACAAGATATTCCCGTTGCTTGGCGAGAACTCCCGCTGGCCGAAGCCATGGAGCTGGGCGCTCGCGGTCACTTTGGTGAAAAGTATGGCGCAGTAGTTAAGATGTACACAATTGGTCACGAAGAAGATCCTTATAGCCGTGAACTGTGCGGTGGCCCGCATGTTGAGCACACCGGTGCCCTGGCCGAAGGCGGCAAGACCTTTAAGATCCTCAAAGAAGAATCCAGCTCGGCCGGTATTCGTCGCATTAAAGCCGCGCTCGTATGAGCCGCAAGCTCAAGATGTTCGAAGTAGCCCCCGGCAAGAGCCTTAAGCTTGCTGCCCTAACCTTTGTTATTGGCGGCGGCACAATCTTGCTTTTTATCTATCTAGTTAATTCATAAAAGTGGGCCGGAGCCCGGGATGCACCACGTTGTGCACCCCAGAGCTCACGGGTAGAACTTCTCGAACTGAAGCTGCTGCAGATCGTTGGCGTAGTCCTCGAGAGTCCACCCCGACAAGAGCAGCATCAGGTCACTTCCGAGCAATAGCATCCAGCCGGCAACGAGTGGATTTGGGACCATCCAGCATCCTGCGATGATCAGCATCGAAGCGATGAAGTTCACTTGGGCCGGGAGACGAGAGCTGAAGCTCTTGCCCAGTTCCTTTGTGAGGTGCTGGCGCTGGTTGTTGACGTGGATGGTGGCAGCCTGCAGGAGCACAACGAAGGCAAGTAGGGCGCAGCTCAAGCCAAGTGCAGCTTTGCTCGCTCCATCGTCAGCCAGCTGCCAGATCAGGACTCCAACGAACATCAGGGTGTTGATCTTGTCGACTCCACCGTCAATGGCGCCACCCCGCGGTCCGTCGGTTCCGAGCCCGCGGGCCACAGCACCATCGAGCCCGTCGAGGATCTGCACGGCGCCGACGCAGAAAATGAGTCGAATGGTCTGCTGCGGATCAGCGTCGACCAGCTTGGTCATGATCCAGACCATCAGCGGCAGGCGGGCGAGGCTGATGATGTTGGCGATGTTGCAGCCCAGCCAGCGCTTGCGGATGGGCCAGAAGAGCCAGACGATGGGCGTGGCCAGCCAATCCATCAGCAGACCAAAGTAACTCTTGAACATGGTAAGGTGCTTCACGGTTCCTCCAGGTTGAGAAGATTGTTGCAAGAACGTGCACGTATTATAAAGTTCTCAGATTTATAAAGCAATCGGGCGAGCCCGGAGTGCACCCCATTGTGCACCCCAGACTCAAGAGGTCGTTGTCTGAAGGGTCGATCGCCGGTTGTTGATGTTACTGGTGGCCAGTGCTACTGCCAGGCCAATTGAAGCGGTCACCAATGCATAGGCGATGGTGATGTTGCCAGGGTTCCGATTGATGCTCCAAGCTCCCAGCAAGGCCAGGAACAGGGCGGTCAGGTCCATCAGGAACTTGAGGCGGCCGAGCAGCTGAGCACTCTCGTGCTTGAGGCCCCTGAGCTGGGTAGAGACGTAGTCCAGGTGGATGTGGCTGGTCGTCAGCGTAACAGTTGCTGCGGTGCAGATCAGCGCAACAACAAGCTCCTTTGCGGTCGCGGTAGTACCGGAGTAGGCCAACATCCAGATGCAGACCAATACCAGTGAGGGCCAAGTCATGCCCTTGTCGGCAATCGGGTCCCAAATGGCGCCCCATTCAGACTTCCAGCGACCCCCATTCATCTTGGATAGAGCGCCATCAGCGTAGTCCGTGAAGGCCATGAATGCGAGCATGGCCATTGCTTGTTGAGTATGCCTCGTCCCTGGGTTGAAGAGGGCTGTATAGAGCAGCACCAACCAGAAGGGGGTCAAGATCATGCGAATTCCGGTCAGGATGTTAGGGATGCGATGCATCACGCCTCCAAATTGTGTAAGAACTGGCTAAAAGTGTATAAAGATTATGACTATTAATCAAGCATAAGTGGGGCGGCCGGCCCCGAGCTCTCGGGAGGGGGTGAGAGCCCGGGGCCATCCATGAACGGGACGGATGGGGTCAGGCGGGCCTGACGATGGAGCCGTTGAAGTCGGCAGTCAGCAGCGTCTTCACGGCTGCGTCGTCGAGCCAGTCGAAGACCAGGGCGGTCTGCTTGTGCTCACGGACGAGCATCATGGTGTTGCCGTCGACGACCTTCAGGCCATCATCGATGATGCGACTGGCCGTCACCTCCTCGAGAAACATCGCCTCCAGGGGGTTCTGGTTGGGGTCGTCAGTGAAGACGCCGCGGGTTCGGTTCTTCCCGAATGCGACCACCGCTATGCCCAGCTCTTGAGCCCACTTGGGGCCACCCGCATCGGCACTCCAGCCAGTCTGTCCAGTTCCACCAGCGATGAGCACGATCTTTCCGTCGGCGATGTCCTGACGGGCTTGGGTGACATCGAACACCGGGAACGGCTCGAGGGCACCCATGACGCTGTAGGCACTGAAGTCGGCGTTGATGGCCTCAAGGACCGCAGCCAGATACAGGGTGTTCTGTCCTGTGGTGAGCATGCCCATGCGGTGCAGGTACTCACTGTTGAGGCCTGGGACGTTGTCGCGCGATCCCCGCCAACCGTTCGAGCCACCGTAGACGGTGGCAATACCAGGGAAGCCAGCCGCCCGCAGCATGAGTTGGTAGCTCTTCAGGATGTTGGCGGTACGACGGAAGGCATTCTCGTTGAAGCCTCGGTCTGCCGGCATGCCATCGGCCATGCCTTGACCAGTCAGCTTGATGGCGAGACCCCGATTGAACATTTCAAGTACGGGTGCGTTCATGTTCTCTTCTTCTCTCTCGTGTTGTTGGGGCATTGCGGCTTGGCGCACCGGTGTGCGACGCGGTCGGTGGTCATGGGGAACGTACCCCACGGATCTTCACCGATTACGACGATCTCGTCGCATGCTGGGCAACATTTAACGGGTTCGTCATCGGTCATACTGGCAACTCCACGCCTGGAATGGTCGAAATGCTCACAAAGATGGCTCGCCAATCCTGGTGAAGGCGGGGAGGTACTGGGCACTCTGGGTTCTTGCACCAAGCCTCGATCGTGTTGGGTGGAACCTTTCGATCATCACCCGGCTTGAGGGCCTGGATCTTGGCGATGCGCTTGTCGATCTCGGCACCTGTGGTGTAGAGATGGCCCCCACACCCCAAGCAGATCGAGCCTGTCTTGATGGAAGGGGTGATCACGTCGTCTCCTAGTCGATATCGGCCCGGGCGTCAGCGCTGCTGACGCTGCCAGCCTCGTTGCAGTGGTCGCACTTGGTGCGGATCCGACTCTGATGGGTCTTATTGGGTTCTCCGTCGGGGTAGCGCAGGATGACCATCTGGCCAACATCACACTCAACGCACCGTCCAGCTGATGCTTTGTATTCGGGCATGGGCCCTCCAGACTTTGTTGAGGGGCTATCTTGTAGATCTGTGAAACTATACCACATTTTAACTGTTTATAGCACGAGCGCTTTGACCAGAGGCGACCATAAGCGGTACAATAGTGGTGGATAACTATATGGCATTCAAAAAACTACTCAAAAAAATACCCCACAAAACACCCGAAGCCGACCCGTATCTCTTGTCGCTGGACATAGGTACTGAGTTTGTGAAGGCGTTAATTTGTGAAGTAGAAGGTGCTGACGCTAGGGTTATTGGCGTGGGCCGTCAACATCAGGGACTGAGTGATATGCAGGGCGGCGCCATTACTGACATTGCTGGAGTTGTAGCTAACTGTGATGCGGCCATTAAACAGGCTGAAGAAATGAGTGGTGTGGTGGCGCGCAACGTTGTGATTGGTATTGCTGGTGAGCTGGTAAAGGGTACAAGCACCACTATTAAGTACAAACGCAGTAACTCTAGTAACCCCATAGAGATGGATGAGTTGCGCAAGATCTTGGATCAAGTTCAGGAGCGAGCCTTTGAGCGGGCGCGCAGTCAATTGGCCTGGGAGACTGGGTATAACGAGATTGAAGTTAAGTTGGTTAACTCAGCGATTGTTGACGTAGAAATCGACGGCTACCGTGTAACCAACCCCATTGGTTTCCAGGGTCGCGATGTCAGCATCCAGTTATTCTGTGCTTTTGCTCCCATGGTCCACCTTGGCGCTTATCAGACGGTAGCCTCTAACCTAGATCTTAATCTTATAAATATTGCCGCCGAGCCCTTTGCCGTAGCTAAGTCTGTGGGTCAGCAAGATAGCAGCGAGTTTAGTGCCATCTTTATTGACATTGGTGGTGGCACCACCGATATTGCCCTGGTTAACAACGGGGGAGTAGAAGGCACTAAAATGTTTGCCATTGGTGGCCGTAGTTTTACACGCCGCATTGCCCAGGTGCTGGATGTATCGTATGAAAAGGCCGAGAAGCTCAAATTGGCGTACAGCGCCGGTGAGCTCGGACCTAAACAGACTGCTCTGGTGCAAGAGGCTTTAGCCGGCGATATAGAAGTGTGGCTGTCGGGCGTAGAACTGAGTCTGGCCGAGTTTGATAAGGTAGATCACCTGCCCGCCAAAATTATGCTCTGTGGTGGCGGAACCGGCTTGCCAGAAATTGCTGCCGCTCTTAAACGCAGCGATTGGTATAAGAACCTGCCTTTTGCCCGAAAACCTGTTGTTAGTTACATTGATCCAAATGAAGTTGCTCATGTAAAAGACACTACCGGTAAGCTTACCAGCCATGCCGATATTACGGCTATGGGGCTGGCAAATCTCGGGTTAGATATGGTACAGTCAGGGAGTCCAAGCGCAAGCGTTTTGGAGCGATTAAATAGGGTGCTGCAATCATGAAAGATATCACAAAACCTACCTCAGCCACGCCCGAAGAACCAGTGATTTATTTAGAGGCTGACGAAGAGATTACGGCTGCTACTAGCCGCATGTTGGCCAGCTCCAGTAAAGAGGTGCGTATTGTAGTACCTAAGCGTTCAACCTTATTGCAAAGCGTCGTCAACCAAAAGCTGCTTAAGCGTGCCGCAGAAAATGCCGGCAAAAAGCTCATTTTAGTTACTTCTGATCGCACCGCTACTCATTTAGCTGGCCAAGTTGGCATCCCAATTGCCGCTACGGTTAAGGCCGAAGCCGAAGTCCCTCAAGCCGGTGAGGCGCCTAAAACCGACACCTCAGACATTATTGAAAACGCCACAGAAATTGCTGCCGTTGCCGCCGTTGCCAAAGCCGCTGCAGGGCCAAAGCCGGCTTACGCCACCCCCATGATGAAGAGCCAGCCTAAGGTAAACAATCCCTTTGCCTCGGCCGACGAGCAGGCCGCCGCAGCTCCCATAGCTGCTCCTAAAGCAGGAAAGGCACCAAAAGCTCCCAAAGTAAAAAAGAATCGCAACGTACCAGACTTTAATAAGCTACCCAAACGCGTCATGATTGGCATCGCCGCAGCCGTAGTGCTAGGCATTGCCGTATTTGCCCAATACTTCTTTAAGCAAGCTACTGTCACCCTGGTTGCAGACGGCCAGCTTATAGACGTCGACACTAACTTTAAAGTGGACCCCAACGCCGATGCTATCTCGGTAACCACGGCTACTTTACCAGGCAAAAAGTATGAGATCAGTAAAGACCTTGCCGGCAGTACCGCCACCACCGGCACCAAAGATGTGGGCACCAAGGCCACCGGCACCATGAAGCTTACGCGCACTTCTGTTTCAAGCACCTCAATAAGTGTGCCGGCTGGCACTACCTTTACTAGCGGAAGTTACGTATTTGTAAGTACGGAATCAGCCGAACTAGCAGGTACGTCCATAGGGCCTGGCGGCTTGATCCAAGACACGGCAACGGTAAATGTGGAAGCTGTAAAAAATGGTGACGCATACAATTTGTCGGCACGCTCCTACGCTCCTAGTAAGTCTGGCTTTGACGCTAGCGGCAGCCAAATGACCGGCGGAACTACAAAGAGTATTAAAGTAGCAACCCAGGCTGACGTCGATAAGGTTAAGAACGAGGCGATCGATAAGCAAAAAGATGACATCACCAAGGAGCTAGAATCCAAGGTTGGCTCCAGTCAGATGATTATGCCAGAGAGCTTTACGGCCGAGGCGGTAGACGTGGTGGCCTCGCCAGCGGTTGATACCGAGGGCGATCAAGTGTCGGTTAAGTTCAAAGTCACCTATTCCATACTCACCATCAAGAAGGCGGACCTAGAGACCTACATCACTGCGGTAGAGAAAAAGCAGATCGGCTCCGATAAACAGATATATCAGAGTGGCGTAGACAACGGCAAGATAACGGCTGTTAACGGCGCATATAACTTTACCGGTACTGCATCTGCCGGGCAAAAGATTGATACTGACGCCCTAGTGCAAGAAATTAAAGGTAAGCGCACTGGCGCCGCCACCGATATTGCCAGCAAAGTCCCTGGTGTAAGCAGGGCCCAAATAAGCCTATCGCCAGCTTGGTCAGTAAAGCTGCCAACCATCATCGACCATATTAAGATCGACATCAAAGTAGAAGAACAAAAATAGCGCATAACTTGCTATAATTAATGGAATGACACAAACGATTCTTGCAATTGATTATGGGCTAGCTCGGGTAGGATTAGCGCTTGGTGATGCCGAGGCTGGCGTAGTGAGCTCCCGCCAAACCTTTGCCAACGATCCGCTGTTTATGGAGAAACTCGTGCTGTTATGCAGCGACAATCAGGTTAGCAAGATTATTCTTGGCTTGCCCCGAGGGCTTGATGGCCAAGAGACGCGCCAAACCAAGGTGACGCGCGAGTTCGCCCAGAACCTAGAGTCCCTCGACATTCCCATAGAGATGCGCGACGAAGCTGGCACTAGCGCACTCGCAAAAGAGCGACTCGGTAAGAACCCGCCCAAAGAGGCCGTGGATGCCGAGTCGGCCGCCATTATCTTAGAGGAGTACTTGCATGAATCCTGAGGACCCCAACATACTGGTTAACGAAGACCATAAAGATACCAAGCGCACCAAGATTGTAGGCCTGGTAGTAACTGGGGTGGTGGCCACATGGCTTATTGGGGTTGTTGCCTGGTACCAGTACAATCTGCGCCCGGTAAGTGCCAGTACGCACGGACAGCTGGTGATTGTTGAGCCCGGCAATTCTGTTGATACCATTGCCGATAATCTTGCCCAAAATAAGCTTATTAGGAGCGCTACGGCGTTTAAGTTGTACGTTACCATACATGGCTTGCGTGGTAGACTCCAGAGCGGCGCGTTTGATCTATTGCCTAGTCAGAGCGCCCGCGAGATTGCCAAGATAATTACTTCTGGCAAAACGGCCTCACAAAAACTCGTTATACCAGAGGGCTTTACCATTAGTGCCATTAAGGCTCGAGCTGCCACCTTTGGCATTAAGCCTGAGGCTTTTGATGCCGCCCTACAGCAAGATTTAACCGGCACCAAGGCAGCCCAGCGGCCAGCCGGCGTGAGTCTGGAGGGCTATCTCTATCCTGACACCTATACCGTCACACCAACCACTACGGCTCAGCAGCTAGTGCGCGCCATGGTTAACAACTTTGATAAAAAGGTGACTGATGATATTGTGGCTGGTTTTGCCGCTCAAGGACTGACTCTACATCAGGGAGTAACCCTAGCCTCGATGGTTGAGCGCGAAGTGTCGATTCCAGCTGATCGCAAGCTGGTAGCCGGAGTTTTCTTAAATCGACTCAAAATCGGTCAAAGGCTAGAAAGCGATGTGACGGTAGATTATGGTCGCGCCCTGCTGGGCAAACCCTTTAATACCGGCTTGGACTCCCCATATAATACTTATCGTATTGCTGCGCTGCCTATTGGGCCCATTTGTAACCCCAGCCTAGAGTCGATGCGCGCCGTTGTGAGTCCAACTCCTAGTGAGTATTTCTATTTCTTAGCAGGCAAGGACGGTACTACGCATTATGCTAAAACTATTGATCAGCACAACGCCAACGTCCAAAAATACTTAAGATAGTCATAAAGGTGGTTGCCACCAGGAGGGCGTCGTTGCCCTCCTGGTGACTTCCCGAACTCAGACGGCCTCGGCCAGGTCGATCTGGCCCCCTTCTGCGTGGGGCGAGCAGCCTTGCACGATCAGGCGCGAGTAGTTGTGCTCGTCCTTGATGTCCCTCTTGGCCCGCTCCGGTCCCACCCGCCCAAGGACTTCGTAGAGCTTGGAACCGGTGTCCAGCCTGTACAGCCAGACCAGCGTGTAGACCTGGTTCTGATGGATCTTGGACAGACGCTGGGGGTCGCCGGCGCGGATGGCACGCCAGGTGCGCCACTCGTAGATCAGATCCAGGGCCTGCTCGATCCGTGGGGTGCGCATCGCGATGGCCGACCGAGTCTGACCGTCGAAGATGGCCACCAGGGTGGCAGCCATCGGGACGATGAGCATGAAGAGTGCGATGATCATTGGATCATCCTTCCTACCTGGCACGGCCAGGTCTAGAGGTTGTTCGGGAGCGACTTCTTTGGCAGGCATAAAGCCCATTCCGCCGAATCCTGTGCACTATAGCACAGTAATATTAAATAGTCAAGATATACTCTGCCCTAGGTGCTGTTCATAAAGGCGGCTGGTTGCCGGGGCGTAGAACGCCCCGGCAACCGATCAGGCGGCACGGTCGGGAGACATCTGGCGCTCGTTGAGCTCCCGCATCGCGCGTGTCCACAGCTCCTCGCTGCGGTAGCGCCATTCCTGCCCCTTGTACTTGCCCATGCGCATGAGCAGCATGGCTTGTAGTGGGCGAAGGGTGGCGAAGAGGAAGAGGGTTCGGCGTCGCCGAAGCCTCTCCAGTTCCTTGAAGTATTCCTTTTCTTCCATGTTGCTCTTCCTGCTCTCTGAGGTAGTGGAGGGGGTGCGATTATCTGTATCTGCCTGACGGTACAGGTGTTACAAGATACAGTATATAATAGCATAGTATACATAAATGTCAATAGCCATTATCCACATGTGAACAAAAACCGAACAAATGGGGAAAACTTACCCCCAGAACCCCTATCTGAAGACGGTTGTGCTTATAAAAAAGTTATGCATTTATTTGGCTCTGTAAAGCCAAAATAATCTTTACAGATAGGGCAAAACTATTGACTTTATTGGCCTTGGTCGGCTATACTCGTAAGCGTATATCGGTGAGGTTCGAGAACTTGCTCATGAATACCAAGTATTTATTAGCCCTCAAACTCCATCAATATCCTACCTAAAAACGTCGATACGGGGAATTAATTAACGGTCGAAACTCCCCTGCTCACAGACCATATGGTCAGAACGAGGCAAGACAGAGTATAGGTAGTCCATGCTAGGCAACTAGCGGGACGGAGAAGCATATTAGTAGTGAAGTCACGCGCGACCAATTGGTCCACAAGACATCCTCTAAAATAAACCTTCCAGATGAAGCAGTCGCCAAAAATTCGCGAGCTTCAAAAAAGAATGCAAATACACTGGCATTGCGCCAGGCTTATCAACAAACAGTCGCCATGCACAAAAGTGCTGGGCGTCTCATACGTAACCCGCGTGCTTTCATGCACCTCGCGGTTCTTGGTAGTGCCATGGCAATTGTCTTTGGTAGCAACCTTGTTAGTGCCGCTGCTCGTACCCAAGCTGTTAGTCAGTTGAGCACCGCTAACGGACTGGTAGCTACCCTTGACCCAATTACTTCTTCAGAAGTAGCGGTTACGGTTGCTAAAGACACTAAGCTGGCTGTAGATACCTCGTTGGCGCTCAAGTCGTCTAACGTGGCTGATCAATCGGTCTTAGGTGACGAAAACGCCCTTGCTAAGCAAGAGGTGATGAGTATCTCACAAAGCGTACGTCGCACCATTGCTACCCACAAGGTAGAACAGGGCGATACGCTGGATAAGCTCGCCAAGGAGTTCAATATTACCACTGACACAATTAAGTGGGCCAATGGTGTTAATACCGATGCTGATCTAACCCCAGGCAAGGAATTAAAAGTTCTGCCCGTGAGCGGTGTAGTTTACACTGTACAGGCCGGTGACACCATAGAAGCGGTTGCTGCCAAGTTTAAGGGTGATGTTAATACCGTCCGTGAGTTTAATGATATCGACATTAAGGGCTTTGCCGCTGGTACCGAGATCATTGTTCCAGATGGCTCGCCAGCCGTTGCTACTACATCGGTAGCCACTGCTGCCCGCCGCACAACCTATACCTCTAACGACAATAGCTATTACGGCGGTCGTCAGGGTGGTTCATTTGCCAATACTTACACCCGTGGTCAATGTACCTGGTATGTTGCTAGTCGACGTCAGGTGCCCAACAACTGGGGTAACGCCTATACTTGGCTGTTCCGGGCCCGTGCTGCAGGCTATGCCACCGGTAGTGAACCGCGAGCTGGTGCTATTGGTTGGGAGCGTGGCAATCACGTGGTCTACGTAGAGAGTGTTAATGCTAACGGTACCGTTAACATTAGCGAGATGAACTGGGGTGGCCGACCAGGCGTCGTCCATTACCGCACAACCCCCGCAAGCCGGTTCCTCTACATTTACTAAGTTAAACAAAAACTTGATAAGCAAAAAACCACCTCTTACCCAGGTGGTTTTTTGCATCTGAATTTTTAACATAGCGAGGCCCCCGTTCGGGACACCTCGCGGTAGAGGGCGAACAGGGGCAGGGTCATGGTCAGTTGGCGCGGTACTGCTGGATGAGCAGCTCCAGATCCTGGTACTTCGGATCGGCGTGGCGGGTCTCAGACTGCAACCTAGACCACAACGTGATGAGGCGACCCTCGGCGTACTCGATGATGTCAGGGTCGACATCCTGGGCGTGCAGGGCGTCCAGGTCGCTGCGCATCCTGACGATGCGAGGGATGCCTTGTGTGATCCGGGTGTTGTGAACGTTGGGATCGACATGATTCCTGGAGTCGCAACGCGGGCAGCGTGGCTTGCGACGGAAGAGCTGCTTCATCAGGAGCGCTGCCTGCCGTAGGCCATCGGATCGTTGTGGCTGTGGTTGCTCGGGGTGAGCGCCGACTGGATGAGGCCACGGTGTTCCTCATCAAGATCGGGCTGCGTGAGCAGCTCGCGCAACTTGCCCTTGGTCAGCTCGATGCGATCAGCCAGCTCGTCAGCTTCGGCTTCGCTGGCGGTGTGGTTCTGGCCCTTGAGGCTGGCCAGCGTGCCCAGGTGCGTGAGCGCCTGGGTGTTGGAATTGGTGGGGGTGCTCATGGGCGGCGTCCTTTCTGACGCTTGACGAATGATGCGTAAATTATGAACCCCATCTGGTAATTTGTCAATAACTATGCAATAATGGTTTTATGTTTGTAGACACAGCAGAACTAGAAGTAGTAGCCGGTAAGGGCGGCGATGGCCGCTTAAGCTTTAGGCATGAAAAATACATTGCCCGTGGTGGTCCCGACGGCGGTAACGGCGGTAAGGGCGGCGACGTTATTTTGGTGGCCGATCACAATGCTCATACTCTCAGTAAATACCGCACCTCGCGCAGCGTAAAAGCCCAACCGGGCGACCAGGGTGGCGCTAATCGTCGTAACGGTAAGCAGGGTGAAGATAGTATTGTCTATGTGCCTACTGGTACGATTATTAGTGAGGGCGACGAGATCCTGGCTGATCTTACGGTAAACGGCGCCAGCGTGGTTATTGCTCAGGGTGGCCGTGGTGGTTACGGCAACGCTCACTTTGTAAGTAGTACGCGCCAAGCTCCACGTATTGCAGAAAAAGGCGAAGAGGGTCAAAAGCGCCTCCTCAAACTCGAACTTAAGCTCGTAGCTGACGTCGGTTTAGTTGGCCTCCCCAGTGCCGGTAAGTCGACCTTCCTCAGTGTGGTTAGTAACGCTCGTCCCGAGATTGGGGACTATCCTTTTACAACTCTAGTTCCAAACCTGGGTGTAGTCCAAATTGATGATGGCGATATGGTTATTGCCGACATGCCCGGACTCATAGAAGGTGCCAGCTTAGGAAAAGGCCTTGGTGACGAGTTCCTGCGCCACATCGAGCGCACCTCGGTACTGTTGCATCTCATCGACGTTTTTAGCGAGGATGTAGTTGCTGATTATTACACCATTACCAAGGAGTTGGCCGATTATAACCAAGACCTGGCTGACAAGCCCCGCATCATTGTGCTCACCAAAGCTGATTCCATTGAGGTCGCCGAGCTCAAGAAGCTCCAGAAGCTAGTACAAAAAGCTGCTGGCAAAACTCCCGTTATGACTATGTCGTCACTGTCTAAAGTTGGTGTCCCAGAAGTTCTGCGCGCCATCTACGCCATTGTCAAAGAAGCCCACGAGGCCCGTGAGGCTGCCGAGCCTAAGCCCGAAGATATTCCAGTTATTGAGCTCGCTACACCCCCTGATTTCTGGCAAGTTACTGAAGAAGAAGATGGCAGCTACCGCGTTACAGGCGCTCGCATGGAAGGTTTTGCGCGTCGTACCAATTGGGATAGTGGCGATGGCGTAGAGCGCCTGCGTGACATTATGCGCAAGACTGGCGTTGCCAAAGAACTCCGCAAGCTTGGCGCCAAGCCAGGAGACACAATTAGAATAAACGATAATCAACTGGAGTGGTTATGAGCATAGAGGGTGATGGTCCACGGAATCCTGAAGGTGTAATTTGGGAAGCAGAGCAGAAAAAGAAGCGTCAACTAGAGGAGTTGAACCCCGGTCTTGATGATTACGACAAAGACCAGCAGGAGTTACTACAGCGCCTAGAGGACGAGGCTAAAGACCCGCGTAACCGCGGCGAGTAACCTGTTATAATATCTAGGTCCATGGGGCCGTAGCTCATCTGATAGAGCGCTGCATTCGCATTGCAGAGGTAGGGGGTTTGAGTCCCCCCGGCTCCACCATTTATAACCAATCCGCGTAATTGTAATTATTACAACATATATTTTGCCCAAACACGCTAGATTTAAGAATTATTTAATAATGCTTATTTATTATTGATATATACAGAGAAGGGAGATATGACGATGAGCAAAACTAAGTTAGAGGAGTTAGGTGAGCAAATTATGGCTGAAATCAAAGAAAACAAGAAATGGAATGAGCGAGCAGTCACTAATGAGATGATCGATCGCAAGCTCGATGTCATGCTGGAGCTTTTGCATGATACCCGTGATAGGGTTATAAAGCTCGAGAAACGAATGGACGAGGTCGAGAAGCAAGTGCAGATTGTTAAAGACATTCTTAACGATCACACGGTGCGCTTACGCCGGCTGGAATCTCGCATGGACAAACTTGAGACTCGTATGGACAGTCTGGAGACTTGATCATGGGTTGCCTCAAATAATCATAAGCGTTATGATAAGTGAGATAAACACGGCCTTTATTTATGGACCCAAATACCCCCACGCCTTCGCCTCAACAGCCGGATAATGGACTGATCATGCCAGAAATTACTGAGCAGCCAGTTGTAACTCCTGCGCCAGTAGTTACTCCTGAGCCTACGCCTATTCCTGTAGTCTCTCCAGCTCCCGTTGCAGTGCCTGCGCCCACGCCAACACCTGTACCCGAGCCCGCACCGGTAGTCACTGCCCAGCCAACTGCCGTACCAGTGAGTGTTGCGCCAGAGCCAGTTGCAGTTCCGGATCCCGCTCCAGTTCCGGATCCAGTTCCCGTAGAGAGCGATCCATTGTTTGAGCCAGTTACCGAGGCTGATCCGCTAGAAGTGGTACCGGAGCCGGTTGCACCAACCCCAACTCCACCGGTTACTGATCAGGCCATGACTCGGCTAGACGACGGTGCTCAGCCGGTTGTGGCAGCTACTGGTCAGACGGTTATAGCGGCCAGCACGCCCCATAAGAGTCGTAAAAAGACCATGCTCTTCTTGATAGTCGGTCTGCTATTGCTCGGAGCGGTCGGATTTGCGGCATATACCTTCTTGGTTAAACCTAATGTAGCCGAGACCACCACTCCGGCTGCAATCCTCTCGGTTGATCAACTAAGCCCCGAAGCTCTTACCCAGGCTACTGATAAGGCCGATTTAACTGCTGGCTCGCAAACTAACGCCAGTGTCTTGATATTTAGTGGCCAGGCACCAGCTGATGCACCACAAGGCCTTACGCTCGAGATTGAGATCCAACCCCTTGGCACCGACTTTACTGGCACACCAACCGAGGCAACCATTGCCGTTCCTGATGAGGCTGACCCGCTTAAGCTGACTGTGACCGATTACGAGCCCGGTAGCTACCACTGGCGCGGCCGTTTAAGTGACGGCACCAGCAATGGTCCATGGGTCGCCTATAACACCGCTGAAGATGCGGGCAAAACGGCCGACTTTACCATTGACCGTACTGCTCCAGAAGCCGCACTCATAAAGACCTTTAACGGCAAGGCTGTGGCCGGAAAGACCATTACCTCTACCGTTGTAAAACCAGTTGTTACTGGAACATCTGAAGCCGGCACAACCGTTACCGTGGCCTTTAGTGAGACACTTAGCTATAAAGCTACGGTAGCCGCTGATGGTACCTGGACAGTTACTGCAGGAGCCGACATCCCAAATGCTAAATATAGCTTAACGGTTACCGCTACTGACCTAGCTGGCAATGGTACGGCCGCAACCTACACCCTGACCCAGTCCGCTAAATAGCCATCTTGAGTTAACCCTATAAATCTGCTAAGATAATCTTCGTTACATTGACGCTTGGCGGTCACAAGATTGCCGGCACACGGGGCATTAGCTCAGCTGGTAGAGCGCTTGCAT
>CAYXHD010000004.1:0-18804 GCA_964464915.1 uncultured Candidatus Saccharibacteria bacterium
CATCGTTGAGTGCTGCTTCTGATACACCAGCTTTGATGTAGCGTTGCTTAGCCAGACGATACGTAGAGATAGCGGCAACACGACGAGTAGCTGCTTCCATTGCAGAGAACGGCTTAAGCAGAAGCTCTGAGAGGTTTCGTACCAGTAGGTTGCGAATGCTACTCTCAGTACCACCAGTCATGGAGTACGTCTGTTGTGGTGTAAGATTACCATTTAGCGTTTCTTCGTACAAGAACTCAAGCTCATTAAGAGTTAAGCCTGTTGTGTTGTTACCTTCTCTGGCAGCATCAAGCATTGCTTTCAGCTGGATCGTATCTGTCAGTCCCTTCCAGAATGGCATGACCTGTGCAGCAGCTAGGATAATCTCTTGGATAACTTCCGCAAACGTGAACGCTTCACCATAACCTGTGTCACCATGGCGAGCCATGAGAACCCAAGGCAAGTGGGTCAGCGGGGTGAACATGTTCATGATACCGGCAGCGATTGTGCCGAGTTGCATGACGACGCCCATCTGACGGAGCGGCCCTGTCTTAGAGATCAGATCGTTCAGGTTAAGTTCAAGCTCGTTCTTCTCAAGACTTTCTTGCAGCGCTTGTGCGTGCTCGATGTGGACTTCAGCCTCACCAACAATCTTCAGCTTCTTCTCACCTTTAGTAGTACGAACGTTAACGGTCGGACGCTTGAGCGAGTGACGAGCCATGTGGCGTAGCTGGTTAGCGTATCGCAACAGTTCAAGTTCTGCCACGATGACCGCTTCATTACTACGAACGAACGTAATAGGAACTGGTTGTCCTTCAGGTGCACCACGGTTAGCGATGTCGAAGTTGCGTTGCAGTTTAGCAAGGTGATCCCAGTCGCCGAACCTGTTCTTGTTATCTGTCAGCACGCTGTCGAGCATCCATGCTTCTTGCAGCTTAGCAGCCTGCCAAGCACGACGAGTCATGGTTTCGTTGTTGTTGCCAATGATATCAAGGTCTGCACCTGGAGTACCTGCACGTTGCAACCCGAAGCGCTTACGCTTAGCTGAGCTTTCAATCAGGTTAGCAATACGTGCCATGTCTTCAACGTTGATCTTGGCATCCAAACCGGGAACCAGTTTCACAACGTTCAAGAACTCTTTGATCTTCGGTGCATCAGACATTGTCTTAGTACCTGGAGCCCTACTCATGGACACGTCAAAGGTGATGAGTTTCTCTTCACCATCTTCGATGATCTTGTGAGTGCCCTTAAGTTGTTCGTGGATATCAGCCTGCATGGCAATAGCTTCACGCTGTGACTCAGCATAGGTAACAGGTAGCACAGCATGAAGATGTGCAGGCACGTTTGCCCGTGTCTTACCGTCTGCTTCGAACACTTCAACAGCCACACGCCATTGACCCTTACGGGTCATTTCGACGTAGCCACCCATGATAGATTGGATAACCGCGTTCTCTTCTTCGTGTGCCATTGCTTCAGCGTTGAGCAAGCTTTGGAATACACCAAGCATATCGTACTGACGTTCAACGGAGACACCTAGTTTGCTGATACGATCCAGTCGGCTCGGGTTACCCGTCGGATCAGGCTGCAAGAACCAAGCAATCTGATCCTTGTATTTCGCCACATCCTTTTCCGGGGCGTCTTGTTCACGCCACTTGAAAGCATCGTTAGCGTTGCGTGGTCCCTTTTCAGGACGCTTGGCAGTTTTATCTGTCCAGTCTGCGACCTTGAGTGGTTCATGGAACGTGCGCATCAGTTCGACCAAGACACTGCGTGCCTTGTCTTGCTGGTTAGCTTTTGCTGTACGGTTCTTGGTTGTGTAATCCTCGAATGCAATGTCCGCATAGAGCTTGAACATGCGCTGCAAAGCTTCATCAACGAATGCTTGATCAGCAGGGTTGAACTCGCTGTCACGGATCAGTTCACGAACACCTTCAGCATTTTTCCGCGAGAGCATCTTGGTTGAACTATCGAGAACTTGCAGTGCTGACTCAGCCATGTGGCGCGTTTCCGGCACATAGATTTTATCATACGCAAGCTCAATCATTTCTTTCGGGAGCTTAGCCACTCCGTTAGAAGTAACTTCGCCGTCCTTATCAACACTGAACTGTTCAACACCGTCCAAGAATTGCTGCTTGGTAAGCGTGCCTTCCTTCAGCAGACCTTCAAAGACAAAGCGGTTGACAGTGTAGGTACCATCAGGGTGGCGCTCAAGTAAGCGGGGTGCTGTCCGAATGATCGAGTCACTCAGCTGAGACAAGAGATGGTTGGTAGCAACAATGGCCATGCGGTTGTATGCATCGAGTTCTTCATCGGTTGAACCCGGTTCTTTATCACCCCATATCTTACGATAGAACGCAGTCTTAGCAGACTTGTGTGCATAGCCACGTGCATCTTGGCGGGTCTGCATGATATTACGTGCCACCTTAATGGTGTTATCCATAATCTCAAGCATCTTTTCGATGAGCTTGCTCTCCAAGGCCATCTGGTCCATGGTCACAAGGTTGTGCGCAACCTTCTTCAATCCTTCTTTAATGGACGTACCGATGTTGCGAGAGCCCGCTTCCTTAAGCTTCTCCATCAACGGCAAGTTAGACTTGAACGTTTTGATGAGATCATCATACGCATTGGTCGGTTCATACGGGCGACGTGGATTAGTCTGTGTACCTGCCAGCAATTCGATGGTAGCTTCAGCAGTTGGTTCGGATGCAGCCTTGATAATCTTACCGTCGGCAATTACCTCGCGCTCAAATTCTGCAACCTGTTCAGGCGTGGCACCCATTGCATGTTTGTATGCAATGAAGTTAAAGTTACCGCTTGTGCCCATGATGGCGTGTTGGCGCAGATTAGAAATGAATTCGTCCATGGCCTTGTCAACAGGCGATGTGACTTCAAACACTTCTTTAAGCCAGCGCATGACCATTTCTTTGAAGCTTTCCCACAGAGTCTTGCGAGTGTCTGGGTCCATACCTTCTGGTGCGGTCAGCAGTTTCTCAAGCGCAAGGGGGCCTTCCATAGCATGGAACGCCAGCATTTCTTCGAGTTGTTCTAGTCTACTCTCGTGAGCATAGCCAGTGTAGTAAGCAATGAACTCAAGTCGTTTCTCTTCAACACCAGGGATGCGACCAAAGCTGGTCAAGAAGATTTCTCGTTCTTGGTCGTTAGCAAAGATAACACGAAGTCCTTTGTGAACGATGTACTCGTGCTCAAGAACTTCCATGAACTCACGACGTGTGCCTGTCTTGAACTCATCATAGAATATAACGAGCGCGTCAAAGTATGGCAACACACCGGCACGGAACACACCTAGCTTTTTCTTAATAATTTCTGCATCTGTCAGCAATGCATCACCAGGGACTTCATTCCTATGGCGAGCAGCCATACCTTGTATCCAGCGCTCAAAAGTAATCTCAGCACCGTTAGGCATGATCAATGTTTCAGATGCACCACGTGCAATCATGTCATCTATGTTTTCAAACGCATGAACACTGTTGAACTTCGAGTCTTTGAAAATCCTAGCCTGGATTTGACGAACCAGTTTCTTGGCATCTTTAAAGCGAATGCTAGGTCCTGTCGGTTTTGGTCCGTCATAGTCACCAGTCGTAGCTACGATAACTTTACCGTCGTCATCCTTGGCCAAATTCTTTTTGAGATTACTCAAACTATTCACAGCCTGAGTAACTGTTGTGAATACTTCTTCACCGGCTCTGATCTGAGCGGCTTTGATCTCTTCGAACACAGCCATGGACCGTGCACGTGTAGCCGGATGGATCGAACGGAACGTGAAGTTCGGGTCTTGCTTAAGCACACGACGAAGAACAAACGTCGCAGCCGTAGGCGGACGGCCCGGCGATACTTCACGTGCACCACGAGCAGCAATAAATTTATCGTCTGTTTGGAACCATGGTGACAAAGCATCGGCTGAGAACACAGCGCCAGTGGCACCAATTGGATCATCTTTAGTAATAACAGTCCACCCTACATAGCCATCCTTTTTTGCCTTAGAAGCATCAACAGCATCCCATGAATGGTAGACTTTGAGTATGCCGTTGATACGAAGTGGATATACTGTAGGATTGTTAGGCTTTAAGATACCAAGACTTTTCTCATTCTTAGTAGCATAACTAGAGGCGATGTTACCACGGCGAGTGATGTACACGAGCTGGCCTACACCTGTTGGCTTGATCTTTTTGATGTTTGAGTCGGGCGAGCCGTGAAGCCAACGCTTGCTGGAGAGTTCAACTTCTTCTGTCGTCGGGTTTGACGGACCGTTGTCACTTACAGCTTTAACAAACTTGTCGTTGCCTTTATCAAAGGCTTCGAGTGCAGCCTTAGTCGGACCACGGACAGCAGGGACTGCATCAGGCATGTCAGAAGCCAGCCACTGACGAGCTTCGTCAATGTTGTACTTAGATGTCACCCACTCAGCGAAGTCTTTGGGGTTAGCTCTGTTTTCTCTCCACGCTTTACGGATGGCCTCATCGAACCTAGCAAGCTTCGCTTGATCTGAACCTGTATTCTGCTTTTGATAGTCCAACCATTTAATGAGAGCGACTACATCAGCACGATCAACCTTCTTACCGTCTACGAACAGCCACTTCTGAGGGTTCTTGGTAGTGTCAAACTTGGTTAGAACACCAGATGCTTTCTGACGTGCGTTGACTTCCTTGCGCTTCAGTTTGCTGTCTTCGGCAGTAGCTTTAAGAAGTTGCTTATGCAACGTCTTCTGAAGCGGAGTCAGTACAGGTTCTTGAACTTCTTCAGTCCTTGGGGCGTCGGGCTTTTCAGCGGGAGCACTGTCTCGCTTGGTGTCGCTGCGTCCAGCTTCTGGAACAACTCGGGGTTGTTCTTCCTTAGAAACTCTTTCTGGGCTAGGCTCTGGAACTGCATCTTTAACTTCCTTCTTTGCCTTGAGCTTATTAATCTTCGGCTGCTCAGTCACACCCTTACTACGAAGGGCATCGCGCTGTGCAATAACTTCTTGGGCAGCTTGCTTAGTAGCATCTGCTTCGGACATACCATCTTTTTGTAGTTCTTTGGAGCGATCAATGATGCGGCGAGCTAAGCTTTTTTCAGCCATGAATGCAGTCTCGGCATCCGACATAGGAGTGTCGTCAGGATACTTGGTATCCTTATCTGCCTCAGTGCGGTTGGCCATCTCACGTATCTTTACGTCAGCTTCAGCCTGCTTGGCGGCTTTCTTAGCCGGAGCTTCTTCTTTGCGCACGGCAGCTGCAGCTTCACGCTTAGCAGCTTTCTCAGCTTCAATCTTTTTAGCTTCAGCTTGAGCCTTAGCTTTCTTCTTAGCTTCTTCAATCAAACTTAGATCAGCAGGCTTACGACGCAGACGGTGCTCGCCATACTTACGCAGGCCATCCGACATAATTGGATTGTCGTCTTGCGCTGGCGGTTGGTACGTTCCTCGTTCTACGGTAGGATCAATTGGGGCAAGGTCTGGGTTGGGAAACTGTGCCGCCGCTGACGGGTTATTTTGGCGTTGGTTCTCTACAAGATACCGCGTAAGCTCAGGATACTTCTCCTGAAACTCAGCACTGTTAGGATCAGTAATGCCCGGCTCATCCCGCACTTGAGTGAGTTGCTCAATGATCTCAGGCGGTAGGTTGAGGTTTTCAAACTCAGTAGGATCAGCTGGATTAGTATTCAGTTGACCTGGATAATTATACATATCCATCGGCTGAGAGTTAGACGCAACTTGATCTAGGATGCCAGTAAGCTGTTCAGCATTACCTTCGTTGTACAACTCAGGGCCATAGCGTGGACCATCTTGCGGCGGCAATACACCACGGTTCTGTCCAGCAGTAGCACGAGCAGCTGCGTCAATATCAACATCATTGCTACCAGAGAACGCAGCAAGCGCACGGGTTGCAGCTTCACGTTGCTCAGGTGTACCTGACACTGCAAGTTCTTGCAGTTGTGCAACTTCTTGCGGTGTGAGTTGGTTACGAGTGGCAGGAGTACCAGTAATCTGGTACTCACCATTGTCTTGCAGCGCATTGTTGCGCATGAGTTGTTCTTCGGGACCCATGCCTTCGCGTGCGTAATCACGCATCATGGCTTCTTCTTCGCCAAGGTCTTCACGTGCATAGTCACGCAAGCCCGTTTCTTCAGTGCGAAGAACACCCGGTATCATCGGGTTATTAGGGCCAGTATTGGTGGGTTGATCAATACGCGGAGGCGGAAAGCCAAGACGATTAGGGTCGCGGTTTGTGGGATCAAGGACACCGGTAAGAGCACCGACGCCGAAGCCACCAATAGCACCAGCAACACCTGCTTCCATCAAGTCAATAGGCTCGATATCAATCGGGTTACCAGTGGCACCAGCAACAGCTTGTTGGCCGATGACGTACTGTGCACTTTCTTGTGCACCTTCAGCAACGGCATTGAGTCCGCCACCACGAAGAGTGCTAACTGCACGTTGACGTAGAGGACCGGCAGCGCTTGCAATACCGCTAGGCGTACCGGAAAGAGCACGCGTCAGTGGTTGCGTCAAGAGCAGATCACCTGCAGTCTCGACGAGAGCATACGGAATAGCCATGCCCCAAATGTTTGCGATAGCATCAGCGGAAGCTGGATCAGCACCTGCATCTGCAACTGTGTTGCGGATATCACCGACACCAGTCATGTAGTTGCTGGCACCTGCACCGACTATGGACCCGGCTCCACCGAAACCACCGATACCTGAACCACCGGCTGCACGAGAAGAGTTATGATAAGCGCGTTCAGCGAAGTCAAAGAAGCGATTGACATCATCAGCAGATGCTGTGCCATTACGTACAGCTTGTTGTGCGACAGCTTGACGAGAAACGCTAGCTCCGCCTGCACTTTCTACAGCTTCACGAAACGCTGTAGCACCGCGAGTAAGATTACGTTGCAGGATTTGGCGGGTAGCCTGACGCAAACCTTCCTTAGCAACGAACGCTTCGACTGCGCCAGCTGGTGCGCCTACGCCACCTGACACCATACCACCGATGACGCCACCGGCAGCCATAGTAGCAATGGTTTCAATCAGCCACGGCACACCTTGGATAAGCATCTGTGAAGTATAGGTAAGCGCTTCGTCAACATTACTGACGTCACGCATCTGCATCATGAATGGTGCGTTATTTTCATAGCCTTGAAGAATGTCAGCACGAGTACGTGCAGCCCACTCGTTGTCGAGTTGACCATCTGTTTCATCCACAGCAGAGATAGCGCCAACACCAACGTCAGCCACACCGCGCCATGCATGTTCCCAGGCTTCGCTCATGCGACGGCCATAGGTCGGGTTCTCGATGCTATTGATATAGCTGTCGTACTCAGAACGAGAAAGCTCACGCCAATCGTTTGCCGTATCAGGCAGAGTGAACTGTTGACGTGGTTGATTAGCCGCCTCTCGGGATGCGAGAGCACGTGAAGCATTACGTTGGTTAAACGTGTAGCCGTTGATCACCATGTCGCCCGTTGACGGACTGTAATACATGGGAGCTTCAGGACCAGTCGGTCTTGGCGCAAACAACGGCGTGTTGTTCAGCTGCTGCAGCTGTTGATTAGCTGCACCAATAGTGAACTGGCTCATGTCCAGCTGAGGTGGGCGAAGCCCGCTCGGTGAAGGACGTTCACCCGCAAGGTCTAAGCCTGCGGGTGAACTTGAGAACTCTAGAGGAGATGAATTAGCCAGCCTACGATCATCATTTGTAAGTGGACCACTGCTAAATTCGAGTGGGTTAGGCATATGATTTCCTCTTTAAATTAGTTGGCGACGGACCCAATGTCAATATGTATGTGGTCACCAGTCGCTCGTACCCCGTTACCGAGGTCTTGGCCTCGTCTGATAGGAATGTATTCTACAGGCATTCCGGGGTATTGTCTAGAAATAATTTCACGTGCAGTCTCTAAATCTGCAGGATCAATATCAATTGAATTGCCTGCAGGGTGGCCTCTTGCTCGGGCATTACCTGTACGTGTTACGCTTGTTACTCGAACCCTTCTTCCATTTACACCATTCCTAAGAGCAGTAGCGATCTCTTCAGCACGTCCGTCCCATTGAGCAGGACCTCTTGATGAAGTACGAGTTACTTGACCTGTTGCGCCAAAGTCGGCACGTGGGTCAGCCGTAGGTAGATATACGTCATCCGGGATACGAACACTTGCACTCGGGCCTCGATTGGTAGGTGTCTGGTTAGGACTATCAAAGCGTCGACGTGGACCCGGAAGACCTGAAAAATCAAAATTGAGCGATCTCAGAACGTCCTCCAACGTTACCGCGCCCGAACCTTGCGAACGTGAATAGTTACGAATTGCTTCGTTGTTCGACTCTCTTGGCGCTGGTGTTGATCCTAGGGAGCCTGGGAGGTTAAGTCCCATCTCTTCTAGAATACCTGGGAAAGAAGTGCCCTGAGGTTCTTCTCTCCGCATGGTTCCTTGTCTACCCTCTACAGCAGAAGCCCGAGGACTACCTGCCGGAGGTTGCGTACGCGTAGGAACACGACGCAGTAGATTTTGTGGTTCTACCACACCCGTTGGAGTAGGTGCAGCTGAAATGGAAAACCTCGACGTTTGAGGTTCTTGCATTCCGCGAATTCCTTGAATAGGTGTCGGTGTTGCTGAGGTGCGAGCCGCAACAGGTGCAGCACCTGGAGCTACAGTAGGCGTTGTTGCATTAGGTGCAAAGAACTGACGAGGTCCACCTTGATCTTGGATGTAGTTAAGAGGTGTGCCATCTGTGCCGTACAGATTTTCCGGTGGCGTGATGCCGCCTTGTGGTTCAGGTGTGACCCATTGTCCACGAGGTGGCAGCGCAATGTCAGGAGCGTGCTGTGTTACGAACTCGTTCATTGGTTAGGTCTCACGCCATTCATACTTGTAATGTTACGCATCACAGGCATCTCAACGGTTTCGTTCCCGTTAGTGCCCGGTGTAGGAACATCTTCCATACTGGTGTACGCATACGCTGGATTACCTTGGTCATCCATATAAGTGATATAGGCTCCACCAGTTTCTGAGTTCATATACATGCGAGCTTGGCCGCGTGCAATTTGCAGTTCGACTCGTTGCGCCAGTTCAGCACGACCTGTCTCATGCAAGATACGCATAACAGCAGTTCGTTGTTCCATATCAGCAATAGCAAGATAACGCTCGTTATTCATCATTGCAATCTGAATAGCTTGTTGAGACTCAGCATCGGCTGCAGCACCTGCAGCGTCAGCATACGCACGCAAACTATTAAACAACTGCGGACGAGTCATTGAGCTGGCTGAAGCCCACGAGCCGTCTTCACCTTGGATTTGTAGAGCGACACGATCTGTGCCCTCGACCGGTGCAAGCTGAACAGCATCACGCGGATAGCTATTAGCACGAGCAATCAAAGCTTCAGCAGCTGATAGATTGCCGCTTGCGGCAGAGCGCAGCATAGCCATATTCCCCATTTGGAAATAAGCCAGTTGTCGTTCGACTGCGCCAGTGAATGCTTCGTCTGCAAGATCAGCACGACCATGTTGAGCATACGTCTGAGCGCGACGAATACCATTCTGGATTGTAGCTTCGATAAGCCGCATCTCAGGCGACTGTTCCATTGAACGGCTAGTATCATTCCACTGTTCATAAATGGGGTCTTGACCTGGAGTTGCAACACCAGCTGTACCGGTAGTACGTGCTGAAGTTGGGGTAGTAGAACCAACTTGGTTGACAACATCAGACAAGCCGACTTCTGAAGTAACTTCGGGTACTTCGCCTCGGTTTTCAGGATACGACCTAATGTCGGCCATAGGATCAACAGTAGCATCTGTTTCACCAAGTTGTCGACGTGGAAGTGGGCGCATACCAAAGTGTCCAGCGGTCCAGCGTGGGTCAATACCTAAACCAAAGCCGCGAGGGAAATAAACAGGACCAATGTGTGGCTGTCCTCGCGGGCTGCCTGTACGTGGGTAAACCATAAGGTTACCACCGACGAGATTACCGAGAACAATTTCACCACGATCAGCAGCATTTTGGATACGACCAGCTAACATAGGATTGTTACGAAGTTCTTCACGTGAGTATTGTCGCTGTTCAATCGGAGCTTCAAGGTCTCGCCTAGGCTCAACAATAGGTGGGGTTGCCCTACTATTAGTTGACTGGCTAGGAGCCGGAGCCGCTACCGATTGTCGATTGGTTGGAGCCGCAGCGCTTGTAGGCATTGCAACAGGAGCCCTACTACGACGAGTGGTACCAGCCAGTTCATCGTCCATGCTTGTGAACAGACCGGCTTGCTGCTGGTATGCTGCTGCATCTTCTGCGCTAATACGACGGTTCAGTCGGTTAGCTTCGTCGTAGCGAGCACGTCTTTCTCTGGCTGTCCAACGAGCATCTGCTGCTTCGTCGGACTCACGTGCATATTGATTGGCAATTCTGGCATCATCATAGATGCCAGCTTGTCCAGGTCCAAGAAAATCAACCATTAGTCGCGTCCCCAGGTAAAGATACCAGCTTGTTCTTCATCATCTTCTGGCACTGACGGATCAGGTGAAGGTGCTTGTGCAGGTGTACGGGTACCAAAGATGGCATCAGTAAAGCCGCCCCAAGTACTTTGTTGGTTTGCTTGCGTTGCACGTTCCACACCGGCATCCAGTTCTACGCCTGCTTGCCACGGAGCAAAGTTAGGTCCGGTACTAAGACCTGCACCTTGCGCACGAACTTGGTTCTGTGCAGTCTGAGCTTCAGTAAAGCCTCGGTTATAAACAAGTGCCTTCGAGCGAGCAGTGTGTAGTGCACTGCCGCGTTCGTAAGCTTTGCGTTGGCCTGCGTCAAGAGAGCCACCTTGGCGAGTTGCAATGTTGCGCATTGCTTGGCGGTGTTGGTTAGCTTCCATACCTGCAACATCGGCCATACGTACACGAGCTTGCCATGCTGGGTCCATACGATCAGCATCAGCTAGAATTTGCTGAGCCGCTTGCATACGCTGGCTGTAGGCAGCTTGTTCTTGAGCACTGAGCGTTTGTAGTGCAGCACGTTGTTGTGCAGCGAGAGCATCAATACGTTCTTGGCTTTCACCATTTACGATAGCGTTAGTAAGTGCTCTACCGATCTGGTTGATACCATTGCCGGAGAAGATGTTGCCGAGTTGACTCATAATTTGTGAGCCACCTGCAACAGCACCTTGCGATAGTGTCGCTGCACTTTGTGTGATTGCTGCGCTTCCAGCGGCAACACTACCTAAGCCACCTGTACCAACGGTACCTGCTGATGGAAGCAAAGCGGACCCGCCTTTAACTACGGCTCCTGCTTGTCCTGCAGCACTGGCACCATTGAGGGCACCGAGGCCTCTGCCAAGGCCGCCAAGGCCACCGCTAAGAGCACCTTGACCAAATGCTTGTCCTATATTGCCACCGGTTGCAAGAGCGACGCCAGCATTAATGATACCACCGGTAACAGCAGAACCAACAATACCTGTCACTGCACCGAGGAAACCACCAGAAGATGCGGCAGCTGCAATACCAGCGCCTAGTGCACCACTAGCAGCAATAGCTCCGAAAATGGCAGGAGCGGCAAACGGAATAACAATAGCTGCTATAACCCCGATTACTTTGCCAATTTTACCAGCGGACTCTTCCCCGAGTTCGACTTGGTAGTCGTCGATATAATAAATATTAGAGGCGTAGCCTGACATGGACCGTTTCCTTTTGGAGCCCTAAAGTTTCAACATACTTTACCATACGATCTGGCACGTATGCGTCAATAGCTCGTGCTCCATTCATAATGCACCATCCCTTGAAGTACTCCCAGTACTCATCGGCGATGGCTTTCAAATTCTTACCTGCGACAGCGATCACGGTCATAACAGGAAGTGTTTCCGACGGGGTCGCCGAGAACACTAGTACCATTTCAACATCTGTCTCTTTTACGAAGGCGAACATAAACATCTGTCCTGCCAGCACAGCCCTATAAATAGCCTCGGGTGGGAATTCCTCGGAGATAGGTGCGCTAGCAAGCAAAGGTTCTACCTGCGGCCAGTAGGCTACAAGCAGTTCCTGAGTGGAAAGCATCAAAGGTTTACTGTTGTTCGTTTCCATCTGGGTTCCTTGCTTTTTCAATCATCTTAGCAAATTTATCCGTACCGTAAAACAATACAGCTTCTTCAGGAATAACATACTCTCTTGGATGAAGTTTTGCAATATGTGCTTTGCTTCCTGTTTTGCCACCTTTAGAATACTCTGGTAAGATGCCGCCCTTAGGGCCGGTAGGTGCTGGACCTTGACCAGCCATAGCATTACCTGAAGTGGGCACGTCTGCGCGTGAGCCAGCTTGTTGCATGGCTTTGCCTGCGAGGATCAAAGCATACAGCAGACCTTGGTCCATTTCTTCTGGCAGGTCTTGCTCAGTACCAAGACCGTTCTGAATAGCGAACTGCCGAATTTGTGGGTACGAAGCTGGGTTAGCCAAAGCAACCTTAGCAAGCTGTACTGCTTGGTTAAGTTCATCTATAGTCAACTCACCCGTCTGCATAGCAAGGGTAATAACTTGTTGGATTTTCTGAACCTCTTGTGGCTGAGCCTTCATGAAGTTCTGCACTTCTTGTTCAATCTGTTGGCTCGACATCTTTGGCGGACCTGCAGCACCAAGCTGCGGTTCCTGAGGCTGAACATTAAAGCGAGCGGATGGCAGTGTTCTGCCGGTGCCTGCGCTTGGAGGCATCGACTGGCCTGGACGCATAGCGCCGCCGTCTTCAGTCATCATGCCGCCAGCTGCGAAGCTAGTAGGCTCTTGTGTCATGCCTGTATTCTGTGCCACAGAGTGGTTCTCTCCTGGATTACGACGGAAGCCCCTCTGGCCAACCATAGCATTACTGTACCGGTACATTCCTGGGTCTGCTTGGTGCCGAGCAGGCAGATCGCTCGCGAAGGCGCGCGGCGCACCCGTCGGTACACCGGAGAAACCGTCAGCGTTGTTCGAGCCACCTGGGTTCATGTTGGGTCCGCCAACCTGAGTCGTCGGCGTGTTGCCGTTGCTACCGATTGCAACGCCGCCATTGTTAGAACCGATGTTCGGGTCGCTCGGGCGGGACTGGTTGCCAAAGATGGACGCAAAGAACCCGGTAGGGTTGCGCGCTACGTACGCTTGCAGCTGCGGCGAGTTCGGATCAAATAGAGAGAATGGAGTCGACATTCTTAGTTACCTTTAATTTGTTCGACTAATGTAGCGAACGCGTCGCTGAGTTTGATATGGCTTTCAAGCAACGCTTGGAAGTTTTGTACTAGAGTAATGTAATCATCACCTGATGCAAGGTTGGTGCCGGTGACAGAAAAAGTCTGACCTTGGGCTGTCTTTGCACGAATAGTAGGGTTCGGTGCAGTAACTGTTACTGCGTCTCTATACAGAGTCTTATCGTCCACTGTATTCAGTGCATCTTGCACAGCCTGTAAATAAACAAGCACACCCGGTGACGTTTGCCCCGTGTCTAATCCTAGAATATTAGGTACGTTAAGCTTCTTAGCCATTAGACTTCCTTAAGCGACAGAGGCGTCTGGCCCAGATGGATAGACCGAATACGCGCGTCGCCTGTAATCTTGAATTCGAATGTATCACTTCTGTAGCCGCGTGGCAAGCGAAAAACTTCTTCATTGTATACAGGATTGGAATAAAGCTGGACACCATTAGCCCAAAGTGTGAAGTTAATGTCTGGGGTATCAGTGTAGTCAGCTTTAACTCGCACCGCACCAATGTTGGAGTAGTCCGCTGTGGTGTACTTCTTCGACTTCCACTCTGCGGTTTGAAGTGGCTGTGTGGGATTATCCCACTGGTAGATGTCGCCCGCTGTACCGATAGCTAGATAAACATTGCCATTCTTAGCATCATTGTACGCAGCTGTAAAGGCTGTGTCGCAGTTGACAAACGAGCCACCATCTTCTGGGCCGTACATGTAAACAAACGAACCATCTGTATGGGCTGCGAAGTAAGTATTGTCATAGTACACACCAACGATGCTGGTTGGGTCGTAGTCAGCAACCCAGGTATCAGCACCATAGACTGCTGCTGTAGCTAGGCGTGCGCCGCCTGAGGGGGCGAACAGAGCCAAGCCTTCGTACGTGGGGTACAAGACACCAAAGTTCATGGACACAGCACCACGGGCGGATACGCACGGGTACAGGGTGTCAACCTTCTGCAGTGTCATGTTAGCTGGATCGGAACCAGTAAGTAGATAAGGGTTCTTCTCGGTTAGAATAACCGCACCAATGCCGCTAAGCGCTCGGATAGCCACGATGTTAACATCGAGAACTTTGATATAAGCTTCTGGCCAAGCGTGAGGTTGGTCGGGCTCGGTGAGATACAATGAATTTCGGACAAATCCTGCCAGTATGTTATTCTGGATGACGGTAAGTCCTTCAAGTTCTTCAGGCGGAGCAATCCATTCATCGGACACCAAGTTGTCTGTTAGTTTCTTTGAATTGAAGTCGTCAAGGAAACTGAAGTCACCGCCATCACCCCAATACCTAGCATCATCATTATCCTGATCTTCGCACACGTCGTGGTACATAACACCAGTTGTGTCGGTTGTACTAGCAACAGCAATACCGGCAGATATGAATGAAAAGGTATAAGCATCCGTCACGGCAGTAACGATACCGCCTGTAATATCAATGGATGCATTCGTGCAGCCTGTAAGTTTGAAACGATCATCAACAAGAAAGTTATGTGGGTTCTGCAATGTGACAGTAACAACATCACCCACTCGTTCAACGAGTTGCGTATTCTGTGGGAACCATAGCGTGCGAAGGAGATAGAAGTCTGTCTCACGCAGGCCCGCGAGGGTGCGGTAAAGCTTGACACCACGAATAAAATTCTTCGTGGGAATAAGAGGGGGTGCCGTCGGCAGATTTGTAACTGTAACGACCTGACCTTCTTTGATGACCAGATCATCCGACGGATCACTTGCAACTGACTCTTCACCCCAAGGAGTGTGCCACGTGTACACATACGTGCGCGCGTAGGTCTGACCAGCGAGTTCGAGCATCGCACCGGTCACACTGTATTCTGCTTGCTCAAAGCCGGGCATGAACAGCTTGAACGTAGTGTCATCTACGACAATAACTTCTGAACCCGTTGTGTTAAAGCTGCGGGTGTCAATCTTAAGGTTACCGCTGGTAGCACCTGACTCTGTCTCAGTATAGGTAAATGTGTTAGTCGTGGCAGCAGAAACTGTATAGGCTCCGCTAGTTGCATCGCCTGAAGTAATAGTAAGGAACACTGTGCTGCCATTTACGATACCATGATTATTTAGTGTAACTGTTACAGTTGTGCCTGAACGTGAATAACTAGCGGCATAGAACGTGAAGCCCTTAGTTGCTACAACCATGCCGTTCTTAAGGTCATGAGGCGTAGACGTTTCAAAGGTAACAATGCCACCGGAGTCGCGGGCAACACTAATAATGCCACGTGCTGTATATGTAGTAGCTGTTGTAGTAACTTCGGTTTCTGGAAGCGGAAGGCCTAGCTGATAGTAGTCAGCTGGATACGGAGCGGCAGCAGACGTAGCAAGATCGTACGTCGTCACCTTAGGCACACCGTCGCCAGTGTAGTAGAAGCGTTGTTCCGTAACGACCGGTTCGAAGGCAGGCGTTGCGACATCCACAGGATCGGCCCAGGACATCCACACAAGAGCGTCTGTATCCGGGTTGACCAATGGGTAGATAGTCTGAGTCACACCTGTACGTCCCGAAGAACCCACAACTAGCGGCTCGGGGTAAGGAATGATATCGCCAGAGTCTAGCTTAGCATTACGCGCAGTCTGCGCCATGCCTTCAGCCAGATGTTCTGGTGCGATCTTAGGGGCTACGCCCTTGAACTGGTTTAGTTTAAGTCCCGGCATTATTGTTCAATCAATCCAGATACTTCGGTTAGTTGTTGTTGACAAACGTTCAGTGCGGCTTCCTGTTGCTGCGAAAAGCTAAGGGCTTCACCAACGGTGATGCCTTCTACTTCCGGGCGCTCAGGGCGCTGGCACGTTTTCAGGTGCTCCGGAATTACTATCGAGCTCTGATGCGCGCAGGCTGTCAATGCCATTAGCCCAAACGCGAGCAACAGCGGGCGGAACTTGTTGGTCTGCACCTTCGGCCTCCATGATCTGTGCGTTAAAGCGTCTAAGCGCACGGTTTACTTCAGTTCTATATTCTTCGACTCGGTCAACAGCTTCAATGGCTCGTGTCTGTGCTTCGACAATAGCTTGGGCCGCTTCTAGTTTGATCTCAGCTTTATCTAATGCGCTTTTGGTCATGGCCAAGTCTACAGCCATCCAACTAAAAGCACCTACGACGAGGGCAACACCCGCGCCTACGATCCAGCCGAGGTATGGTTTAATAAACGTGGACACTACACCAAACATTAGGTTACCCCTGCCCCTGCAATAATGATTGTGTTGGTATCAACGACAAGACCCACGGCCACAGTGTAAGCTGCGAGCGTACGAGAACCAGTTGTTGCGGTGCCGCCGAGACGAAGCGTCATACTACTACCTTGTGTAATCGTTCGCGATGAAGCACCAGCGTAGAACAGGAATGCTTGTCGTGCCGAGAACACGCCACCATTAAGCGTAACGTTGCCAGTCATAAAGACTGAGCAATCACCATCCGCTAGGGCCAGTGTGCCGGTTGTGTTGGTAGATGCCTTAATCGTACCTTGCAATACGCTAAGACCATAAACTTCACCTCCGGTAATTCCTACAGCACTAGCAGTTTGGATAGCCATAGAGCCTAGGTTAAGGTTAGAGCGAAAATTAGATAAGCTGGATGAACCTAAAAGCGTGTAAACATCTTGGCTAGTAGTAATAGCTTGTGGTACGCCGGAGCCAGATGACGAGCGGCCAATCAAACTGTACTGACTAAGGTTAGCCATCTTAGCGAGAGAAACTGCGGCATCGTCGAGTGTCCATACAGTACCAGAACTAGAAACCGTAATGCTGCCTTTATCGCCGTCGGTGACTGGGATGCCTGTTGCCCAAGATGGGTCTGCACCAGCGCCGCCCGTCTGTAAGAGTTGGCCGGCTGTACCTACAGCCAACGGAAGCCAAGCAGATGCACCGCGATATAAAACTTGTCCACGAGTTGAGCCAACAAAATCAAGAGCTTGTGTAGTTGTAAGTTCGGACACATCTCCACCAAGAATTGAGCCTAAAATGCGTGACGCAGCTACAGTCTCTAGTTTATCAAAGGTGACAGAATTAGCACTAAGGTCACCTTCAGCAATCTTATCAAGTAGTCCTTGGTTTGTAATACGGAGTTCGCAGGTTGCACCAGCAGTAAACGTACGAGCAGTTGTACCTTCCTGTGCACGAACGATGGTCATGCTGTCGCTAGAACGAGCCGTAACCTTAACTATCTCATATGCGCCACCCGCAGACTCAATGGTCATATAGAAATAGTTACCGCCAGATAGCGATGGGAATAGCGCACCTTCTCCAGAAGCTACAGCTAGACCAAGATCAGAAGCACTGATTGCCGTGGCTAGCGTACTCTCTGCGTTATTTTTAAATAGGATACCCATAGTTTTCCCTTACAGCCAGCGAACACTGCGAGCGCTCATGGGCCCACGAACATGTCCAATATTAGCACGACGTCGTTTTTCAAGATAACCTTCACGGAATTTATTGCCATAGTGCACGGCATAATCCGGGTTAGTCCATTCTTTTCCTGGCATCGAGAACAGTGTCTCAAGTGCGCCCCAAACGAATAAGTCTTCAAGCTCGTTAAAAGCTTGTTCATCAATCTCTGTAGCAGTACGCAGCGGCTTTAAAGCCAGCCACATACGTGCTGAATATGTCTCTTCATCATCCGGCAATGGCAGTACTACGTATCGTTGCGGTGATACCATAGTGATTGCTTTGGGGCGCGAAGCATTGGCCACGACAGCGTCAGGCATAACAAAATCGCCGCCGCCATTGAAAAGAGCTTCGTTGTACTCTGACGCTCCAAGATAGCCACCGGAAGTTTCGTCCCAAACATCGTCAAGGTCTACGCCGCTAAACAGATCAGCCCACTCTGGGTATCTAGCAATAGCTACATCCATGTTGATTAGATCAAGAGGCTTGCCATTAATGCTGAAGCCATACATATGTTCTACTTCGGATGTAGTTGGTACATCAAAGGCATACTCGTACACACCCGGCGTAAGGTCAACCTTAGCTGGAACGTAACGCCAAGCAAGCGTCTTTTCACACGCTAAGCGAGCAGCCAATCGGATATGTTCGAGTGTCGTGGGTCGCGGCACTTGTGGTGCAAGCGCTTCAACACGATTAGCAATACTGGAGAATGCGCGATTAACCATAATTAAGTCCTACGCTGTCTGGGCTGTTCTTCAGTAGTGCCCGTCTCGCTATCTACAAACGTACGCTGCGAGAAGTCAGCGCCTAGGGCTTGCATAAACGAGCTCATAAATTCTTTTGCACGTTGCGTTTCGACGTGCTCGTTGTCAATTACTTCAGCCAGGAATGCCACGCAATCAATGAGGGCAGTCTTGTAGCTGTCAGCCATAGCGATGGTATCGCCGATAGCGTAGTCGTCTGGTACATCAATATACTCTGCGGCAAGCTGAGTACCAGTTGCGGGGGGCGGATACAGATAGTACCTACGTGGGTTACGCGGATGACGCATCCAGTTAACAGGTGTGCCGTTTGCCTCAATGGTCCAATCAGGGGCTGACCGATCCATTGTTTCTTTGTCAACTTCGCCGATAGCGCCGCCACCTACAACGCGATGGATTTCCATGATACGAGTTACGGTGGCTGGAAGTTCTTGTTCAACCGCTCCGACTGTGGGGGCAACAGACGCATTAGTAATAAACAAATCAGGGCGTACCATAGAG
>CAYXHD010000005.1:0-1411 GCA_964464915.1 uncultured Candidatus Saccharibacteria bacterium
TAACACAATTCAAATAAGTGAGAGTTTAACCTACACCACCCTCAAAGGTCACATAGCAGCCATATCTCCGGCCGCCGTATTCCATACATTGTAATAGGACTGACCTACCAAACTACACTCGGTCAGAACAGTTCTCTCAAAAACGGAACGTGTGTTACCGTTACATAACAGCCTCCATTGGCTCTTAATGGCCCTTGGAGACACCGCACCATACCCAACGAATTAAGCGGCCATCTTGGCTACGATGCCAAGCTCTTGTGGGTTAATCCATAGCAGCTTGTAAAGCTTGTCTTCTTTCGTCGCAAACGGTGAGGGGTCTTGATAAGACTCTTCGATCTTCTTCACCTCATGTTTACGAACATACTCAAGAGCGTTTGGTTGACGATGATGAGCCAAGTACATACCAGAAGGAGAAATCAGTGCCATACGACCACCCTTTGTGACCGTACCAATCATGCCGTTGTAGAATGTGAAGGTTAGCTCTGGCTTTACGAGGTTATACATGGGAAACTCTCCTTTGTGGCCCTCTTTAGGGGCTGGCCGAACGAAGGGGCATTATGGGCCGGGATTGTGGCGAAATTGTGGCCGCCGAAGGCGGCGTGCGCGTGATCGCCCGCGCGTGTAAGTTTGGAAGCACTTAATTAGTGTAAAGCTTAGATGCTGTATCAGTGTAAACTTAATAAACTTTACGTAAAGAATGTAGGACTTAATGAGTGTAAAGTATCAATAGTTTACGTAAAGAAATGAGCTAACTTTACACGCGGGATTAAGGCGTGACAGTCACTGTCACGAAAGTTAGTGTAAAGATTAAATTTGTGACAGTCAGAAACCCTTGATAAATAAGGCTTTTTTAGCTAACTTTACTACCGATGTCACGAATGTCACGATTTTCAACATAATGTCACGAAATGAGGAGAGGGGCTATTTTAGAGTGAAACTGTATTTACATGTAAGGCCAATTACAAAATCATTTTGGTGGGCCTCAGGAAAAGGGTATATATATATAATTTGTAACATTCATGACATTCTTGACAGTGACTATGGTTAAAACACTGTAAAGTTATTGAAAAAACCCTTATAAATGGCCTTTTTTTAGAAAACTTTACGTAAAGATTGTACACTCATTTTCACTGTCAAAACTGTGACAGTCACTGTCACGAATGTTATGGGCTAACTTTACGTAAACTTAAGCAATACTTTACGTAAAGATTGTAAACTTGACACCTATTACAGTTGGGCCGTATGTAAAGCGGTCTCGCGATCACGCGTATCAGATGCGAACTTTGCCCCTCCTTCCTATGGTAGGAGCGAAGCGACGAGTTAAAAACCCGTTAACAAACATTAACGAGCTATTACCATAGATGAATGCGGCGTTAACACTTGGACTATAGGCAAAGAAAAACCCCGCAAG
>CAYXHD010000005.1:1511-16656 GCA_964464915.1 uncultured Candidatus Saccharibacteria bacterium
TTCGTCAACGCCGCTAAAGAGCGTGATAGATGCGCTCGAAGCGGGAAGCTTTGCCGCGATGATCTTTTCCCACAAAAGCGGGATGCGATCTTTCGTGAACGTGTTAGCGGCTACCGCGTTAGGCCCGGCTTGCCGCAAGATGAGGTAACCGTTATGATCCAGAGCGGCCTCAATCTTCGGGTACTTATCAAAATCCCATAACATAGTAATTCACCTTGTTAAATGGTCACACGTTGCGCGAGGCGTGGGACGTTTTCAAAGAAGCAAGAGGTGCGTGCGCCGCGTTGTCTCTTGCCCGATTATAGTCTCACACTCTAGTTTATAAACAGTTAAACTTATGCCCTAACCCGGTACCGCCATCCCCCACGTGGCCAGAGGCTATGTCCTCCCCATAAGATTGGTACACCGGACATAAAAATATACGAAAAATATCACCTTACACTTTAGTTAAGTTATAATTAGTACAGTCCCAAAAATTTCTAGCCCTCAAAAACTACTCCTTTACATTATTGTTCATCTTTAATTCTTGACTTTACATAACCTTTCAGCTATAAAATAGCCCGAGGGCTGAGCAATTAAGTTTGTTCCGCTGTGTCGTTTGGGAAGCCGGTGCAGTGTCAGAACTTGAGTGGTCGCAAGCGCGATTTGATAGTCTGGCCCTCAAAAATTCCCATGTATATACGAAGTATTACTAGGAGCTTTCCATGGAAGTACTTAGAGTCGGATACCGAGACAAAGCCACAAAAACCTGTGGGTTTTTCTTAAACACCGTCTTGGACGGTAGATCGCAAAACGACCCCCTTATTGTAGCAGACCGTGAAGGCCAAGTAGCAGCGTATCTAGCTACCCCGTGTAAACGCTGTGAAGTAATACATTCCCCAGACGAGTTTGAAGTTTTTCAAAAAGACATCGTAAAAATTTAGGAGCTTCCAATGATCGTAACACCAACTGAGTACCTACGCAAAAAACTAGAACCGATTTCCCAAGAGATTGATGGTTTCGGTGGATACAACCTCATGATTGGCTTCATCGCCGCAGGTGGGGAGCCACATATCTTCATCACAGGTAACCTCAACGACCAGCCCACCCTGGCAAAGGAAATCTACGAGGCTCTCAGCGACAAGCTCCGCAGTATGGCAGGTCCAAACAAAGAGAATATTCTCCGACTTCCAGGAGCCTAAGATGGCAGGTAAGAAGAGACGTTCGGGGATTAAGAAGCGCTTTTCACCTATGCTCGTTCGGGCGTGGGTTGAAAAGTATGAGGATGGCGCGACCTGTGAAGAGCTTGCCCAAGAGATCACAGATGCAGGAGTTCCCACTTCACACTCTGTTGTGTGGCGCGTTCTGTTCGAAGGCGGCTGTAAAATGCGTAGGCCGGGCAAACGTACGCCTATGGATATCATGCTATCATGAACCTTCCCGATAAGCTTTCCGTATCACCATTACAGCGGCGGTGGGACGATAGGTTTGCACAAGACCTAGCTATGACGCTTGAGGGGTCTGGCTCCAAAATGCCGGACTTGCTCAAGGAGTATGACCTCACGGCCGACGACCTTGCGGGGTTTAGCCTCGAACCGCTGTTCGAGCAGCGCGTTACGTACTGGCGTGATAAGTTTCAGAACGAAGGGTTTACATTCCGCATTAAAGCGCAGGCGCAGGCGGAACATTTACTTGACACGAGCTTCGATCTCATTCATGGTGTAGATGTCAGCCCAGCTGTTAAGGCCGATCTCATTAAGTGGACGGCCAAAATGGCAGGCTACGAACCATCGAAGGATACCGGGATGGGGGAGAGTGGAGTGAAGATCGTTATCAATATGGGAAACCCAGCAGAGGCTCCCCCTTCTGGTATGAAAGTAATTGAACAGGAGTAATGCATGTTCGGAGATATCTTTCGCGGCATATCTAACTTCTTCCAAACCTTCGTCTTTTGGTTCCAGGTTGAGCCATGGGACCAGTGTCTTCGCGTACGGTTTGGCAAACATCTGAAGCGCATTCCCGCAGGCTTCCACATTAAAATCCCTTATTTTGACGTGCTATACAAGCAGCATTCCCGCTATCGCACGACCATCTGCCCCACACAAACCCTGACAACAGCAGATGGACACACTGTCGTCTGCTCGTTTGCGCTTGGGTATGCGCTTGACGACATTGAGAAATTCTACCAGACGATTTCGTCCGCTAATGAAACACTCACTCAGCTAGTGTCATCCCACGTGGCTGATGCGGTGGCTAAGACCAATCGTGCGGACCTCAAGGCTGTTGATATCAACAGTCAGATTAGTAATGTTGTTGCAGATAAGTTCGAAGTGTACGGACTTAAGGACGTCACCGTCTGCCTGCAAGACTTCGCCTTCATTAAGGCATTCCGACTGATCCAAGACCAACGGTACAACATGTCCGAAGGTATGAACTCTAGCTATGGACAAATGCGATGACAGATTACGGATACAAAGTTCGCCTGATGAATGAAGAGTGCCAAACCGTGCGGTTTGCACCGTTCCATGATGACAGGTTCCTTACATACCAGCAGGCAGGGGACGAGGCTGTTAAGCATCTGTCTTCTCAGACGTGCCCTAAGTGCGGCATTAACCACCCAGATGATAGCTACGTAGCTGTAGACATCGAGCGTGGTGAGCCGGATATCTACGGTGTTGTAACGTGGCGAGATGCCTACCCATATCATGATGGTGCTGAACAACCGGAACTGTTCGTATGACAACAGTAGCTTGGGGTGGGAAATCGCTAGCTGCTGATCGACGTGTTACAGCTAACGGATTTATAGTTACAGAATGGACCAAAGTGCATCGTCGAGAAGATGGTGCACTTATTGGTGTTGCAGGTGAGATGTGCACAGCGTCTGAATTTGTCCGATGGTTTATGACAAACGACAGCGAAGTAGAGATGCCCTCGCTTAAAGCTAAAGTGTCTACAGAAGAATGTGCAGTAGCTATCATTGTAGACGCTGACGGAGTTGTTACAGCGTTTGACCGAGACGGCTGGCACGTTGTTGAGTCTAAGCGATATGCTGTTGGTAGTGGCGCTAATCTAGCAGCTATGGCCATGCGCTGCGGCAAAAGCGCTGCACGCGCTGTAGAGTTAGCCTCAGAGTTTGATATTTATACTGGTTCACGAGTGGATGTATTGCACTATGGCAGCACCTGATATCGGCGATTACGCCAAGACCATACTCGATAAAGTCCTGCAAAAAAACACCTTCGAGTGTAACCATTGTGGCCACGATATCACTTATCTAGACGAAAACAAGTACCCGCTATTCCCTTGTGATAAATGCGGGAAGATTGACTGGAAAGTCTATGCAATCAACGACAAAGTAATTTATCCCAGGAGTCGCTAATGCAAACGTACGAAGCAGAAATTGTCTGTCGTGATCCAGTCGCTAATGGGTTTTCCTGCGGCACTGAAGACACTATCACCTTTAGCCATTTTGGCGTAATCACGCGCGAAAGCGCAGAAGCCATTGTTAACGACGAGAACTTTGTAACAAAGCGCTGCTGGAAATGCTTCGCTCAGAATTGGCGTGTTACATTGGCAACACCTATTGTTTATCAGGCTGAGTCTACAGCGGTGCGTATGTAATGGCAGCTGTTGAAATCAACTATACCCCGACTAAGACGGGTAAGAAATTCATGGAGAGCGATGCTAAAATGCGCGTTCTTATGGGACCTGTTGGTAGCGGTAAGTCAGTGACTTGCTGCTTTGAAGTTCTTAAGCGCGCGATGGAACAAGCACCGGGTAAGGACGGTCTACGTCGTACGCGGTTTGCTGTTATCCGTAATACCGTCCGGCAGTTGTCAGATACGACCATTAAGACGTGGCTCGACTGGTTCCCTGACGGCGTATGTGGCCGCATGATGCGGACTACGAAGACCTATTTCCTAGAGATTGAGGATATTCGCTGTGAAGTTATGTTCCGAGCTCTCGACGATGCTGACGATGTGGCGAATCTTAATTCGCTGGAACTCACCGGTGCGTGGTTCAACGAGTGTCGAGACATTAATGAAAAAATTGTGGATGCCATGTCAAAGCGCGTGGGACGTTATCCGTCTAAGAAAGATGGGGGTCCTACTTGGCACGGAATGTGGGGAGATACTAACCCTCCGGTCATTGACACGTGGTGGTACTACCAGATGGAACATCTCAATCCAGAAGACGGAGTCTCTCCGAACGATAATGGATGGGATGTTTTTAAACAGCCGTCCGGTCGTTCTCCCGAAGCCGAAAACATCGAGTACCTCCCTGAGGGCTACTATGACACCCAAGGTCGTGCTGACGACTACATCCGGACGTTTATCGATGGTCTTTACGGACACTCGCTCGCCGGTACTCCGGTATATAAATACTTCAAACCTGACTACCACATCTCAAAATACCCTCTCGTTTCAGTCAAAGGTTCGGCACGCCCCATAATTGTAGGGATGGACCTTGGATTGACACCAGCCGCAGTTATTGGACAACTAGACCCACGTGGACGTATGCTCATCCTTGCCGAAGCCGTTGGCTTTGACATGGGTGTCCAACGGTTCATCCGCACTAAACTAAAACCGCTACTTAATGAGAAGTTTCCAGGGGCCAAGATACAGATCGTATGCGACCCTGCAGGTAAAGCAAGGCAGCAAGGCGATGAAAAGAGCACGGTCCAACTTATTGAAGCAGAAGGGTTTTCTGTCATACCCGCTTCGACGAACGCTGTTGCTGCTCGTCTTAATGCAGTTGATGATTACCTTATGCGCAATGCTGATGGCGACGCAGCATTCCTATTAGACCCATCGTGTACAGCTTTGAAAGCTGCTATGATGGGGGGTTATCGGTTCCACCCTAAGACGGGTAATATTGAAAAGAACAACCACTCACACGTCGCTGAAGCTCTGCAGTATCTGTCTCTGCACATCACAGATTTTAGTGGTCAGGTGCCCATTGTAGCCAGACCAGTTAAAATTGTTTCTGCAGTAGCTTGGACTTGACAAACACATAAATGTATGCTACATAACTACAGATTGTTTTTATAGGAGGCCTTTGTGGCTACAATTACTCCAGCCCTCTCAGTTGTAGACGGCATCCCACGGGTTACGTGGACAGGCGTATCGACGGCAGATACCATGGTTTCCTGGAAAATTCAGGGACAACGCGGACTTGCGGGCGCGATGCAGGTTACAGGTACGTTCGGTTCGTCTACGGTTAAGCTTCAAGCTTCCAATGATGATACGACGTTCTTCGATATGAAGGACATGAACAACACTGCAGTAAGCCTTACGGCCGCAGGATATTTTGAGTTTACTACAGCTGCAGGTTACATTAAGCCAGCTAGTTCTGGCGGTACAGCAGATAACGTAGATGTAATTGTAGTGTTGAGGGGCTAATGTTAAAAGCTTCTATCCTCAATAGACGTAGAGACACCTGGTCAGCTTCCAAGTCTACTGAAACTGAAATGTTTTGGGACGATGGTGACTTTTTGTGTTGGGACGACGCAATTAACGTAGCATGGGATTAATATAAATGCCGAGTACAACTATCTCAGCAGCAGGTGCACACGCTTCGGCAGCTTCCACTGACCGTATACCAGCCAGCAAAGCAGGCGTTAAGGGATACCTGACGCCAACACAACTTGGGACTTTGTTATTTAGTTCTCCAACGCTTGTAACACCCGCATTGGGTACACCAGCGTCCGGCGTGCTTACAAATTGCACGGGATTGCTTGTTTCTTCGCTAGTACCAACTGCTACTAACGATAGCGCGGCAGCCGGTAAAATTGGTGAGCTTATTGAAAGCACAGTGCTTTCCGGTGCGGCGGTTTCGCTGACTACGGGCACAGCGGCGGACGTAACCAGCATTTCCCTGACTGCCGGTGATTGGGACGTTTGGGGAAGCATTGCCACGATAGTAAACGCGGCAACGCTTCAGACGCGGCTAGATGGCTGGATTTCTGCAACAGCAACCACTTTCCCGACCCCGCCTAATGGAGGGGCAATCGCGGGCATTCGCGCGGCGTTTGAAACTGGCATCGCTCAATTCCTTCCGGTGGGCATGACCCGAATAAGCGTGGCATCTACGACCACGATTTACCTGGGTGTGCGGGTCAATTTCACCGTCAACACATGCGCGGGCTATGGTTATATCGGCGCGAGGCGCGTGCGATGAACATGACAAAAATACTAAATGAAAATATATAAATAGGAGCTTTCCATATGTATACACTTAACTTTAATGCTCAAGAGCTTCAGGCACTCGTCCAACTTCTGGACATCGCCACTAAGGCCGGCGGCCTGCAAGTCGCAGGTGCGGCCCTTGCTCTTAGCCAAAAAGTTACTAATGCTATGCAGCCTGTAGACCCCGAACCGGTCGTTAACGGACTGAAAGTTGTTGAATGAACGAACCAACCATCATGCGCTCCTTCTCTGGCGAACAGCTAGATAGAATGAGTGCACAAGAACAGTCTCGTAAAGACGCACAAGAACGCCAAAATGCCCCGGTTATATCGGGGCTTGCTGGCTATGTGCGAGGTTGTTGGGAACCTGCTCGCACTGCCAAGATGCCTATTGAACATCGCATGATTAAAGCGAAGAGGCAAAGGAACGGCGAGTACGAACCCGAGAAACTCAACGAGATTACGCGCGCGGGCGGCTCTGCAGTATTTATTAAACTTACCGAAGTCAAGTGCCGTGCAGCTGAAAGCTGGGTGCGTGACATCCTGCTTGATGGTGGAGCTCCACCATGGGAACTTAAACCCTCTCCGGAACCTAAACTGTCTCCAGAGGACGAGGTTGCGCTCGAACAAGAGTTCACCCAACATATGATGGAACTTGTTCAGAGTACCGGTGTTGCTCCAGAACTGTCAGAGACACCGACTCTTCGTGAAGCGTTTGAGGAAGAGTTCCGTCGGCGCAAAATCCAAGCGGCTCAGCATAAAGCTGATCTTATGCGTGCACACATCGAAGACCAACTAGCCGAAGGTGGCTGGTATAGCGCCTTTGATGACTTCGTTACCGACCTGAGCACGTATCCGACTGCCTTTGTTAAGGGCCCGACTATTCGCAAGAAGACGGTCCTAGCATGGGGTCGAGATGAAAACGGTAAGACTGTTCCTAAGATTACGGACAGCCTTATCCCAATGTTTGAGCGCATCGATCCGTTCCGGATTTATCCAGAACCGGGCATCGAAGAGATCAACGATGGTTATCTATTCGAACACAAACCAATGTCGCGTAGCGACCTATCCAATCTTATTGGGGTTCCAGGCTTCGACGATGGTGCTATTCGTATGGCTCTTGCCGATGGTGCACATGGCTCATGGTTTGGTTCTTACAACGAACTAACTAAGAATGAGCTTGAAGCCAAGCATAACTCTTGGGCGCGTACGGATTTATATGACTGTCTTGAATTCTGGGGCAAAGTCTCAGGTAAGATGCTCCTTGACTGGGGTATGAAGCCAGAAGAAATCCAAGACGACGCTAAAGAATACAATGCTTG
Organism: uncultured Candidatus Saccharibacteria bacterium; assembly: GCA_964464915.1. GTDB lineage: Bacteria > Patescibacteriota > Saccharimonadia > UBA4664 > CAYXHD01 > CAYXHD01. The sequence goes on from CAYXHD010000005.1 coordinate 9,000, forward strand.
CGTCTGGATCGTAGGCAACTACGTGATTAAGGCGATGCTCAACTATGACCCGTTGGGCAACAAGCCATACCACAGCACCTCAATGTTCAAAGTCCCGGGTGCTCTGTGGGGTAAAGCTATTCCAGAAATGATCGAAGATATTCAAGGCATGTGTAACGCGGCAGCGCGTACGCTTGCTAATAATATGGGTATTGCTTCAGGTCCGCAAGTTGAAATCGACATTAGTCGTTTGGCTCCGGGTGAAGATATCACACAGATTTTCCCGTGGAAGATTTGGCAAGTTACCGCCGATAAGTCGGGCGGCAGCAATCAAGCTGTTCGCTTTGAACAACCTGAAAGCAATGCCCAAGAACTTATGGGTGTGTTTAAGGAATTTAGTAGGCTCGCAGATGAACACTCAGGCATTCCAAGCTACGTCAGTGGGGACATCAGTGTTACAGGAGCCGGGCGTACTTCTTCTGGCCTTAGTATGCTTATGGGTGCTGCTGGTAAAAGCATTCGACAAGTCGTTTCGTACATCGATAATGATGTCGTTAAGCCTGTCATCAGTGCTCAGTTTATTTATAACATGCGCTTTGATCCTGACGAAACTATCAAGGGTGATGCGTTCTGCGTTCCACGCGGTGCAGTCAACTTGGCAGTCAAGGAAACCGCAGAAGTCCGACGCATCGAATTCTTGAATGCGACGGCTAACCCAATTGATTTCCAGATTATGGGTCTTGAGGGTCGCGCCAACGTGCTCCGTGAAGTTGCTAAGCAACTACAAATGCCCGGTGAGGAAGTTGTTCCGCAACGGACCATCATGGAGATGAAGCAAGCCCAGGCACAAGCAACACAAGCTGCAGCCGGTATGGGCGGCCAAGGCGGCGGTGCACAGCCATCAGCAACGCTACCCGATGGATCGCCTACAGGCGGTGCCAGTGGCGCTCTGATGGGTAACCAAAGCACTCCGGGAGGTATGTAATGCTACAGCCTGTCGATAGAGACATTCTTGCGCGCGTGCATCAAAACACACCGCAGTTTATTAAAGTCCTGAAGTCTTTGTATCAGGACGAACTAGATATCCTACCGAGCATGAGCTTGGATAAGGTACAACTACACCAGGGGCGCACTCTGATGCTTCGCGAACTTATCGCGCAGATCGAAAGCGCAGCTGGCATTTCGGCAAATCGCACTGCGAAGCCATAATACTTTAGCACACCGACAAGGAGCTACTATGTCACGACCCGCACAACTCGAACAGCAAATTGAACACGTTAAGCAACTCCAGGCAGAGATGCTCAACCCGAAGCCCGTCCCCGACGAGCCGGTTGAACCCACGACGCCCACGGCTGTTGCACCTGTCCAACCAGTTGTCGATATGCCCGTCACTATTTCTAAGGAAGATTACGACAGACTCGAACAAAAGTATCGTACGTTGCAAGGTATGCACAACGCTGAAGGGAGCCGCCTACGTGGCGAGCTATCTGCAGCCCAAGCAGCCATCCAATCTCTAGAAAACCGTATTGCTGCAGCCGAAACGCAAGCAGCTACTCAGTCAACCCCAGTGAAGTATGTCACTAAGGAAGACGAAGATGAGTACGGCGAAACTCTGGAAATGGTGCGACGTGCTGCACGAGAAGAAGCTGAGAACTTTACGCAATCGCGTGAAGCGGCATACTTGAACCGTATTGCAGAACTAGAAGCTAAAGTTGGCCATGTTCAGAACACTGTAATGCCTGCTGTTGAAGACATCAGGTATAATCAGGCAGAACAAATTAAGGCTGATTTCTGGGCAGACATCAATACTCAAGTACCAAATTGGCGTACCATCAATGCATCGCAGGCCTTCAAAGACTGGCTAGTGTCAGAAGACCCGCTCACTGGTGCAACCCGTCAACAGTTCCTCTCTCAAGCGCAGAACGAATATAATTCTTCGAGAGTTGTTAAGTTCTTTAAAGAATGGGAACGTTCACAAGCAGGGGGTCCGACGCCTGCTCCGAAACCAAGTCAATCTGAACTTGAGCGCTATGTTGCTCCAGGAACAAGCCGCTCCACCGCGCCGGTCAGTAATGAACCTAAGTCGTGGACACGTGCTGAAATCCAAGCATTCTATCATGATGCTATGATGGGCAAGTACGCTAAAGAACCAGAGAAACGTAAGAAAATTGAAAGCGATATCTACCGCGCACAAGCGGAAGGTCGCATCACATAAACGCTAGAGGAACAAACTAATGGCATTTCCTGTTACCTCCGGTCATCCGCAGTACGCCGGTAATTTTATTCCGGAACTGTGGGCCGGTAAACTGATCGAGAGCTTCTATGACGCAACCGTCCTGGCTCAGATCAGCAACACTGAATACGAAGGCATGATTAAGGCGCACGGCGATACGGTTCACATCCGTACGACCCCGACGCTGACGATCCGTGATTACACGAAGGGCATGACGCTCCAAGTGGAACGCCCGGACAGCACGCCGCTCGAACTGCTTATCGATAAGGGTAAGTATTGGCAAGCCGTGTCTGATGACGTGGACAAGGTCCAATCGGATGTTAATCTGATGGACGTCTGGTCGAAGGACGCTGCTGAACAAATGAAGATCGAAATTGACCAAGACGTTCTCACCAACATGTTGCCGGGCATTTCTGCCCTCAACCAAGGTGCGACGGCTGGCGCTAAGACTGCATCGTTCAACCTGGGCACGACGGGCGCTCCGCTCACCGTGACTAAGGACGGCGCTGGTGGCACGGTTTCAATTACCGATCTCGTCGTTGATATTGGTACTGTTCTCGACGAAGCTAACTGCCCGGAAAGCGACCGCTATCTCGTTCTCCCGGCTAAGGCTGTCGGCCTGATCAAGAAGTCGGAACTGAAGGACGCTTCGCTCTCGGGTGACGGCACCTCCATCCTGCGCAACGGTCGCGTTGGTATGATTGATCGTTTCACGATCTACATGTCGCACAACCTGTACACGGCGTCGGCGAAGACGAACATCATCGCTGGCACGAAGCGCGGTCTGACGTTTGCATCGCAACTCACGAATGTTGAAACCCTTCGTGCTGAAAGCACGTTCGGTACGCTCATCCGTGGTCTCAACGTTTACGGCTACAAGGTCGTGAAGCCTGAGGCTATTGCGACGGCTGTCATCACGTTCTAATAGAACCCGAAAGGATAAATACAAATGACTGCTTTTACTGATACTTTGGGTTTCTACAAGGGCTCGGCTGCTTTCGGCGCACATGCTGATAAGCGTCTTGGCTTTGTGTCTGTGAAACTCGATTTTGCTAAGATCGTTGCGGCTCGCGCTGCTGCCTCTGCTACGGCATTGGCTGCTGCCGACACGCTGTCGGTCCTGCAAGTCCCCGCTGGTGCGCTTATGATCGCCGGTGGTCTGTCTGTTACCAAGGCAGAGACGACTAACACGACTGCGACGTTCGACCTTGGCTGCACCGGCGGTTCGCCGATTGCTGCTAACGCCTTCGTCAATGACGGTGCGTCAAACGCCCTGGCTAACCTCTCAACGGGTCTTGCGGCTCCGGTGTTGTTTGCAACAGCGGATACGATTGATCTGCTCATTAACACGGCTGCTCCGACGGACGCTGTGATTTGGGCGTGGGCTCTGTTCTACAACGTTAATGCAGCTGAGTCACCAAACTAATAGGTGGTGGGGGACTTCGGTTCCCCTCCTCCCCAAAAGGAGAATAAAATGGGCGGTTCTGTTAACGCTCGGCACGATAACCCGCTGCTGGTTAATCCGCGAATTGAAGGCACTGTGGAAGGCACGACTGGTACTTTTACCGGCGCTGCTTCTGCTGCTGAATACGCGCTTTCCGGCATCACGGGCAACACTGCCAAGCTGGACTCTTACACGGCTACCGTCACGGTAGCTAACGGTGCGACTACGGGCAAGGAAGCTGCAATTGGTATGCCTACGGGCTTCTTGCCGATTGCAATGCTTATCCATTGCACGGTTGCAGCAACTAACGCTTGTTCACTTGTTGATGTTGGCGATGATGTTGACACCGACTCTTACTGCGATGGTATCGTGACTAATGACCTTACGACTACGGGCTTCAAAGGCATCGTGGGTTGCAACGGCATTCGTGCTCTCGGTGACATCACTAACGGCGTGCAAGTTGCTACGACTACGGCTGATGAAGTTGAAGTCGTTGTTTCTGCTGACCCCGGACTGACAGGCGTTACGCTTCGTCTCACCTTCGTTGGCATTCGCGCAACGTAATAAAGAGAAAGCCGGGGCCTAATAAGTCCCGGCTTAATCCCCATGAACTGGCAAGTTAAAGAAGTAGAAGGCTATACGTATTTTATGAAACGCGGTTATCGCGTTTCCGTACCTATAGTAGATACAAGTGGATATGACTTCATAGCTGAGCGTGACGGCACATGTCTCCGTGTGAATGTAAAAGTCGCTGGTCTTAAAGATGCTAAACAAAAAGACTCGTGGTCAATAACTAAAGCAGGTGCGTCTAGAGATAAGGACGCTAAATGCGATATCTTTTTAGTGTATTTGCCTCATAAAGAAATTTTTATAGAAATACCAGGAAATTACCTTGACAGCGGCGCTTCTAGCTGCAAGCGTATTTCAAAACTACTCTAAGGGAATAATATGAGTATCACCCTCACTAATAACGCACATACAACTTTGGCCGCTAACATTAGCAGCATTGATACTACTATTGAAGTAGCTGACGCGAGTAGTTTCCCCGCCCTCGGTGCCAGCGATTACTTTAATATGACTATTGAAAGTACCTCTGGTACTTATGAAATTGTTCGGGTCACGCAGATTAGCGGTACAACGTTTACCGTCACACGTGGCCAAGAAAATACTATTGCTGTTCCGTTCAATATTGGCGCGCGCGTAGAGCTACGCATCACTGTTCAGAACCTCGAAGATCAAATTTCAGATAGTGCAGCTGCATATGTTTCTGATACAGTATATGGTTCAGGCTGGAACGGGGCAACAACCACTGCTCCATCTAAAAATACAACCTATGATAAGATTGAGTCTCTCTCTACAGTATATCAGCCACTCGACCCCGACCTGACGACACTCGGCGCAGGCGGCGCAGGCGCACGTTCATTCTTAGGACTAGCAATTGGTTCAGATGTACTTGCCTACGATGCTGATGTCTTCTACAAAGACCTAGGTGGTACGATCACTGCTGTGACAGCGTTCGGCTCAACTAGCCCCGTCATAGATGGCGAAGCTCCAGGCGGCGATCTGTTGTCTGTTACTGACACGTCTACCGCTACCAGCGGACGTAAACACCAAGCTCAGCTAGTTCGTCTTTTGACACCAGCGTCAGCACACTCAGGCGACGAGCGTACGCTCTACGTGCGTATGAACTCTAACACTGCGCAAACGATAGCTGAACTTTCTGCTTTTACAGCGTACACCGAAATCGAGGGTGGTGGCGCAGTTACACAAGCATACGGTAACCTCGGCCAAATTCGTGTCCTTGGCGCTTCTACAGTTGCAAGTGCTAGTGCAATTATGGGCCTTGTTCGCTCTGAGCACACAGCGTCACTTATTACGTTAGGACGCGGGGTTTCAGGCCAAGCAATCAATATGACACGAACATCAGGCGTTGCTATCACTAGCGGCACAGGTGTTTATGGCACAGTCGAAAACCAAGTATCCGGCACAATCACTAACGGTTTTGCAGTTGAGTCAGATATTCTGAACTCTTCGACGGGCTTAATTACACAAGCACGTGCATACTCTGCAACGACTACTAATTCCGGTGGAGGTACAATTACAACCTCTTACGGTTTTACCTCACGGCTTGCTAACTCTAGTGGTACAGTCGGTAGTCACTACGGCCTTTATATTTTCCCTAATACAGGCACCGCACCAACTACAAACGACTATGCTATTTATGCAGAGAGTACTTCATCTAATTACTTTGCCGGAAACGTAGGCATCGGTGACACTACACCAACTGAAGCAAAACTGGTGGTTGATACGACCAGCGCAAACGTTGCGTTGTTTAGACACACTGACGATAGCGCAGCCGGTCCTTTAGTTAGCATCTTCCATAACAGTGCATCTCCTGCCGCCAATGATTTGTGGTCCTTGAAGTTTCAAGGTAAAGATAGCGCTGGAAACGACCAAGACTACTCGCGCGTACAAAACCGTATTGTTGATCCAACATCAACAAGTGAAGATGCACAGCTTGAGTTCTACACCGTAAACGCTGGTACAGTATCTCGCCGTGTAATGGTGGGCCAAGGTCTTATGGTTGGTACTGGAGCAATCGAACTCGGCATCGGTTCACTAGGCGTTGAAAATGCTATACATACTTGGCAAAACACAGCTATACCTGCGGGCGGCACTACAGGCACCGGATATAGATTTTCTTCATCTTCCAACTTTGGTGTGTTCTTTGGTTCAGGAGCTCCGTCATTAACGGCGGCGCAAGGATCGTTGTACCTTCGTTCAGACGGGTCAAGCACATCAACGCGTATGTATGTCAACACGGACGGTAGCACGACTTGGACTGCTGTCACTACTGCAGCCTAAAGGAACATATATGCTAGTACGATTACTTGCAGCAGCACTGACTAACGCACCACTCGGGTCTCCGGGTGTAGTGAGCATTAGTGACGACGAGTCCAATGGCAGAAATGGCGATCCCGCTGGCATTGTATTTAGCAGCGATGGCTCTTACTCTAGATATCGTTTTGGTGTTCCTATTCACGACAGCTACTGGGTTACTCCACAAGAGAACATGGGTGACTATGAAATACGTGCGACACTCTCTAGTGGGGACACACCTGTTGGTACCATCGGTTCGTGGACGGCTCTCTCTACCATGCAAGAGTGGACTCTAACCGAAGATACACTCGACGACACAGATACGTGTACTTTATTTATTGAAATTCGCTGGACCGGCGACAACGTAGTACGAGACAGCGCAACGTATATACTTACAGCAAATAACCCCACCGGTGGCGGTGGCGGAGGACTTCCACCGTGAGTAATACTAATATGACGGCAGACCGTAAAACAGAAATACTTATAGAAAAAACGGTTCGTGCTACACTGCTTAGTATGGGCTTTAATATTGCTGACCCTGAAGAACTAGTTGAATATCAAAAGGATCAGCACTACTTGCGTGCTTCGCGTAAGCGCACAGAGTATTTAGGTAATAACTCTTTACAGCATATTATCTATGTGGTAATATCTGGTACAATCGCTGCTGCTCTTGTAGGCGCAGCTAATATGATGGGAATTAGAGTATGAAATATCTTCGTTCAAGAGTTAATGGTATGGTGTTCGAATACACAGACCGACTCGCAGCTAACCCCAATGTAGAAGTGCTTACTGAGCAACAAGCTTTCCCAGAACGCTTCGCTCCAGCAGCTGCACTGAAGCGTGTACCAACAATTAAACTGGATGTGCCGGAAGAAGCCGTAGCAAAACCTGAAGTGTCGCCAGAATTGGCGGCGCAACGTGGCGTGACGTTCACTGGTATCGGCTCACCTAAGCAGACTAAGACAAAGAAGTTGTCCTCAGCTGACATCGTAGGCCTCGGAGAATTTTAATGACTCCACAGGAGATCATCACGCAGGCACGAGTTACTATTAACGACGACAATGCATTGATGCCGCAGCGGTTTTCTGACACTGTGATGCTCGGGTTTGTTAACCAAGCAA
>CAYXHD010000006.1:0-1082 GCA_964464915.1 uncultured Candidatus Saccharibacteria bacterium
TTCAAGACCAGTTCCTTCAACCACTCGGACACCTCTCCAGATGTAGGACCTCAAGATTATATCAAGATATCTGTAAAAAATCGACTGTATGTGCCATAATACAGGCATGGAAAGCCAAGAAATAGCAAAAGAAAAGGCCCAAGAAGTAAGCGCTGAGGTTGTTGACCCCGGTCAAAGCTTTAGCTGGCAAGCCAGTGAGTTTATACATCATCAGAAGTCAGCAGGTTGGTATATGGTGCTGGCGCTCATCACCATTGCACTGGTAATTGCCGCCATAGTGACACGTCAGTGGTTTAGTATTGCGGTGTTTGCTACCATGACAGCTGCCGTTGTAGTCTATGCCAGCAAGGAGCCACGGGTGCTCAGTTACCGTCTGGATAATGCCGGCATCACCATTGATGGTAAGCCCAACCCCTACAAGAACTTTAAGTCCTATTCAGTGCTTCAAGATACGGGTTGGCACATGATTGATTTGGATCCAACCCAGCGCTTTATGCCTCGTGTAAGCATTATTTTTGATACTGAAGATCTTGATAAGATTACCGCAATCTTAAACACTAAAATGCCGCGGGTTGATCGTCAGCCCGACTGGATTGAAAAACTTACTCGTTCAATCCGTTTCTAATTTACATCGTAGTCATAAACATGGCGGAGAGGGAGGGATTCGAACCCTCGCGGGAGATTGCTCCCCCCTACCGGTTTAGCAAACCAGCCCCTTCAGCCACTTGGGTACCTCTCCATGCATAAAGTATTGAGTTTTCAATTGGCGGAGAGGGTGGGATTCGAACCCACGGTACGACTTGCGCCGCACACCGCTTTTCGAGAGCGGCACCTTCAACCACTCGGACACCTCTCCGGGTGCCGTCTAAAGTTCTAAATGGTGCGCCCGGCAGGACTCGAACCTGCGACCCCCGCCACCGCAAGGCGATGCTCTAATCCACTGAGCTACGGGCGCACATCAAGTAGAACGGAACTAGCGTACCATATCTGGGGGCTTATTAAAAGACTTTTGACAAGATTTGTTGACTTTTTAGCAGGATAAGAGTATTATAACTCGGTTCGTCAACATTCCTTAAGGGGGA
>CAYXHD010000006.1:1182-16456 GCA_964464915.1 uncultured Candidatus Saccharibacteria bacterium
CCATCGAGGCCCCTGCGCCTTGATGAACGCCCGTTTGTCCGCTTTGGAGGAGTAGTGCCTCGTGTACTACTCCTCCCCCAACCTGTTATACTCGTATTATGCTTATTTTAGGAATTGAAACTAGTTGTGATGAAACCGCTGCTGCTGTAGTGCGCGATGGTGCCGAGGTGTTGAGTAATGTGATCGTCTCGCAGATCGACATTTTTGCTGCGTACGGGGGTGTGATACCAGAAGTTGCTGCCCGTAGTCACATTGAGGCGATCTTACCAGTGGTAGATAAAGCACTGAGCGATGCTCATATGACCTGGGACGATATTGACGGTATTGCCGTGACCCAGGGGCCGGGTTTGCTGGGATCGTTACTGATTGGTGTGCTGACGGCCAGAATGTTGTCAAAATTACATAAGAAACCACTGTATGCGGTTAATCATGTGGTGGCTCATACCTATGCCAATATGCTGATTGACCAAGAGATTCAGTTCCCGCTGCTTAGCTTGAGTGTATCTGGTAATCATAGCCACTTCTTAATCTTCCACGATCATCTAGACTATGAATTACTAGGCGCCACGCAAGATGATGCGGCTGGTGAGGCTTTTGATAAAGTAGCCAAAATGATGGGCCTGCCCTACCCCGGCGGTCCCAGTGTGAGTAAAGCAGCCCTAGACGGCGACGAGAATGCCTATAAGCTGCCTAAGCCCCGGGTGGAGGGAAAACCATTAGCATTTAGCTTCAGTGGTCTTAAAACGGCTGTATTGCGCTTGTTGCAAAAAGAAGCTGGTGGCGACTTTACTATGCCCAGCCACGAGATTGCTGCCAAGTTGAGCCCAAAGCAGGTTGCCGACATGGCCGCTAGCTTTCAGCGGGTTGCTTGTGAAATCCTGGCCGACAAACTGGAGCTCGCCTATAACCAATTCAAGCCAAATAACGTAGTGATTGCTGGTGGTGTGGCCGCCAATAGTCGCCTTCGCCAAGAGGTGCAGGATAGATTGCCCGTGCAGATGCACTATGCGCCCATGAGTTTATGTACTGATAACGCCGCCATGATTGCCGCTATGGGCTATCAGCTAGCTCTCCAAAACAAAACTGCCGACCCCAACACGCTTGAGGCCGACAGTAACCTAGCTATTTAGTTGTTATTGCGGGGATTCTGGCTGGAGTTCTTCAGCGACTGGAGCTGGAGCTGGCACCGTATCTGCAGCTTGTAGCTCGGTGTGCAGATCGAGCTGATCTTCTACGGTACTAATAGCCGGAGCTTCAAGTGGTTGCGCTGGAGCTTGAGGCACAGCTGGTGTTTCTGGCTCATTAGCCTGAGCCAATCTTACAAATGAATTGCTTGATTCGTCTTGCACCGGAACAGCCTGATCGGGAACTGCGGGTACCTGGCCGCGCGTCAAGATTGGCATACCATCATCGACCGTAGTAGGTTCAGGTGCCGTAGCGGCAGCTTCTGCAACTTGTTTATCGTAAGCAGCACGCACTTCTTCAGCGGGAACTCTGGGCTCCGCGGCAATTTTTTGTTCTACGGTTTCAAGATCTGTTGAGAGGCTAATCCCCTCCTCCTCATTTGCATAAAGCGCGGCCTGGACTTTTGCCAAAATAGATTCGAGTGCTTTCTCGGTTTCTATAAGGGCTGCCCATTGCTCAAGATTCTGACGCGACTCAGGATGAGCAAGTATCTTTCGTTCTTCGGGTCCGTGCGTGATATCTTCGGTGCCATAAACATCCTTAAGAAGTTGATCGTCTTCGACGGTTAACGGGCCCTCGGTTGGAGTTTTATATTCTTGGGGTACACGCCCAGCATGAGGTGAGGGAAGGTCGGTTCGTAGTGACGGTTGCGGCAAGCTGTTCGCAACTAGCTCCTCGGCTTCTGCAAGAGGTGTTTCTGCGTCGATTTGTGGTTGTTGCTCGCTTATGTCTGGAGCAGCAACGGGTACTTCTTGCGATGATTGATCTGGTCCTTGTGGTGGCATAAAAATTCCTGTGGTTATTACGCTTATGCTAACAAGAAACGACCCCTGTTGGCAAGGGTCGTTCTTTGTTTATTCGCTGCTGACAATAAATGTGCGGCGGCTGTTGGCTTGTGGGATGGTTCGCATGGCGCTCCTTTTGTTTTTTTATTTTTGCGGCACTTTTTGTGCTTATGGTTAAAACTTAGCACAGCATAAGCATTTTGTCAAGAACCAACCACCAGATTATGATAAACTATTCATAGTGCCTTTAGTAAACGAGGCACATTATGCACTATACAAAAGATTTTGATACCTGGAATCGGCGTAAGCAGATTATCCAAAACACATCCATCCCGCCTGGTTATAAGGAGCGTGAGGTGTGGTGGGCTCAGCTCGGCGTGAATGTTGGCGATGAAGAGGATGGCAAGGGGCGATATTTTAGCAGGCCAGCACTTATCATTAAGGGGTTTAGCAAAAATCTTGTTTGGATTGTTCCGTTAACAACGGCCCCAAGAAGCGGCAAGTTCTATTATCGATTTGTATTAAACGAAAGGCTAAGTGTGGCAATCTTAACTCAAATGAGAGTGCTCGATGTGCGCCGATTTACGAAGAGGATTGGCACGGTAGATGAACCTAGTTTTGAAGAATTAAAACAGAGACTACAATCATTGTTTTTATAAATTTTCCCCCCAGCCTGGATGGATGGGGGTCGTCCCGAAGGAATTTGTAACTACATGATAACCAATAAGCTTTTTACCGTCAACACAACATGACGGCGCCCCGATGGCTCGGGGGCCGTCGGGGCGGGATAGGTCTGGGTAGCAGAAGATGTGGTAACTACCCGTGATGCTCAGTTGGCGTGCCCTCCTTGAAATCACGCAGTGTGTCCTGGATCTTCTCGAGGAAGATGCCAAAGGCACCACTGGGCTTCAGGTCATGTCGGGTGAGCCTGATCTCGCAAGCTTCCTTGAGGCTCCGCACGAAGCGCAGCGTGACCATCTCCATGTTCGGGTTGTTGTTCATCAGGCTGAACGCAACAGCGCAGCAGGCTTCTGAGTCGGTGCCTTCCGGTGTTTCGACAATGATCTTGATCATGACATGCATACCTCTGATTGTGGGGTGCGAGAGTTAGTCCGAGTCTAGTTATTTATGATCAATCTGTCAACAGCCACTTTTGCCCCGGACCTATCTCTGGTAAAATAGAAGCAATCTATAAGGAGTGAGCGTGGAGCTAGCTAAACAATACAACCCGGCTGAGCATGAGTCGGAATTATACAAACTGTGGGAAGACTCAGGCGCCTTTAAGCCTAATATGGATTCTGATAAGGATCCGTTTAGCATTGTCATGCCACCACCCAATGCCAATGGGCACATTCATGTAGGTACGGCGATGTTTGTTATCGAGGACATCATGACTCGTTATCGCCGTATGCAGGGCCACCCTACCCTATGGCTGCCCGGCACTGATCATGCTGGAATCGAGACACAAGTGGTGTTTGAGCGTGAGCTTGCTAAAGAAGGTAAGAGTCGTTTTGACTACTCCCCTAGCGAGTTCTACCAGGCTGCGCTGGACTTTACGCTTGGCAATCAGAGTACTATCCTTTCTGAGCTTAAGAGTATGGGCTTTAGCGCTGATTGGAGCAGATTACAATTTACGCTTGATAAGCCAATTATCGACGTCGTTTATGAGACCTTTAAGATGCTCCATGACGACGGTTTATTGTATCGCGCCAACCGAATCGTTAACTGGTGTACGCAGTGTAACTCCAGCTTTGCCGACATTGAGGTTAAACATCGTGAGCAAACCGATCCACTGTACTACATCAAGTACGGTCCATTCGTAGTAGCTACGGTTCGCCCTGAAGTTATCTTTGCCGATACCGGCATTGCGGTTAATCCTAAGGATGAGCGGTACGCAGAGTACGTTGGCAAAGAAGTAGACGTTGAGCACCTATGGGGACCTCGTAAGCTCCGCGTTATTGCTGATAACCATGTAGATCCAGCTTTTGGAACTGGTGTAGTAAAACTTACCCCTGCCCATGATCCTAACGACTGGGATATGGCTCAGCGACATGATCTTGAAGTGATTCAGGGCATTGGTACCGACGGTAAACTTACCGAGAACGCCGGCCGCTTTGCTGGCATGCTGGCTAGTGAGGCCCGTGCTGAAATTTCACAAGAAATGGAAGCTGAAGGAATGATGGATCATATCGAGATGGACTATGTACACTCTATTGCCTATCACGACCGTTGCGGCACCATTATTGAGCCGTTAACCACTGAGCAATGGTGGTTGAATGTCCAACCGCTGGTGACGGCTGCCATTAAAGCCGTTAAAGATAAAGAAGTTACCATTGTCCCCGATCGCTTTACGAGTCCGTACATCAAGTGGCTGGAGAACCTGCGTGATTGGAATATCAGCCGCCAAAACTGGTTTGGCATCGCTATCCCCGTCTATTACAACGCCTCGGGCGATGCTACAAAAGACGATTACATCATTGGCACATCTGAGCAAGAAGCTATTGATTATTATGGCGAGGGCAACTACGAAAAAGAAACCGATACGTTTGACACCTGGTTTAGTAGCTCTCAGTGGCCATTCGCCACCATGATGGCTAGTGGTGACTTTGATGACTTCTACCCTACTTCGGTGCTAGAGACGGGTCGGGACATCCTGTTTATTTGGGTAACCCGTATGCTGATGTTTGGGGTGTATCGCACTGGCAAGGTTCCGTTTAAAACTGTATACCTGCATGGTTTAGTCAACGATGCTCACGGCAAGAAGATGAGTAAATCTAAGGGGAATGTTGTTAACCCTCTTGATATGACCAGCAAGTACGGTACCGATGCCCTCCGCTTGGCGCTTACCATTGGGGTGACACCTGGTAAAGATGCTGCGCTAAGTGAGGAAAAGATTCAGGGCTACCGAAACTTCTGTAATAAGCTCTGGAATGTGAGCCGATTTATTCTTGGGCAGTTGCCTGAAGGTTACTCCCCCACTCCCCCTGCAACTACTAATCTAGTTGATAAGTGGATACTGGGTAAGCTCGATCAGACCATAACTTCTGCCACCAAAGATATTGAAGGATATAACTTTAGCGAAGCTGGCGCCGCGGTCTACTCGTTTGTCTGGAATGACTTTGCCGACTGGTACATAGAGGCCAGCAAGGGAGAAGCAAACACAGACCTGTTGGTGCGTGTACTCGAATCTGTTCTTGCCCTGGTGCATCCCTTTGCTCCGTTTATTAGTGAGGCAGTTTGGCAGAAAATGGCTTGGCAAAAGCAAAATCTTATCATTTCAAGCTGGCCAGAGGCTGGTACCGGCTATGAGGCTGAGGTAGGGGAGTTTGAATCGCTCAAAGAGCTCATTCTTGCAATCCGCTCAACCAAGACTGCTCTAGGTGTTGGTAAGGTCAATGCCACAACAACCAGCGCAAAACTTCACGAGCAATCTAATCTGATTGAACGACTTGCTCAACTAGAGAAGCTTGAAGTTGTTCAGCGGGGGAGTGGCTTGCGCGTAGCTCATTCAGATTACGATCTTTACTTAGATATTGATCAAGATACTATCCAGTCATATGTTTCTAAGCTCCAAGAACAACAAACTGAAAAGCAGCAGTATGTTCAATCGATTGAAAAGCGCTTAAGTAACAAAAGCTATGTAGATAACGCCCCGGCCGAGATTGTGGCCGACAGTCAGGCTCGCTTAGCCGAAGCAAAAAAGGTACTATTGGTGTTAGATGAGCAAATCCAAGCAATCAACCAGTAATAGGGGATTGTTGGCGGTTATAGGGGGCGTAGCAATCATTGGCGGACTCATGATGATTCCGCTGGGTGGTCGTGTGTACAGCGCGGGCGTCAATCGCGTGGTGCTTAAAGGTGATGTATACCAAGACAGTGATCCGCAGAAGGCTCTGGTGTATTATCAGGCCGCCGATTACGTAAGTGGCGCCTCCAGTGAGCTGGTTATTAAGCAGGTTAAGATGCTCAACCAGTTGGGGCAATTTGATGCAGCAGCCAAACAGATTAATAGGTTGCAACAGATTACTCCTGAGCTGAGAATGATTAAGGCGCGCATAGCTTTGGAGCGGGGGAGTGATGTTGAGCGCAACCTAGCTATTGTTCTGACGGCTCCAGACGGCGCTACACCGCTTATGGCTATTAACTCGAACCAAACAGCGCTGGCCGCTGAGCTGCTCGCTAGAGGGCTTGTACGCAGCTCAGAGCGGGTTATTGTTGCCATACCGCAGGCTAATCGCAGCGCCCAAGATAATTTGATCCTCGGCAAGTCGTATATTGCACAGACAAAGTACCAAGAAGCCGCTACGGCTCTCCAGCGATCCCTAGATCTTGATAGCACCAATTTAGAAGTTTATAAACTATATAAAACCACCTTACTCAAGCTTGATAAAGATACTACTCAAGTTCAACAAAGGATTGATCGACTCGAATCCGGTAAGATTTAGATTCACGCAAAAAATACAAAATACCGTGAATTTGGCTTGTCGTTAGTCAATATTCACGGTATTTCCGTAAAAACACGTGAATTTAGTTTAAGTTCTATCATGGTAGAATGGGGTTATGCAGCTGATAGAAATTACTGATCAGACAATCTGGGACGACTTTGTAAGTAATAGTCCCTTTGGCCACCCCCTACAATTGTGGGCCTGGGGCGAGGTTAAGAAAAAGAATGGCTGGACTCCTTTGCGACTTGGTGTTCAAGTTGGTGATCATTTGGAGGTAGCGGTTCAGGTTCTGTTATGGAGTATTCCTAAGACAAAATTCAAACTAGCTTATGTTCCGCGCGGCCCAGTTATTGATCCGTTGAGCGCTGATATGCCAAAGCTCCTTGAGGCTGTGACGCAAGTAGCAAAAGACAGGGGAGCGATCCAGTTCAAGATGGAGCCGGCTTGGCAGGGAGTTAAGCTTCCAAAAGGCTGGGTGAAGTCCAAGGATAATGTGTTACTGGCTGAGACGTATTGTATTGACTTGAATCAAGACGAAGAGACCTTACAGGGTGCAATTCAGAGTAAGGCTCGCCAGTATATCCGCAAGGCTGAGCGCGAAGGGGTGAGTGTCCGTCGCCTGATCGGATCAGATGAGCTGCCTAAGGTTATGGCGGTTTACAATGATACGGCTCAGCGCGCTGGATTTGCCCTGCATAGTGAAGGGTATTACCGGGCTCTGCTAGAAAAGGGGAGTAAGCATAACTATTTGTTGGTGGCTGAAAAAGATGCTCAGGTCGTAGCTTTTGTGTGGATCTTGGCGGCTGGATCGACTGCTTTTGAGTTATACGGCGGTATGACGCGCGAAGGGGCTAAGCTTCATGGCAATTATGTACTCAAGGCACATGCTATGCAGATGATGAAGGCCGAAGGGTTCATGATTTATGACTTTAACGGGCGCTTAAATGATGGCGTTAGTCACTTTAAGAGTTTGTGGGGAGCGAGCGAGACCGATTGGATTGGCTCGTACAATCTACCACTCAAGAGCCTGCACTACAAAGCCTGGCAAGTTGTTTGGCCGATCGGGAAAAAACTAAGCAAGATCGGTGGGAAGAAGTGAGATTTGCAACCGACCAAGAGATAGCAAAATGGGACGAGTTGATTGTGGCCAACCCAGATGGCGGTAATACACTGCAGTGCGCCGCGTTTGCTGCTGTGAAGCAGTCGGCTGGCTGGAAGCTCAACTACGTCATCCATGAACTAGATGGCGGCGATGTTGCCGCACTGTACCTTTCTAAGAACATTATGGGGCTCGGCCAGTTGTGGTACGCGCCCAAAGGACCAGGCGTGGCTACTATGAATCAACTCCAAGAAGTTACTCGTGACCTCAAAGCTAATGCCAAGAGTGTGTTTGCAGTTAAGATCGAGCCCGATCTTATAGATGTACGTAAAGCTGACCTAGAGAGTTTTGGCTTAACCAAAGTCCGCAACATTCAATATAACTGGGCCACGGTGTTAGTGGATTTGGCCCCGTCTGAAGAAGAGATCATTAATGGCTTCCGCCAAAAGACTCGCTACAATATCCGCCTGGCTGAGCGCAAGGGTGTAATGGTTGAGGCCGTTGAGTCGACCGATGAGAACCTGGCGATTATGTATGAGCTGATGGCTGTGACGGCCAAACGAGCTGGAGTGTTTCTGCGAGATCGCCAGTATTTTTATGATTTTTGGCGTGGACATGCAGAGCGCAGCTGCGGCCAGCTCTTTTTTGCACGCTACGAGGGCACGGTGGTGGCTGGTGCCTTTATTACGCATCTTGGTCACAAAGCGCTGTATAAAGATGGTGGTAGTGGCCGTGAGCACGCCAACGTACAGGCACCCTATGCTTTGCAGTGGGGGATTATGCAATGGCTTAAAGCGCACGGCGTAACCGAGTATGACCTACATGGAACTCCGCCTGCGGCCCAGATTGATGATGAGACCCATCCGCTGCACGGCTTGGCGCGCTTTAAGACCGGCTTTAACGATCAAGTTACCGAGTACATTGGCACCTACGATTTGCCGATTACTGATAAGTACAAGCTATGGACCAAGTTTGGTGAGCGTTTGGTTGCCGGTTATGCCCATCGAATTAAGAAAGAACTGTTTTACTAGTGGTAGAATAAAGTGTATGCGAGAGCTTGTAAAAAAACTTATTCCCCATCGGTTATTTCATAAGATTGAGCCGCTTGGCCACCAGCTTGAGGCCATCTTAGCTAATGTGGTATATGGCTTTCCGGCCCGTAAGCTCAAGGTTATTGGTGTAACTGGTACCGACGGCAAAACGACCACCTCAACGCTTATTACTGCCATGTTGCGCAATGCTGGCTATAACGTTGGCATGATGACGACCATTAGCCTGGACTTGGGGGATGGCCCCATTCCTAATCCAACCCGCCTTACCACCGTCACCAGTTTTAGTTTGCAGCGCGGCCTCAAAAAACTCGCTAAGGCCAAGGTCGATTGGGTAGTGCTCGAGACTACCAGCCATGCCTTGGCGCAGCATCGAGTGTGGGGCGTACCGTACAGCGTGGTGGCTATGACCAATATCACTCATGAACATCTGGATTATCATGGCACCTTTGAGAACTATCGGGATGCCAAGAAGCGGTTGTTTGAATTATGTAATGCCAACACTAAGGGGCTGCAGACTGGTGTAGCAAATATTGACGATCCTAGTGGCGAGCTGTTTGCATCAGCAATTAAGAATCCAATTCGGTACGGCGTGAAGCGGGGTGATCTTAGTGCTGTAAAATCTACAACAACTACCAAGGGCAGTACTATTAAAGCGCAAAGTGCCAAGGGCGAACTTAACCTTGCCGTCAATCTGCCAGGCAGCTTTAACGTCTATAACGCTCTGGCGGCAGCAGGAGTTGGTCTTGCCGTTGGACTTACGCCTAAGCAAATCGAAGAGGGCATAGCTAGTCTAGATAGCGTAGAGGGTCGCATGACAACTGTAGATGAGGGCCAAGACTTTAGCGTGATTGTTGATTATGCTCACACCCCCGGGAGCTTTGAAAAGATTTTTGATGAGATCCGCCCGGTTACAAAGAACAGGATGATCGTGGTTTTTGGCTCGGCAGGACGCCGTGATGAGAGTAAGCGCCCGCTCCAGGGAGAAGTGGCCGGCCGGTTATGTGATGTGGTGGTTGTAACAGAAGAAGATGACCGTGACCAAGATGGCGAGCAGATTATGAATCAGATCGCTGATGGGGCCGAGCAGGCTGGCAAAGTGCGTAATAAGGATCTATTCTTGATCCATGATCGCGCCCGAGCGATTACTAAAGCCATCGAGATTGCCAAACCAGGGGATACTGTCTTGCTACTAGGCAAGGGTCATGAAAAATCCATACTCACTAACTTTGGCAAAAAAGACTGGGATGAGGTTGGTGCAGCTCGTAAAGCACTAAAAGCCTACAAAAAATAGCAGAACGCCCCGCCGAAGCAGGGCCCGTATAAGAAACGGTAGCTCTGCTCCGCCAGGGCGGAAGGGTCAGGGGGTGCGGTAAGGGCGACGATGTGGCTGCAGCTCCGGGTACGCGCCATGGCTGAAGTAGTGGTGCAGGCACACCAGCCAGTCTTGTGCTGGAGCCCGCAGGAAGTGCTTCAGCTGCTCGTGGGTTGACTCGTCGGGCACACCGAACATCGCGATGAAGGCGGCCACCAGCTCCGGATCGTCCTCCGGTTGGATGAAGGCGCTGTAGGTGTCTTCATTGCTCCGCTGGAAGCCGCAGTAGAGGTCGCGACCACATGCCCGCCGGAAGTTCTCGCGGAAGAAGGTCGTTGCCAGGCTGGCGGGCTGCAGTCTGTTCATGTGCGGCTGACCGCAGTGTCCTGCGATGACGTTGAGGCACTCCAGGAACACTCTTGGCAGCTGATCCCAGTGCGCTACAGGGTCGGTGGGAGGTGCGGGAAGCTGGGCGAGGTCCATTGGGACTCCTTGGTCGACTTCTGATGGACTGATTATAAGGAGTAATTTATTTATTGTCTAGAGCGAGCGAGGTGCAGCGTATTGCACCACCACCCTTGGCGAGCTGATCAGTAGCTAGTTCAATGGTCTTGAGGCCATGTGATTGGATGGCGGCCGCCAGTTGCGGGGCATCGTTGGTCATGGTCACCGTGGCGCCGTCGCTTACCAGATTAGCGGCAAACTGCTTTGTTTCTTCGAGGCTAATTAAGATGTGACTGATGCCTGGCAGGTTAGCGAGCTGCTCGGCGCTAGCTGGTTCAAGCGCTTCTGGACAGAACGCAATTAAGTCTGGGCGGAGTACGGCCACCGCAAGATCAATATCATAATATTCTGGCCCGGTAGTTTGGAGTGAAACTACATTGTATCCAAGGGCCTTGGCAATAAAGGAGTGCATTTCTGGTGAGGTACGCCAACCAGTACCCATTAACAGATAGTCGCCGCAGGGGAGGGCATCACCCTGGCCGCTAAAGAGGGCTGCGGGCTCAATAACTTCATATCCATGCTGTTTGTACCACTGGCGATAATATGGGGTCTCGGGTTGACGTTCCTTAGGTAGATGCGATAGAACTACTTTGTTGTCGCGGGTCAGTCCGCTATTGGCCACGTAGATCATATCTGGGCAGTTGGTAACGGTCGGCAAGTACTCGAGTGTGCGGCCAGCGTCGCGATGGGCTTGCATGATGGCTTCATGCTGGGTCATGGCGAGCTCGTGATCGGGCTGATCAACCTCGTGCATGTATGGGTTGATCTCAAAATCTACGCGGAAGTTGTTGGCGTCAGTGACTAAGAGGTGTTTGTTCATCCGCGCTTTACATTTTTGACAGCCAAGAAAGCCGTAAAGTTAAACTTAAGATCTTGAATGCTTGGTTCAAGGACCTCAGCTTTGTATAATTCTGCAGCCCGGCGGCTGGCGATGGTAGCGGTGCCATCGGCAAACTCACCGGTGATCATATTCTTGGTGGCTAGGGCTGTGTCGGGATATTCTACATACTCAGCGTTCGGATACTCGCGTTTAAGATAAAAGCGGCACTGAGCTATACCTTGTTGGTGCGAGACAATCTGGGTAATATCTTCTTTTTTGGTTCCTGGTTTAACCAGGAGATTCTGTTGGACATCAATTTCAAAGATGCTGACGACTTCGTACAGATAGCGGGCTGTGGCGTAGACGGTTTCGTACACAATACCGCCGTTATGATTCTCCAGCGGGATCACGGCATATTCGGCTTTGCCGTCGGCAACGGCTGCCAAACTGGCATCGGCGGTAACGGCGTACTCTAGACTACCCTCAATTTCTTGGTCGAGCATAAACTTGTTAGCGGCTTCTTCACTAAACGATCCTGGGACGCCAGATGTTGCAATAATGGTTTTCATACCATAGGAGTTTAGCATTTATCAGATTAGTTATAAAGGGGCTGCGTGCCCAGGGATGAGTATGATATTGCAATTCAGCAGCGGGGCATAAAAAGCGTAGTTATAACAAAGTTATAACATTGTTATAATGTACTTAATAATAGGGCGGCTCATGATCAATCCAGATGTCTTTAAAGCCTATGATATACGCGGTATTGCAGGAGATGAGATTACTCCCCAGTTGTGCAGGGCGGTTGGTCAAGGCTTTGGGTCAATTGTGCCCGAGGGCATCGTGGCAGTGGGCTATGATATGCGCCCCGAGAGCCGAGAGTACGCCACATCCTTAATAGAAGGGCTCGTTGCCCAGGGTCGTCAGGTATGGGATCTTGGCCTCATCCCAACCGATATGATCTACTTTGCCGTCGGTAAGTACCAGCTGGCTGGCGGGGCAGTAGTAACGGCTAGCCATAACCCAGGAAAGTATAATGGCATCAAGATTGTTGGCGCAGAGATTGACCGCCTTAAAGACGTAGTCCTGGTCGGGAACTTTGTAGATGCTCAGCCTGGAGCCGTAGAGCAACAAGATCTTAAACAGGCGTGGGTAGATCACGCTCTAAACCAGGTAAATGCTAGTGGGTGGCCTGCTTATAATGTCGCCATTGATGCTGGTAACGGCATGGCCGGGCTCATTCTGCCGCTACTCAAAACGCCCCTACATGTCACTGAGCTGTTTTATGAACCAGACGGCACCTTCCCCAATCACGCTCCCAACCCGGTAGATCCACAGAACCTAACTGAGCTTATCGCGACCATTAAAAAGGGCAAATTGGATTTTGGTGTGGCCTTTGACGGTGATGGCGATCGCGCCATCTTGGTGGACCATAAGGGTAGGATAGTAGGCGGCACTATGTTGACGGCGATTATTGCGGCTGACGTCCTGGGGCAGCATCCTGGAGTGACGATTGTGTACAGCGTCTCCATGAGCAATATTGTGCCGGAGACCGTCAAAAAGCTCGGCGGCACGGCCGTCCGGTCTCAAGTTGGCCACTCATATATTGAGGCGGCTATGCACAATAACAATGCCGAGTTTGGCGGAGAATACAGTGGCCACCTTTATTTTAAAGATAATTATTACGCTGGCAGTGGTCTGATAGGGGCCTTGAGAGTTATCGACATTCTGGCGCGCAGTGGCAAAACGCTGGCTGAGCTGTATGACCAGTACAACTTGTACGCTAACTCTGGCGAAATTAACCTGCCAGTGGACAATACCGATAAGGTTATCAAGAAACTGGCTGATTACTATAATGATGGCAAGCAAGATCATCTCGATGGTCTAACCGTACGCTATCCAGACTGGTGGTTTAATGCTCGCCCTAGTAATACCGAACCACTCCTAAGACTTACCATAGAAGCTAACGATCAGGATCTATTGCAAACTCGACAACAGGAGCTCCTGACACTTATTGATTCCTAGGGGCGTTTGCGTAATAATAGCCTCAGCTTGAAGGATTCATCCATCAACGTACAAGGGGGAGCTACAATGCGCATTACCGCAAGAGTTCGAGAACCTCGAGTGTTGCGCTGTCGCTGGCAGGAGCTGTGCGATTGGTGGGAAGAGGAGTGCGAACGTCCAGGCGCCGTCCAGCCGAGCTGGGCAGCCCTCCGCCATCTGTTCTTCGGACCAAGGAGAAAGCCATGATCGATCGATTCTGGCTCGCTCGGGTGGAGTGGCGCCATCAGCGTCAGCAGTACTGCAGGTGTTCTCGCCAGTCGTTCGGCTGGTCCTACGTTCTCCGAAGGAGGTGAACATGCGCAAGAAGGCCCTGATTGGCCTGGCGCTGGTGGTGGCCTTCCTGGCCGTCATCTACCAGGCCGACCAGACGCGGTGACCCATCCATCAACAACTCGTCCGATCTGTGTGCGGATCGAACATGGCCGGCCCATTCCTTAGGGAGTGCGGCCGGTCTTGACGTTAATGAGGCAGTTGACTATGATTGATTTAGCACTCGCATATGTAGAGTGCTAAATAACCGTAAGCATTAACGAGGAGGAGACATTTATGAAGTTACACCCGCTTGCCGATCGAATCGTTATTAAAAAGATCGAGGCAGAAGCAAAGAGCGCATCAGGCATTTTGTTGCCAGATAGCGCCAAAGAACAACCCCAGTCGGGCGAGGCCCTGGCAGTTGGTAAAGACGTTACCGAGGTAAAAGTTGGTGACCAAGAACTGTACGCCAAGTATGGTCCGGCAGAAGTTAAGGTTGAGAGCCAGGAGCTGTTGATTGTTAAAGAAGAAGACGTACTCGCCGTAGTGAAGGGAGGCAAATAATGGCTAAAAAAGTATTTTACGAGGCTGATGCTCGCGAGCGTGTGCTGGCAGGTGCTAAAGAGCTGTATGATGCCGTAAAAGTTACTATGGGGCCCAAAGGTCGCAATGTGGTTATTAGTAAGAGCTATGGCGGCCCTACCGTCACTCATGATGGCGTCACGGTGGCCAAGGCCATTGATATTGCCGATAAAGACGACGAGACCCTTGGCCGTAGTGTTGGTGCTGATCTGGTGCGCCAGGCTGCCAGCAAGACTAATGATGTAGTAGGTGACGGCACCACGACTTCTACTGTGTTGACCTACCGCATCCTTAAAGAAGCCAATAAGCTGATCGCCGCTGGTCATAACCCTATGGATCTTAAGAAGGAGCTGGATAAGGCTTCTACCCAAGTTTTGGCTGACATTGAAAAGTCAGTAGTAAAGATTGCTGGTAAAAAAGATAAGATTGCTGAAGTTGCTACTATTAGTGCTGGCGATGCCGAGATTGGTTCGCTCATTGCTGATGTGATTGAGGCTGTGGGCGAGGAAGGCACGGTTACCGTAGAACAAAGCCAAACGCTTGGTATGGACAAAGAGATTGTTGAAGGCTTTAAGATCGATAAGGGGTATGTAAGTGCCTACATGAGCACTGATATGGCCCGTATGGAAGCGGTGTATGAAAAACCTCTCATTTTGGTGACCGACAAGAAGATTAGTAGTATTCAGGAAATCTTGCCATTGATTGAAAAGATTGCCCAGGGCGGTAAAAAAGAACTGGTTATCTTTGCAGAAGATGTGGATGGCGAAGCCTTGGCCACCCTGATCTTGAACAAGCTTAAGGGTGTATTTAGTGCCCTAGCCATTAAAGCTCCAAGCTTTGGCGATCGCCGCAAGGCAATTCTTGAGGACATTGCGGTGCTCACTGGCGCAACGGTTATTAGCGACGAGCAAGGCTTGACCTTTGAGAATGCTGGCCTAGAAGTGCTGGGTAGTGCTCGCAAGGTAATTGCCGGTAAAGATGCTACTACGATTATTGAGGGGTATGGTGCTGCCAAAGACATTAAAGAGCGTATGGCTACCATTAAAGCTCAGGCTGGCAATGCTACCAGCGACTTTGATAAAGAGAAGCTTGAAGAGCGCTTAGCTGCCATGGCTGGCAAAGTAGCCGTCATTAAAGTTGGTGGTGCCACTGAGACTGAGATTGAAGAAAAGAAGTA
>CAYXHD010000007.1:0-3029 GCA_964464915.1 uncultured Candidatus Saccharibacteria bacterium
TCAATAGCCACCACATCAAGAGGCTCTTCTACGATGGCTAGCAAGGTGCGATCGCGTTTGTCATTGGCACAGACCATGCACAGCGGCTCTTCTGCTAGGTTATGACACTGCTCACAATAAACTAATGAGCCCTCAAGCGCCAATAGTGCGTTACCAAGTCCGTTAGCTACCGATCCGGGATCGCGCAGTACAAAAAAGGTCAATCGCTCAGCGCTGCGCGGGCCTACACCCGGCAGCTTAGCAAACTGATCAATTAGATCTTGTACAACGGCTGGCAACAAACTCATGGTGGTTACAGGCCAGGAATGCCTAGGCCTCCAGAGATAGCCTTCATTTTTTCTGCGGCGACTTGTTGGCTTTGGGTAATTGCCTGAGTGACGGCCGACTCAATGTTCTTTTCAAGCAGCTCTAGGTTATCAACATCCATTTTGTCGCGATCAATACTGACAGACTTAATTTTTTGCTCGCCATTAATCTTAACGGTTACGGCACCAGCCTCAACCTCAATGGTTTCTTTGGCTAATTGGCTTTGGATCTTCTTGAGCTCATAGAGCATCTTGGCTTTATCAAACATAATCTAACTCCTCTTCTTGTACCTTAATTCTACCATTACAACGGGTGTGTGGCTATGCTATAATCAACAACGAACGGAGCATAACAATAATGAAAAACGTCAGCACCAAAGTCGCCAAGCTCATTAAAAAGTACCATTACATTGTAGCGGCCGCATTACTTACCGCTATGTTTGCTATGGGAGTTGGCAGTATGCGCGGCGATAGCGCCATTGTTGATGAGATTGCTCACATTCCCGCTGGATATAGTTACGTCACTAAGCAAGACTACCGTTTAAACCCTGAGCACCCGCCGATGATGAAGGACCTGTCAGCTTTGCCGCTCTTGGCGCTCAACCCGCGTTTTCCGGATGACATTGCCGCCTGGAAGACTGATGTAAATGGTCAGTGGGAGTCAGGCTGGCACTTTTTATACCACGATGGCAATAATGCCGATGCCATCTTGTTTTGGTCACGCTTACCTATATTGCTCACCGCGATTGCCTTTGGTGCCGTACTGTACGTCATATCTCGTCGCTTACTCGGCATAGCCGGCGGGCCGGTAGTGTTAGCGCTCTATAGTTTTGATCCAAACATTATTGCCCATGCTCGATTTGTTACTACCGACCTTGGCGCTGCCGCCACCTTCTTTTTAGCCATCACTAGTTTTTATTACTGGTTACGTCGCCCTACCTACAAGCGCCTTCTGCTGGCGACGGCATTATTTGCTCTGGCGCAAGTTACCAAGTTCTCAGCTATCTTACTGGCCCCATTCTTTATTGGCCTGATCATCTGGGCCCTGCTCACCAAGCAAAATGGCAAAAAGTGGCAGGAGTTATGGAAGACCTATGCCCTGGGCTATGTTCTGCTAGGCGTTGGATCGTTAATCCTCATCTGGCTATTCTACATTCCGCACGTACTCAATATGAGTAAAGAAACTCAAGATATTCTTATCCGCGGATCATTGGTTAACCCGCTACAGCAACCGCTGGTGAATCTACTAACTGCCATGAATGGTAATGTTGTTACCCGAGCCCTGGCCCAATACTTCCTTGGTCTGTTTATGGTGTTTACGCGTGTGGCTGGCGGCAATACTACCTACTTCTTGGGTGAGGTTACCAACCAAAGCTTCCGCTGGTACTTTCCGGTTACCTACGCTATTAAGACGCCACTACCAGTATTATTGGCCATCGTCGGCGGGATCACTGCAGGCGTTTGGGGCTTAGCGCAAACTGGCTTCCGTGGCGTATTTACACGGTTTAGTGCCTATAGTCGCCGTCATGGTATGGAAGTTATTTCCTTGGCCTTCATTGGCTTCTACTCCTTCATTTCTATCACCGGCAATCTAAACCTTGGTATTCGCCACCTTATGCCAATACTGCCATTTATCGCTTTTGTAGTTGGTAGTGTCAGTGTGCGCCTCGTTCGCCGCGTCAATAACAAGTATGTGACAGCTGGGGCATTTGCGCTACTGGCCAGCTACATGGCACTCACCGTAGCCACCTATCCAAGCTTTGTGTCGCACTTTAACCAAATAATCGGTGGTGGTGGCAATGCCGATAAATACGTAAGTGACTCGAGTGTTGACTGGGGGCAAGACTTTAAGCGTCTGCAAGCCTATATAGAAGCCCGACCAGAAATGGGCGTCGTGCACGTGGATTACTTTGGTGGAGCCGAACCACGTTACTACATGTGCGATAGAGTCTTTGACGCCTCAGGAGCGCTTATACGTAATGCTAAGGGGTATGATTGTACAGGTTCACGTTATAAAGAGTGGCACGCTAACTACGGACTACCAAGCGGCTACTTAGCAGTAAGCGAGACTTATTTGGCTAACGATCGTTGGGGCGCCAAACTGCGCGGTGACCGTGGCTATGTTGACCTGTACAGCATGAAGCCTATCGCCAAGATCGGTAATTCCATCTACATTTACAAGCTACCGTAAGCTACTTGTAGCGACGCAACAGACGGTTACTAAGTACCTTAAGGAGGTCGATGCCGGTCTGGAGCGTGACTTTGATACTCGAGTCGCCGGTTAAGCCTTCTTCTTTAGGATCGTGCCAATCTGGTATTTGCATGATGTCGATAGAATACTTATGTATACGGGCTATAGTTAGCAGCTCCATATCAAAGCCCCAGCCTAAGATAGTTAGTCGAGGAAAAAGCTCTTGTGCAACATCAGCCCGGAAGACCTTGAACCCACATTGAGAATCACTTATACCAGGAGTAAGCAAGGTTCGCACCAATACATTTCCAAACTCCGAGACATACTTACGGAAGCCGATGTGTATGGAGGCTAAAGGACGGATACCAATTGACATGTCGCCACCTTTTTCTATAAATGTCTGGATTTGTTCTAGATGATGCAACGGTGTGGCCATATCGGCATCCATAAACATGCGATACTCACCCGTTCCAGCGAGTATGCCAGCCCGTACGTCACGACCCTTGCCAACACGAGGTCCTGGGCGCAGAACG
>CAYXHD010000007.1:3039-13681 GCA_964464915.1 uncultured Candidatus Saccharibacteria bacterium
AAAATGAGTAAACAGCTTACTGCTTTTTTCTACTACATCTGCAGTATTATCGGGACTATCGGCACTTACTACAATAACTTCAGTTGTCTTAGGATCAAGATACTTCTTGATTGCATCAGATAGATCCTGCAGACTCTGAGTTATTCTGTCGGCCTCATGATAAGCCGGTACCACGATGGTGAGTTTTATGCCGCTCATAGCTTACCCTTCCATTCGATGCTTGCGTCGGTACGTGTTTGCGGGTTACCATTCCAGGCCTTGTTTACATACCAGAAGCTATAAAATGCTAAGCTGGTGAGCATTGCAACAATCATGATATCACCAACGGTATTTGCTAGTCGGTTATGCGGGAATACTCGCTTCCAGGACACATGCAGATACTGCACGCCCATTACCGTCCAAACAGCAAGGCCGATGATCGCAATCGATAACAACAAGACAGTAGTCAGGCCGCCAAATGGTACACTGGCAAGACCAAATAATAGAGGTAGAGCTAGCAGATATACATTACGAGCTCGTTTACGAGTTACGAACAGCTGCCAGGCTCCTAGGCCTGCGAGTACCGCTACAGAAAGTGGAATCAAGCTTATACCATTTACCCCCATATGATATGTAGTGGGGCCCTCAGCTAAAATCATAGGGATATTCGCTATCCTCAAGCTAACATTTAGTTGCCCAATAAGATACTCTTGTATCCCTAAATTAAACTTCCATGAGGCTAAGCTAAGGGCCGCTACGGTTATAAACAAGATGATAAGTACCAAGCTTGATTGTCGCGCAATATGCTTTGCGTAGCGTGGTTTTATGCCAATAAGGAGCAGCGCACAGAGTAATACGGCAATCGTAACGCCTACAGGCTCCTGGAGCCATGCCGCGGTTGTTGCTATACCACTTAAGCCATACCAAAGAGCTGCTCTGGTTTTTGAACGTCCAGCCCGATCAAATGCCCACAATGCAATGAGCACGGGGGTTAGCACTAATGTAAAACGAGGAGTAGCAATCTGGGCGATAAGCCACACTGGTACACAGGTCAGTATAAATGTTGTTAAGCCGGCGCGTCGTTTTGCAAACCAGGCCGATAGCAGACCATACACTAGGGTTATATTGAGTATAACGAGCCCAAATAGCACCAGGCGCAGTACTGTTAGCGAAGCAATATTGCGGCTCAAATCGAGTAATAGGTACTCCTGAATCGACATTGGGCGCGACGCTACACTAATCAGTGGCAACAAAATTGCCGAAGCAAGTAGCAGGCTCGCCACAAAGATTCCGTGTTTGTGTATCTGTCGTCGCAGTTTTTTCATGTCTTAAACACTATAAACGAAAACATCAGGTAGTTCCAGGTGAGGCTAACCAGTGTGGCGGCGGCTTTAGCGGCATTTTTACGCACAAACTCGTGACCCAGGCGCTTATCTAGCTTAATCATTTGTACAAGCTTCCAGGCAAACTCTACTGGCCATTGCCATACATCCAGCAAGAACCAGATCACCAGGTTTTGCAGCACATACAATCCAAAAGCAGTGACGGCAAAAAACTCGAGGCCCTGAATGTAAACATTGCCGCCCGTGGCCTTAAACACAAAGCCACGATTGAGTGAAAAACTCAGGATCATCGCAACGGTAGTAGAAACCAGGTTGGCGGGTATCTTCTTCCAGCCAATACGCTTATTGGTTAGAACGTTGAAAATGGCAAAATCTACTAAGGTATTCAGTATACCTACAAGCCCAAACTTGGCAACACTATTCAGCATGTTTCATTCCACTTATGTTACTACAATCATATCATATCCCTAGAGCCAAGTGACTTATCTTATGCCTGTAGAATTGCTTGTATCTGTTGTTCTGTTTCTTCGACTGACTGAGAGCTAGAATCAATTTTAACAAAATCTTCAAACATAATATCAGAAGAGAAATATTTGTGATGGCGCTCTACATCGTTTTGATGCATCTGATTGTTTTCTGCTCGTTGCGAATTACGTGCATGGTTTACGGCTAAATCGGGAATAAGCAATACTTTATGGGTAATTCTGATATGCTTCTCTATCTCTTTCCAGCTTGATTTATCTATATAACCGTTTATTATGACGTCAAAATCATTGTCCTGAAAGTTAGCAGCTAATAGCCCTATGTTTTCACCAACCAGCTCCCATTCATTGTATTTCCAGTTTTCAGTTCCGTCGTCGTATAGCTCCAGTGAAAACCCGCTAGGAACCATATGTTTAATATAATCAGCATCAATATTTACACAGCGGGGTAATTGCTTAGAAAGTTTTTCTGCAAGCGTAGTTTTGCCTGCCCCTGTTGGCCCTGTAAGGGCTAATACAAATCTCTTCATAGTACAAGCATACCAGAAAAGCATGCTGCTAGCCCAGACGAGTACTAATAAGCAGTTATATTCATTTTGTCAGCTATGTAGAAATATTAGTCCAGCTCCTATAGATGGACGCGGTCGAGGTTTTTAAACTGCAGAGTTTCGCGCTCAAAGTAAAGTTCCGCTGTACCAGTTGGTCCATGGCGGTGCTTTTGGATTAATACGTCAGCGGTGTTGGGCCGTTCGCTAGTATCTGGGTTGTAGTAGTCATCACGATAAATAAAGAGCACGACGTCGGCATCTTGCTCGATGGAACCTGATTCGCGAAGGTCGGAGAGCTGAGGGATTTGCGGTGTGCGACTTTCTACTGAACGAGATAACTGGCTGAGGGCGATAACTGGCACATTAAGCTCGCGAGCCAGTCCTTTAAGGCCACGTGAGATCTCGGAGACTTCCTGTGTACGATTCTCGCCACCTTTGCCACCGCGGCCACTCATCAGCTGCAGGTAGTCGATAACAATCAGGCCCAGGTCATGTTCGGACTGTAAACGACGGGCCTTAGTGCGCATTTCCATAACGTTGGTCATACTGGAGTCGTCAATGTAGATTGGTGCATCACTGAGCACCGCCATGGCGTGATTAATCTTGGGAAAGTCCTCGTCTTCTAGGTTACCAGTGCGCAGCTTCCAGGAGTCTACGCCCGATTCACCAGCAAGCAGACGGTCAATAAGCTGTTCTTTGCTCATTTCTAGGCTAAATACACCAACTGGTACACCTTGCTGAATAGCCACGTTTTGGGCAATGTTCAGGGCCAGGGTGGTTTTACCCATAGCTGGGCGGGCAGCCAAGATGATAAGGTCGGATTTTTGAAGGCCAGCTAGTTTATTGTCCAGCTCACGGAATCCCGTTGGCAAACCGCGGAACTTCTTTTTGTCCCTATGGAGCTCATCAAGGCGGTCAAAGCTGTCGGCCAAGACCGAGCTAATAGAGATAAAGTTCTGCTTCATGTGTTTTTGACTCACTTCAAACAGGGTCTGCTCTGCCCTATCCAGTAAGCCATCGAGCTCTTCGCTCTCGTTGTAGCCAAGATCGGTTATTTTATTTGCAGCTTGGATAAGGCGTCGCAAGGTAGCTTTATGCGCCACAATACCGGCATAGTGCGCGGCGTTGGAGGCGGTCGGTACGCTATCCACTAACCCAGTTAAGTAGGCTGACCCACCAACGTTCTTGAGGGCGTCATTATCCTCGAGCTTACTAGCCAGTGTTAGGAGGTCAATCGGTTGACGGGCTTCATAGAGGTCGACCATGGCCGTAAAGATAAGCTGATGAGCTGGGGTATAAAAGTCGTCGGCATGGACAATGTCGGCGATCTTGATCATGGCTTCTTGATCAATTAAGACGGCACCCAGTAGGCTAGTTTCAGCCTCGAGGTTTTGGGGCGGTAAGTTTTTAGCTACGTGCTCAAAGTCACGATCTCTGCGGTTGTCATCCATCTTGTCTATCCATCTATGAGCTCTCCACCTAATATATCCATAGCAGTCGTTACCAGCTCATTGGTTTGGCTGGCCACCGGTGCCTCGGTAGTCATGGTTTTAAGCTCACATTCAACCTTGATAGTTTTATTGTACACGGTCTCGAGAGCCTTTTCGATAACATCACGGTTTTTGGGTTCCATTAACCGATCGCGATGGAAGTTAAAGCGGCAATAAATCATCAGCTGATCGCCCGTAAAGTTGATTTCACAGGACTGCAGTAACGCATAAAGGGAGTTATTTTTAGACTTAATCTCAATCAGAGCCTTGGGCCAACGGGCCATGTCGGCTGGATTGCTGTCTGGCACAACGGCAACTGGTGCCGCAGCCGTGCGTGGCGCAAACTGCGCAATAGGGACTGATTGAGCAGCGGGTTGAGCAGCCATCTGCGGCACAACAGGATTAATAATCGATAGCAATGTGGCCTCTAGGGCTATTTGAGGGTGCCCAGCCATCTGCATTGCAAGAAGCTGCTGGATTGCTTGCGTAATTGCCGAAACCTCCTTAGATCGCTCGTTAACAGCTTTATGCAGGCGCTCTCGTAATGATAATAATAGTTGGTGGTGTAACTGCTCGGGTTGTGCTCCGGATTCAATAATCTCATCTAGCGTCTTAAGCACTAAACTTGAGTCACCTTTAAGGACGTTATCAATCAACTCATCAAGCTTACCGAGCTCACTCCAACCTAGAATCGACAGTACTCGATCGTTGGTAATCTTATGTCCCCCGCCTCTGGCTTGATCAAGCATACTGATGGCATCACGGAAGCCACCCTGACTAGCGACTGCGAGAGTGTGAGCGGCGGCAGGTTCAAGTTCGAGCTTCTCTTTCTTGGCGATGGAGATAAGCTGCTTCTCGAGGTTATCGTCGGCAATAGAGTGAAAGCTAAAGCGCTGCGTACGAGAAATAATCGTCGCTGGGATCTTATGGGCTTCGGTGGTGGCCATAATAAAGATAGCGTGGGCAGGTGGCTCCTCAAGTGTCTTTAATAGGGCGTTAAAAGCCTCTTTGGTGAGCATATGCACCTCATCGATGATGTAAACCTTATACTTGGCACGGGTAGGCACCAGATTAACCTTGTCGCGCAGTTCCCGAGCGTCATCAATACCGCGATTACTGGCGGCATCAATCTCGATAATATCTAAGTTATTATTGATCGTAGCTTCACAGATCTCACATGTGTTGCAGGGCTTTGGAGCTTTTCCCTCACAATTAATAGCTCGAGCCAGAAGACGGGCGACAGTTGTCTTGCCGGTGCCTCTTGGGCCAGTAAACAAATAGGCATGACTAATAATGCCTTTATCTAAGGCATGTGTAAGCGAACTTGTAATGTGATCTTGTCCAATAACCTCGGCAAATGTGCTTGGCCGGTGCTTTCGGTACAACGCAAAGTCTGACACAACCCCTCCTCGTTGGTTCTATTATACCGCGGATCTTAGCGGCTGAGAGTGATTATCTGTTGTATTTTAGGCTATGCCGAATAGGTCTTTATGCCTTGCTCGCGTAATTGTTGATAGTAAGCAACAAGCTCATCTTCTTCATCACGTCTTACACCTATTCCCTGCATAAGGGCAACTCGGTCCTGAATGCATTCTTTATCAAAGTCAATAGTGTCTCTGGGGCGTCTTGGATTATCCGGATCTTCCATATTAGTGTAATCTAAAAACAAAAAATCAACGTTTTGAGGGTTATCAATCTCAGAGCGCACAAACAAGGAGATGCCCAGATGAAAGTCGTATATGCCATTATTATGCATAACGGCAAGAGCCCGCACCATTTCTTTTTTTAGTTTAGTGGGGTCGGCGGCTTCTGCAACCTCATCGCGTGCAGTTGGCCCAGTTCCCTGACTTGCGGGTTCAACAGTATATTTTCCCCCTTCTGACAAATCCTCCATGACTACACCAACGACTTTGTTCCCGTACTCGTTTGTATAGGTTCGTATCTTATAAAAATTCGCGACTGGTAACCCAGCCTCTTTTAGCTTGGTGTATACACCATAGCCCCGTTGAGCCTCTTCCAGACTGGATACTTCCTTTTGGGCGACACGCATCTCGCCCTGCTCAGTATTATAGGTATGTAGTATAACCTCGCCCTCATGCCCTTGACCTAAAGACATCTCTGCGAGTTTTTCTGCATTTCTCCAGGCCGCAACGTGTTCGCTATTGTTATCTAGAGACTCTGGCATGTTTGCTCCTGAACTCTTTAAGCAATTACAGCTTCAACGGCGGCCCATTCGGATTCAATGGATTCTGGGACGACAATGGTGATTTGGTCGCCAGGGTGGGCCTTAAAGTAGGTTACACTGGCAAAGAGTACACGATAGTCGACTCCACCGGCTTCAACATAGTATTGGCCGTCGATAAGCTTGAGGGTACCGATCAGCTTGCGACGCTCCATGGGGCCAATTTGCTTGTAGATAAAGGCACCATCATCGGCGATGGTCAGTTTGAGGATATCACCTTGGATGAGCTTAGATTTAGAGGCGTAGTTAGCAGGTACTGGGTAGACTTTGCCATCTGGACCAGTCATGTTTTGACCATCAAAGGCACCTTCAATGACTTTACCGGCAGCTACCTCGAGTGGTGCACCAGCGTCATCGAGTCCAGCATCACCAAGTAGGCTCCCGAGCAGTTCTTTGGCTCCAGCTAAGTTAGCTTCGGCCGTCTCGATCAGTTTACGGAGGGTCTTGATTTGTTTGTCGTTTAACTCGGCCACGTCTGCTCCTTGTGTTTTGGTATCAGTTTCTGTCCCTCTATATGTACCATATTAGTGACTAATATGTCAAAGATGAACGCATCTTGAATAGCAAAACGCCTCACCGACCCCGAAGGGCCGGTGAGGGCGCTTGCTGGGTGAGCGAGGCGGAAGGTCAGGCAGCCTCGGTGACCGACTGCTCGGAGGTGGGCTTGTGGACGCGCATGATGTCGATCGCGTCGCCGTCCCACGACCGGGAGCTGATGTGGGTACCGAGAACCTTCTGCGTCTTGTTGATCAGCCAGACGGTGGTGTCTTCGCCCTTGGCGGGCATGGACTCCTTGTCGAAGCGGACGCTGGTGCACTTGCCGGTCTCGAGCTCGGTGAAGCCCTTGATGTCGGTGTGCTGATGCGACCCGTGCTGCTTGGCGTAGATCACCAGGGTGGGGTGGTCGTCGATCTCGAGGACACGTGCGAGGTTCATGGACTGCTCCTGGGGTGTGGGAGGCTGTGCGGATGCACTTCCTCGGTGGACATAGTTAGTACAATATCATACTTATTATAAATAGTCAATAACTTCATTAAGAATTTAGCTTACCAAAAAAGGCGCCGGAGCGCCTCTTCTGAGATTTAGAGTAAATCGATTAGCTGAGCTCGACGGTTGCGCCAGCTTCTTCCAGCTTCTTCTTAGCTTCTTCGGCTTCAGCCTTAGGAGCGTTTTCTTTAACAGGCTTTGGAGCACCGTCAACCAGAGCCTTGCTTTCGGCAAGACCAAGACCGGTGATTTCACGTACAGCCTTAATAACGTTGATCTTGCTGTCGCCAGCGGCGGTCAAGGTTACGGTGTAAGCTGACTTCTCTTCTTCACCAGCAGCTTCGCCACCAGCGGCAGGAGCAGCAGCTACAGCCATAGGGGCAGCAGCACTTACGCCAAAGTGACCTTCAAGGACTTTAACGAGTTCGCTGAGGTCCAGGACACTCAGGGTCTCAATTTGCTTTACGAGGTCTGCAAACTTGGCAGGAATCTCAGTTTTTTCTTCGGTGGTTTTTACTTCTTCTTCAGCCATTATTATCTCCTTAGATAGTTAACTTAATTATTGGTCTTTGGCTTCGCCAATGGCGGCGAGGACGGTTACGATACTGCGGACGTTGCCACCAAGCACTCCAACAAAACTGCTGAGTGGTGCGGCGATGGTTCCAACCAGTTGACCAAGTAATTGATCTTTGGTTGGCAGACTGGCTAAGGCTTTAACCTCGGCTGCAGTCAGAGTGGTGCCATCTTCCATGATGCCGCCAACAATTTCGAGCGCTTTATGCTCTTTGGCGAACTGGAATACGGCGCGGGCAGGAGCGACTTCGTCGTCAAAACCGATGGCCAGAGCCATTGGGCCTTTGAACATGCTGAGGTCGGTATCCTTAAGGTTGTCGGCGCTACTTGCGGCGAGCTTTACCAGAGTGTTTTTACTGACTCGGTAGGTAATACCTTGTTCGCGGAGGCTATTGCGGAGCTCTTGGATCTCGGTGACGGTAAGTCCACGATAATCAGTAAGAACAGCAAGCTTTAAGCGACCAAGCTCGTCGGATAGCGTGGCTACAGCCTTTTCTTTGGCTTCACGTGTGATTGCCATGCGCGTTCCTTTCTATTAAAAAATCTTTGGTACAAACCAAAGACGTAAAAGTTGCTTATTAGCACCTCGGTAGCAAATTAAGGCTTGGCCAGCTACTGTCTTTGGTTATTAGCTACTATATTATCAGATTTGTTACCTGTTGGTCAACCTTTATTGTCAAGTTTGTCCAGCTTGTACTGTGTGGCACGTTCGGCAGCCAAGCGGGTAAGCTCGGGGTCTTCGTCTTTATTTACAAAGCGCATGGCCCCGGCAATCATCGGGTGTACGGCGCCAACCGCTTCATGCATTTGTTTGCCAATACGACGGTAGCCAGGATGCCCCTGCGGCGAAGTTCGTAGTTCCAGTAGATGGAATAGTGCGCGTGCGTTGAGCACCCAGCGCCAGCGCATACGATTGCCAAGTAGTACCGCATACTGTGCTTCAGTCTCATGGCCAGCCTCTACAAGAGTGGCATATAAGCGCTTACTGATGTTAAAGCAGTGCACAAACTGTTCTTCCAGGCCGGCTTCTTTTACTAAATCAGGAATTTCGTACCCAAAATCAGGGCTGAGCTTTTGCCACTCAAAAGCATCTACCATACGATGTCGCTGTAGGTCTCGGAACGAGCCATAGTCTGCCGTGATCTCAAACTCATAGTGCGGAATCTCAAAAGCGCGACCTGGCTTGTGGCGGCGGTTCAGGCGCTCACCAATAGCAGTACGCATCACTTCTTTCTTCTGCTCTTCACCCCAACGACTAACTTCATCGCGGATAGTTCGCAGCGGCAGGCTGGTGTGTTCAAACAGAATTTCCGGAACCAGCTTAAGCTCATCTTTAGGCCAGTATGATAATAGCTTGACATCATCAGCTGAATTTTCTGGCTTTACTGGTAGGTATTTCTTGGCGAGTGTTGCTAGTTCTGATCTGGTTGTTGCTCGATAAGCTGTAGTTGCGCCACCGCGCTCTGGCAAATCAGTTCGCTCCAAGAAGGCAGGAATTACCTTGCGCACTTCGGCTAAAATCTTATCGCCAGCTTCGCGTGCCTCGGGCAGTTCTTCACTGCGGAGGTGCATGATAAGACTCTCAATGGCCTGAGCCGAGGCAAAGATTCCGACGGTCGATTTAGTGGCAACGGGCAAGAGTGGTCGGATGGCGTCACAAGCCTGGGCGCGCGTTGCTCCACTCCAGGCAGCACGTTCCTTAACATCAGCTGGTTTTGGATGTTGTACACGGACGTAGTCGGTTAAGTTATGGACGAGCTTGGAGTAGAGCTTAAAGATCTGATCCATACTATTAATGTAGCGCTCGCGTGTTTCGCCCTTGAGGGTCTCTGGGACATAATAACGATACTTGCCGGCGGCATCAGTTTCATCAAAATAGATATAACGAGTTGATTGCTCCAGGTAGCTGGCTAAACGGCCCCACTCCAGGAGCTTAGTCAGTAGATTACTGGCGTTTTCTACAACTACGTGTACACCAACTAGCTGCTGCACACTATCGTCACCATAGGCGGTAACAACACGTTTGATAAGATCGTCAGCCCCACCGGCAGCATCAGCAAACTCATCTAAATAAGTAATGCGCATGTCATCGCCGCGGCGGCTCAAACGAGCCATAGCTGCGGCCACCAGTACTGGGCTTTCGGTGCCACGAAAAGCGTAGACATCACCTTTGGGGTCGGTCAAAACCTCATCAAGGCGCTTTTCGCCCTGCTGCGTTACTTTTAAGACATGTGCTAAATATTTACTGTTTGCTTTCAAGACTTCCCCCTACTTTGTATCTAGTGTAACAACGGCTCGACCTTTTGCCAAATTAAGCCGGCTACCTCTTGGATATCTGGACTTGCATCTACTATTGGGATCGAGAGGATTTGGGCCTCAACTTTATATCCTTCACGCACTTTGGTATGAAAATCTTCACCAAGTTCTTCAAATCGATCGCTAATTCCACGATTATCTCTGCGAGTATTAACAACCTCTGCTGGCGCATCAAGTAACAATACCAGATCTGGCTTAACTCTCTTGGTGGCAAGCTCACATACGTCACGCACGGTGCTCAGATCTAAACCGCGACCATACCCTTGATAGGCAATAGTTGAAAGCATGTTGCGATCACTTACTACATCGATTCCCTCATTGAGTTTGGATTCTACGATCACTAGTGTTTGGATCCGAGCGGCGTTAAAAAGCAGCAACTCAGTTTCTGGCTCGTGCGACAGTGCTGGATCCAGCAGAAGCTCACGTAGCTTTTCGGCAAGTGGATCTCCACCGGGTTCACGAATAAATTCAGCCTTACGACCATGTTCTTTGAGTTTAGCGAGAAGAATATCGGCTTGAGTAGTCTTACCTACACCCTCTCCGCCCTCTAAAACAATGAACTTTCCTCTACTCATAGCGGTAGTGGTTTATGGCGGGCATCACTAAACGCTCGCGGGAGCATATCTGATGGTTTCCAGTTGCGGATGATGTCTGGGAGCTCGGTGCCGCCCTGGTACTTACC
>CAYXHD010000008.1:0-13377 GCA_964464915.1 uncultured Candidatus Saccharibacteria bacterium
CCTGGCGTCAACCCCAGGCGAGTTCTCAACCGGCGGCGACGTCGGCTTGGGAGGTTCCCGAAGAAGCTCGCCACCCCATGATCCCTCGCAACAGCTGAGCGAGGGGTACACCACACCCGCAAGGGTGGTCTTGGCAACGACGCCGGGACCACCCAAGCGGGTTTGTGCTTTTCAGATACGGCACTTTTATGCTAAGATTAACACCTATGAAATCTATTATCACCTCCACCACCGACACTACTAAAACCCTAACTGTTACTTTGGATGAAAAGGACATGGCTACCACGGTTAAACACACCATGGATCATATGCGCAGCAAAGTTAAGGCTGCAGGCTTCCGACCGGGTAAAGCCCCTGATCACATTGTTGAGCGTGAGCTGGGTGCTCAGACTATCCAGGCCGAAGTTATTGACGCCGCACTCGGTGCTACCTATCCTCAGGTTCTGGTTGAGAACGACATCAATCCTGTTGGCTCGCCACAGGTAGAAGTAAATAAGTTTGTGCCATACACCGAGCTGGAGTATGTGTTAACTGTTGAAGTCTTGGCACCAATCAAGCTGGCCGATTATAAGAAGCTCAAGACCAAGGCTCCTGAAGTAAAGATTGATCCAAAAGAAGTTGATGCTGCGGTAGAAGATTTGCGCAAGCGATTAGCTTCACATGAACCAGTTAAGCGCGAAGCAAAGCTAGAAGACGAGACAGTTATTGACTTTGAAGGTACACAAAATGGTGTATTGGTTCCAGGTGCAAAAGGCGCTGATCATCACCTGGTGCTTGGCTCAGGGAGCTTTATTCCTGGGTTTGAAGAAGAGCTTATTGGTCTAAAGGCCGGCGAAAGCAAAACCTTTGACATTACCTTCCCTAAGGAATATCACGAAAAGAGCCTGGCTGGCGCAGTTGTGACCTTTAAGGTTGATGTAAAAGAAGTACATCAGATTATTCTCCCAGAAGTTACCGACTCATTGGCCGTGGAAGTTGCTGGTGTAAAAACTGTCAAAGAGCTACGCGATGATATTGAGAGTCGCCTCAAGGCCGAAAAAGAGTCTGAGGCCATGCGAGACTACGAAAATCAGCTGATTGAAGAAATCGTAAAGGGTAGTAAGTATAAGGCCCCAGAAGGTTTGGTGCAGCGTCAGCTAGAAGCTATGCGCGCCGAGTTTGGTCAACAGTTGTCGCAAAGTGGCTTGGATCTTGATAAGTGGTTAAACCTTACGGGTAAAAATGCCGAAGAATTTGATAAAGAATTGCGCCCTAAGGCAGAAGATCGTGTTGCTGCCGGCATTGTAATGAGCGAGATTGCTAAGCTAGAAAATATTAGCGTTAAGGATGAAGATATCGAGGAAGAGTTGGGTCGCCTTAAAGTGAGCTACCCAGATCCAGCCATGCAAGCTGAGTTGCAAAAGCCAGAACTGCGTGAAGAAATCTTCAATCATCTTATGGCTAGCCGAACACTGGCCAAGCTAGTAGAATATAACAAGAAGTAAGCACATTAGGAGGGGACTATGAGCGATATTCAAAATAGTATTCTTGTACCAACGGTAATAGAAAAAACTGCTGGCGGTGAGCGCGCCTACGACATCTATTCGCGCCTCCTCAAAGATCGTATTATTTTTTTAGGGACGGGGATTGACGATACGGTTGCCAACTTAATTGTGGCTCAAATGCTGTTTTTGGAAAGTGAAGACCCCAAAAAAGATATCTACTTGTATATAAATAGTCCTGGCGGTAGTGTGTATGCTGGTCTGGCTATTTACGATACTATGCAGCTCATTAAACCAGACGTTTCTACTATTTGTGTGGGAATGGCCATGAGTATGGGCGCCTTTTTGCTGGCGGCTGGCGCACCTGGTAAGCGTTCGGCACTGCCAAATTCGCGCATTATGATTCACCAGCCCTCGAGTGGTTTCCAGGGCACGGCAGCTGATATTGAGATTAGCGCCCGAGAGACCTTACGTATTCGTGAGCATATGGATGAATTATTGGCTCAAAACACCGGTCAGCCCATAGAGCGCATCAATAAAGATACCGAACGTGACTTTTACATGGGTGCTCAAGAAGCCAAAGATTATGGCATTGTTGATAATGTAACTGAACGCCGCGCCGCGTAATATGAGTTACCGCTCCATCCTTACCAAAGGTCACTTTTGGAAGCTATGGAGCTCTCAGGCAATCTCGCTGATTGCTCAAAATCTGTTAAATTACACGCTCATTATTCGTGTGGCGGAGTTGTCGCGCGGTACTTCGCTCGAGAACGTCTCGGTCGCCTTGGTGATTATGGCTTTTGGCATACCGTCGATTTTGTTTGCCGCAGTCGCTGGGGTGTATGTGGATACCTGGCCGCGCAAGCATGTATTGTTTGTTTCAAATTTGATTCGCGCCGCTTTGCTCATAACCTACCTGTTTGTTGAGACTAATCTGGCCCTGTTGCTGATCGTGACGTTCCTGGTATCAACTGTGACGCAGTTCTTTGCCCCGGCTGAGGCGGCAGCTATACCACGCCTGGTGGGTAAAAAAGAGCTGGTTACGGCCAATGCGATGTTTGTGAGCACTTTTTATGTAGCCTTTATTATTGGTTACGTAGCAGCTGCACCGTTGTTGCAGCAGTTTGGCGCAGATACTTCCTATCTGATCGGCAGTGCGATGTTTGCAATTGCAGCTGCACTAATTAGTGTGCTTCCCAATATTGGTGGCCACCATCAAGACGAGCACGCCCCGTCCTTGGCCAAGGGCTTTAGCCATATGGTAACCGCCCTGCGTCAAAATACTCGATTGATTCTGGCCAGCCGGACACTATACTTTCCAATAGCCCAGTTGATGTTCGTACAGGCCATTATCTCCGTCTTATTGGTGTTTGCTCCTGGGGTGAGCTTGGCGCTGCTTAAGGGGCCACTTAAAGATACCAGTATGTTTATTGTCTTACCGGCAGCACTGGGTATGGCAATCGGTATTGCTGGCGTACGACGTTTATCTACCAAGTTCTCTTCTGCCGCGATAATGAAAGTTGGGATATTGGCGGCTGGGCTAGCTATGCTGGGTATCGGTCTAGCTGGGCAGCTCTATCGAACATTTGGCACGGTATTGCCATTGTCGATAACAAAAGTCAGTTTAGTCGTAGCAGCACTAGTGTTGATAGTTGGCTTGGCTAACTCCATAGTGAGCGTGGTGGGTCAAACTACGTTGCAAAAAGCCACAACCGATGAAGATCGTGGTAAAGTATTTGGTGCTCTTAATATGATGCTCAACATCGCTCTTACAATTCCGGTCTTCTTTGCTGCCGTAGCCGCCGATCTGTTAAGTGTTACACGGGTAATATCACTGGTTGGTCTGATTGTAGTTGTCATTGCCATCGCCCAATTCTTCCGCCGCGACATAACATCTGTATAATTAATATATTGACCGATGCGGTATAATGTGGTATCATTTTGATGTCCAAAATCCCCAGTACCTACAAGAACAGGAGCCGACATGGCTACCGAAGAACAACAAGAGGCAGAGCGTCAGCGACTGGTGTTGGAGCTCGAGAACGGGATCCGTACCGAGATCCTTCGCTCCACCGCAGCCAGTTCAGATCCGCTCGCACCCGGTGAAGTTGCCGATCGAGCCTTCGGGCTCAACGGCGAGGTCCTCGTGGTCCTCTACCCCCACCTCTCCCTGGAAGTGGCTCGTCGACGGTTCCATCGCCACTGGGTGAGGGTCATCTGCCGGATGGCTCAAGCCAGCGAGCTGAGGATCACCAGTCGGCTTGACCTGGCTCCGGGCTGCCGACTTCCGGTGGCTGCCTGAGCGGCGCGGGATTCGGACGGGGACCGTCGTCAGTGTTGACGATGGTCCCGCCGACCCTTTATGACCATGTAAAAACACTTGACACAACAGGTGTAGGTGCGTAGTATTAGATACAAGAGGATGCTTAAATGCAGTACTAGGGCTTTATATCCCTAGTTTTATAGTTTAGAAAAACCTCCATCAAGTCACATCAACCAGGGAGCTGGTAATGGATTCACGCGCGAATATCCATTGCCAATGCGACTTATGTAATCAGTAAGGAGTGTTTGCTTTGGCCAAGAACGCAAGCCTAGAACGCAAGTACCTAAACAAAACTAACGAAGTCCTGCCCCTGCCTAACCTCATCGAGAGCCAGCTTCAATCATTTGAATGGTTTAAGACCGAAGGTTTGGCAGAGCTATTTGCCGAGGTAAGTCCTATTGAGGATTTTACTGGCAAAAATTTGGCGCTCAAATTTAAAAGCTTCCATTTTGAAGAGCCCAAATATACAGAAAAAGAAGCCAAGAACAAGAACATCAGCTACGATGTTCCTCTTAAAGCTGTCGTCGAGCTCACCAACAAAGAGACCGGTGAAGTAAAAGAGCAAGAAATCTTCTTGGGTGATTATCCCTGGATGACCGACCGCGGCACCTTTATTATTAATGGTGTTGAACGTGTTGTGGTAAGCCAGCTGGTCCGTTCGGCTGGTGTTTTCTTTACCGCCGACGCCTCGAGCGGTGTAAACATGTATGGCGCCAAGGTAATTCCTGGTCGTGGTGCATGGTTAGAGATTGATACCTCGGCTAGTGGTGTCATTAGTGTAAAGATTGACCGTAAGCGTAAGCTGCCTATCACTACATTGCTGCGTGCCTTTGGCTATGGTAGTAATGAAGAGCTTAAGGCTCTATTTGCAGAAGTTGATCAGGGCGAAATGCGCCTCATTGACGCTACTCTAGATAAAGACACTTCGCACAATACCTCTGAAGCCCTGATGGAAGTCTACCGCCGTATTCGCCCAGGTGATTTGGCTACCGTAGACAACTCACGTGCTCTTATTGAGAGCATGTTCTTTGATCCCAAGCGCTACGACTTTAGTAAAGTGGGTCGCTACAAGCTCAACAAGCGTCTTGGCATTGAAATTCCTAATACTATTGAAAACCGTATCCTGCGCCGAGAAGACCTGGTTGAAATCGTCCGCGAAGTCATCCGCCTCTTTGTGAGCCAAGGTGCTGCTGACGACATTGATAACCTTGCAAACCGCCGCCTCAAGATGGTTGGCGAGCTGATCCAAGGTAAGTTCCGCGTTGGTCTGCTGCGTATGGAGCGTATTGTTAAAGATCGTATGTCGGTCTACGACAACGCTACCGTTACCCCTGGTCAACTAGTAAACGTTCGCCCAGTCGTAGCTAGCGTTCGTGAATTCTTTGCTAGCTCCCAGCTGTCACAAGTCATGGACCAGATTAACCCCCTTGCAGAAACCGTACACAAACGCCGCCTCAACGCCATGGGCCCAGGCGGTTTAAGCCGTGAACGTGCCGGCTTTGAAGTCCGCGATGTGCACAAGACTCACTATGGTCGCATGTGTCCTATTGAAACTCCAGAAGGTCCAAACATTGGTCTGGTATCAAACCTCGCTAGTTTTGCTCGCGTTAACGAATACGGCTTTATTGAGACCCCTTACCGCAAGGTAATTAATATGGTTATCCCAAGCCAGGCAGAAGGTCACATTGCCCGTAAAACTGTTAAAGACGACAAGGGTGCCGAACTGGTTAAGAGTGGCGATAAAATTACTGCCGCTCAGGTTAAAAAGCTGGAAAAAGCTGGCATTGTTGAAGTTCCAGTTAAGGCTAAGGTTTCAGATCAGATTGTCTATATGGACGCTAGTGACGAGGAACACTCAGTCATTACCCAGGCAAATACCCAAGTTGACGAGAACGGTTACTTTGTAGAGCCTCGTGTGGCCGTACGTAGTAATGGTGAGGCAGAAGAAGAGCCAGCCGACAACGTTGAATACATGGACGTTTCAAGCATGCAGACTGTATCGGTCTCAACTGCTTTGATTCCATTCCTGGAGCACGATTACGCTCGCCGCGCCCTGATGGGTGCAAACATGCAGAAGCAAGCTGTTGCTTTGGTTCGCCCACAATCTCCTGTGGTTGGTACCGGCATGGAAGGTGTTGTTGCTAAAGACTCTGGCCAGGTTATCTTGGCTGCCGAAGATGGCGAAGTCATAAGTGCCGACGCCAAGCACGTAACTGTTAAGTACAAGAAGTCTGGTGAAAAGACCTACGATCTCCTTAACTTTGTACGCAGTAACATTGGTACCAGTATTCACCAAAAAGTCCGCGTCAGCGGTGGCGATAAAGTAAAGAAAAACGATGTCTTGATTGACGGTATGAGTACTGAAAATGGCGAATTAGCCCTTGGTCAAAACGTTTTGGTAGCCTTCATGAACTGGGGTGGTTACAACTTTGAAGATGCTATTATCCTTAGCCAACGCTTGGTCCAGGATGATCGCTATACTTCTATCCACATCGAGACCCACAGCGTAGATATCCGCGATACCAAGCTAGGACCTGAGGTCATTACCCGCGATATTGCTAATGTGAGCGAAGAGGCTCTTAAAGACCTCGATGATGAAGGCGTAGTCCGTATTGGCGCCGAAGTCCGCGCCGGTGACGTATTGGTTGGTAAGATTACTCCTAAGGGTGAGCAAGAGCTCAGTAGCGAAGAAAAACTGCTACGCGCCATCTTTGGTGAAAAAGCTCGCGACGTTAAAGACACCAGCCTGCGTATGCCAAACGGCGAGCAGGGTAAGGTTGTGGGCGTTAAGATCTTTAGTCGAGAAAATGGCGACGAGCTGCAAGCTGGCGTAATCCAGCAAATCCACGTATCAGTCGCTCAAATGCGCAAGATTAGCGTTGGTGATAAAATGGCCGGTCGTCACGGTAACAAGGGTGTTATTGCCCGAATCCTACCCGTTGAAGACATGCCTTACCTCGAGGACGGTACTCCGGTAGACATTCTCTTGAACCCACTTGGTATTGGTGCTCGTATGAACATCGGTCAGGTGTTTGAAACACATCTCGGTTGGGCTGCTACTACCCTTGGCTTTAAAGTTGCTACACCAGTATTTGACGGTGTAACTGGTACTCAAATCAAAGAACTGCTCAACCAAGCTGGTTTGGCAGAAGACGGTAAAGTACAGCTCTACGATGGTCTTACCGGTGATAAGTTCCAAGAACGCACCACCGTGGGCTACAAGTACATGCTTAAACTGCATCACATGGTTGACGATAAGATTCACGCTCGCTCAACTGGTCCATACGCCATGGTTACTCAGCAACCGCTGGGTGGTAAGGCTCAAATGGGTGGTCAGCGCTTTGGTGACATGGAAGTCTGGGCTCTGGAAGCCTATGGCGCCGCTCATACCCTCCAAGAAGTGCTTACTATTAAAT
Organism: uncultured Candidatus Saccharibacteria bacterium; assembly: GCA_964464915.1. Lineage (GTDB taxonomy): Bacteria > Patescibacteriota > Saccharimonadia > UBA4664 > CAYXHD01 > CAYXHD01. The sequence continues at coordinate 7,221 of CAYXHD010000008.1, forward strand.
CAGATGATACGGTTGGACGATCTAAGGCTTACGAAGCCATCATTAAGAGCGACACCATCCGTGGACCACGTGTACCAGAAAGCTTTAACGTTCTTGTTAAAGAACTCCAGAGCCTCGGCCTGGGAGTAGAGCTGGTAAGCGAAAATCCTACTGGAGAAGTTGATATTGACGCCGAAGTGGTTCTAGAAGCTGAACATAATGAAGAGGTTGCCGAACTTGGTACTACTGAGCTTAAAATAGGTGACGCTGTTGGAGATACACCATTGGTAAATCTGGCTAGCGCCGATAGCAAAGATCAGTTTGAAGCCTTAAACGAAGAAGGGAGCGAGGTCTAAGATGCAAAAAGACACACTACTCGACCATCAGACTGCGCAATTTGACGCAGTACGCCTGAGCCTGGCCTCGCCAGAACACATTCTAGAATGGAGCCATGGCGAAGTTACCAAGCCAGAAACCATTAACTATCGTACCCAAAAACCAGAAAAAGACGGATTGTTCTGTGAAAAGATCTTTGGGCCTACCAAAGACTGGGAATGTTACTGTGGTAAATACAAGCGTCTACGCTACAAGGATGTTGTTTGTGACAAATGTGGCGTTCGTGTAACCCGCAGCATTGTTCGCCGTGAGCGCATGGGCCACATTAGCTTGGCTGTGCCTGCAACTCACATCTGGTTCCTCCGTGGCACCCCATCAAGCATCGGTTTAGCTCTTAACATGAGTATTCGTGATCTTGAGCGCGTCGTCTACTTTGCAAGCTACATTGTTACAGAAGTTGATGCCGATAAAAAAGCCGAACTTCTTGAAGCAATTGATGCTCAATTTGAGCTAGAAAAAGTGAAGACCCTTAAAGAGTATGAAGCCAAGGCTGGTGAAGAAGATTCAGATGTTAAAGCTGTTGCCGAAGCTCAGGGTGTAGCTGTTGCTCAGCTAGAATCTGATGCTGCAACCAAAAAAGCCGATATTGAAGCCCTTAATGTTCACAGCTTGCTGAGTGAAGGCAAATGCCGTGACCTCGAGTACGCTTACCCAGGTTTGTTTAAAGCTGCTATTGGTGCTGAAGCAATCCGTGATCTGCTTGTAAACATTGATCTTGATAAGATGGTTGCTGATCTGGGCGAAGAGGCCGCTGCTGCCCAGGGTCAAAAGCGCAAGAAGATCCTCAAGCGTCTTAAGATGCTTGAAGGTATGAAGAGTGCCGGTATCCGTCCAGACTGGATGGTCATGACCGAACTGCCAGTAATACCACCAGATCTGCGTCCTATGGTGCAGCTGGCTGGTGGCCGCTTTGCCGCCTCGGATCTTAACGATCTCTACCGCCGTGTCATTAACCGCAACAACCGCCTCAAGCGCCTGATTAACCTGGGCGCACCAGAAGTAATCTGCCGTAACGAAAAGCGCATGCTCCAGGAAGCCGTCGATGCCTTGTTTGACAACAATGCTCGCCGTGAACGTGCCGTAAGCAGCGTAGGTAGTCGCCGCAAGCTCAAGAGCATCAGTGATATGCTCAAGGGTAAGCAAGGTCGCTTCCGCCAGAACCTTCTTGGTAAGCGCGTGGACTACTCGGGTCGTTCAGTAATTGTTGCTGGTCCAGAACTCAAGCTCTACCAGTGTGGTTTGCCTAAGATGATGGCTCTCGAACTCTTCAAGCCATTCATTATTGGTCGTCTTATTGAGCTCGAACTTGCTCACAACGTAAAGAGCGCCAGCCGCATGATTGAACGTGGCCGTAACGAAGTTTGGGATGCTCTTGAAGAAATCATTGCCGATAAGTACGTACTTCTTAACCGCGCCCCAACCCTGCACCGTCTTGGTATCCAGGCCTTCCAACCCAAGTTGATTGAAGGTAAGGCTATCCAGCTTCACCCATTGGTATGTACCGCCTTTAACGCCGACTTTGATGGTGACCAGATGGCTGTTCACGTACCACTGAGCAATGCTGCACAGCGTGAAGCTCGTGAGCTGATGCTCGCCACCAAGAACCTCCTTAAGCCTGCCGATGGCGCCGTAGTAGTTAACCCAAGCCAAGATATTGTGCTCGGTTGTTACTACATGACCCACATCATGGGCGACCAGGACGTTAAGCCAGCTAAGTACTTTGTGGACGTCAATGAAGCCATTTACAACTACGAAAATGGCACCATTAAGCTCCAAACCAAGATTGCCGTACGCATTAATGGTGAAATGGTAGAAACCAACATTGGTCGCATCCTGTTTAACGAGATTCTCCCAGAAGGTTTTGAGTTTAACAACGAGACCATGACCAAGAAGAAGCTCCAGCAGCTAATCGCCAAGGTATTTGCCCAGCACGGTAGCGAAGCTACAGCTGAAATGGTTGATAAGATGAAAGATCTTGGCTTTAAGCACGCCACCCGCAGCGGTTTGAGTGTTGGTCTGGACGACTTTGTAATCCCTGCCAAGAAGGGCGAGATGATTGCTGAAGGTGAGGCTCGTGCTATTGCCGTCAGTAAGCAGTACGAACAAGGTTTTGTAACCGATGAAGAACGCTACGAGCGCACCGTTGCCATTTGGAAGCAAGTCAATGAGCAGATTATTTCTGCGCTAGATGCCGACCTTAAGGGTAAAACCACTTCAACTAACATCTTTGTTGATTCTGGCGCCCGTGGTGACCTAAGCCAAGTTAACCAGATTGCTGGTATGTTGGGCCTGGTGGCCGACCCTGCTGGTCGTACCATTGAGCTGCCAATTAAGAGCAACTATAAAGAAGGCTTCTCGGTCCTGGAGTACTTTAACTCAACTCACGGTGCCCGTAAGGGTCTGACCGATACCGCTCTTAAGACCGCTGAATCAGGTTACCTGACTCGTCGTCTGGTAGACGTTGCCCAAGACGTGATTGTTACTCAAGAAGATTGTGGCGACACCGAAGGTACGGTAATTAGCCGTGCCGAGTCAGAAAGTATTGGCGAGAGCTATGCATACCGCCTGAGCGGCCGTGTAGCTGCCAAGGCTATCAAGATTGACGGTAAGACCCTGGTTAAAGCCGGTGCACTGATTAGTCCAGAAGCTGCCGATACCATTGTTGCCAGTGATGTAGAAACCGTCTATATTCGCACCGCATTGGCCTGTAAGACCCTCTGGGGTATCTGCCGCAACTGTTACGGTACTGACTTGGCCCGTGGTCGCATGATTGAGCTGGGTGAGCCAGTGGGCGTCATTGCCGCCCAGAGTATTGGTGAGCCTGGTACTCAGCTAACCATGAAAACCTTCCATAAGGGTGGTGTGGCTGGTGAAGATATTACTACCGGTTTGCCTCGTATTGAAGAAATCTTTGAAGCCCGTAACCCTAAAGGCCCTGCTATCTTGGCCGAGATGGATGGCGTGGTAAGTGTTACTGCCGCTACTGGCAAGCACTTTGTTAAGATCCGACCTTCTAACCACAAGGTTACCGAGTACGAACTTGGCGAGCGCAAAGCTACCATTAAGAGTGGCACCAAAGTTGCCGTTGGTGATGTAATGGCTACTGACGAAAAGGGTAAACATGCTCTCAAGGCCAAGGCCGAAGGTACTATTGAAGTTAAGAAAGACAAGATTCTGCTTACCCACGCTACCGGCGGCGAGCGCGAATACACCGTGCCTCACTACCAAGCCCTGCATGTTCAGGACGGCGACACGGTTGTTAAGGGTCAGCGTCTCACCGAGGGCTCTGTTAACCTGCAAGATATGATGAACCTGCAAGACGAAGGCGCCGTACAGCAGTACGTCATCTCGGAAGTGCAGAGCATCTATGCTAGCCAGGGTCAGCCAATTAGCGATAAGCACATTGAGATTATTGTGCGCCAAATGCTCAGCCGCGTCATGATTGAAGAGCCAGGTGACACCCTGTTTGTTACCGGCGACATCGTAAGCCGCATGGCTGTGGTAGAAGAAAACGCCAAGCTGGTGACTGAAGGTAAGCAAGCCGCTACTTACGAACAGCTGTTGCTGGGTGTAACCAAGATCTCGACCTCAAGTGACTCATTCTTGAGTGCTGCATCCTTCCAGGATACAACCCGCGTACTGATTGCTGCGGCCATCCGTGGTAAGCTTGACCACCTCCGTGGGCTTAAAGAAAACGTCATCATTGGCCGCCTCATACCTGTTGGTACCGGCTTTGGTGACCGCGTAAAGGACTTCCTTAGTGAAGATGATCCTAAGCCTGTATTGGAGCCCGTAGTGCTTGGCGAATCCATTGAAGATGCTGCCGAAGCTGTAGAAGAATTGACTAATGCAGATCAATCTGCTTAAATAGAGATCATATGCCACCAATCAACCAACTCATCAGAAAACCTCGTAAGACCTTTAAGCGCAAGAGTACTACTCCTGCGCTTGGTAAGACGCTCAACGCCCTTAAGGGTCGCAGCTACGAACTCAACTCACCCCTCAAGCGTGGCGTGTGTGTAAAGGTCTTTACTCAAACTCCTCGTAAGCCTAACTCGGCCTTGCGTAAGGTTGCCCGTGTGCGCCTTACCAACGGCATGGAAGTAACCGCTTACATTCCTGGCATTGGTCACAACCTCCAAGAACATAGCGTGGTCCTCATCCGTGGTGGTCGCGTTAAGGATCTTGGTGGGGTACGTTACCACATTGTTCGTGGTGCTCTAGATACCGCTGGTGCAGCCAATCGCAAGCAAGGCCGCAGCAAGTACGGTGCCAAGAAGGAAAAGAAGTAAATCATTAAGCAAGCTGGCGTCGTAAGACCAGTCAGCAGTAACTCTTGAAAGGAGTGAAGCATGCCTCGTAAAAAAACTAAATCGTTCCGCCGTCATATTGAGCCAGATGTACGTTACAACAACGTACTGGTAAGTAAAATGATCAACAAGATCATGAAGGATGGTAAGAAGCGTCTGGCAGAAAGCCTGATGTACGCTGCTATGGAGCAGATCGAAGCCAAGAGTAAGCAAGACCCGGTAATGGTGTTTGAAGCTGCGGTTAAGAACGTAGCTCCGCTTGTACAGGTAAAAGCTCGCCGTATTGGTGGTACTACCTATCAGGTGCCAATTGAGGTCCGTGGCGATCGTAAGATCCACCTGGCCTTAACCTGGATCCTGACCGCTGCTCGTAGCAAAAAGGGTAAGTCGTTTGACGTATGCCTGGCCGAAGAGTTGTTGAATGCCTTTAACAACACCGGTGACGCTATTAAGAAGCGTGAAGACACCCACAAGATGGCCGAGGCCAACAGCCTTTGCCCACTTTGCCCGCTACTAGATCTAAGCGATGCAACCAAATTAAGACCGCCTTCGGGCGGTTTTTTGGTATTTTTGTTCGATGATGAGTATACTCATTGGTAAATGATATCTATATAGATATCCAAATGGATATCATTTGCTATAAGTGCGAAGCCCCCTCATTGAGAGGGGGCTGGTCGCGTCCGAGACCGAAGCCTCAGAATCGAGTTGTAGGTGGTCAGATCGGGCCTCCGACGGGGATGTACGGGGTGGTCTTCTTGATGACGTAGATGCCGGCACGCTTGCATGCACCCAAGATGATCAGGGCGCCACAGGCGACTCCACAGCACGCCAGGAGTGTGATGATGCCTCCGCTCCCAGCCATGCTCTCGAGGCGTTCGAGTGCCGTAGGTTCGTTGGTGTTCATGGTCGGAGCCTCCTCGTGATGTTGCCAACGCTTTCGACCACATGTCGCGTGACGATGTAGCCGGTTCCGATGCAGGCCACGCCCACAGCTGGTGGAATGAGAAGAGGAGTGATCATCATCACCAGGGGCGGAACATCTGGGATGTCGGTGTCAGCCACGATGCACCCCCTTTCTCAGCCAGACCCTGCCCTGTTCCTCGTTGACTTCGAAGTCGCCGCGCAGCCCGCGGCCGGACTCGAGGCAGTCGGTACGTCTCAGTGGGTTGAACTGATTCAGGAACTTCGCCAGACGGTTCATGATGCGGTACTACTTCCAGTCGAGTTACAGATCATCCTCCTGTTTATACCTGCCACGCAAGGGGATGTCAATCTGTTGCTTATATGGGCAAATTCCGCTACAATATAACAAACGCACATCTGTGCTATTTTTAATGTTGAATATAAAGGACACCTAACCCATGGCTCGTGAATACTCCCTAGAAAACACTCGTAATATCGGCATTATTGCCCACATCGACGCTGGTAAAACCACCACCACTGAAGCTATTTTGTATCGCACTGGTCGCGTA
>CAYXHD010000009.1:0-6429 GCA_964464915.1 uncultured Candidatus Saccharibacteria bacterium
AAGGGTAAACGTCGTAATGACTTCAGCCCTCAGCAGATGGCTGCGTATGGAGTCTATTGTTGTAACGACATTGAGCTAACCTATCAACTGTTTAAAATATTATCTGAGAGCACGTCGGCGAATGAGATGCAGGTCATTGACCTAACCATCCGTATGTTCACCGAGCCTAAGTTCCGACTCAACCGGCAGACATTGGATGTCTATCTCCGAGAAGTTGTGGATAATAAAGAACGGTTGATAGCAGAGGCTAATCAACAGAACCGTGATGCTTTTATGGGAGGTGACAGCTTTGCTGCTCTACTAATAGCAGAAGGGGTTGAGCCCCCAACTAAGTGGTCTGAGAAACAGAAGAAAGAAATCTACGCCTTCGCCAAAACAGACAAGGGTATGAAGGACCTGTTGTCACATGACAACCCTAGGGTCCAGGCTCTTGCTGCATGTAGGCTGGGTGTTAAGACTACCATCGAAGAGACACGGGCTCAGCGGTTTATTAACATCGCTGAACGTGGACCGCTGCCTGCTATGCTCAACTACTGGGGTGCAGGCACTGGCCGCTTTAGTGGTGGCGATAAGATCAACCTACAGAACTTAAAACGTGGAGGTAAATTACGTGAAGCACTCGAAGCACCGGCAGGACACCGTGTTATTGCCAGTGACTTGTCGCAAATCGAAGCTCGTGTTCTTGCATTGGTGGCAGGGCAAGATGATCTTGTTATAGCTTTTGCTGAGGGTAGAGATGCGTATTGTGAATTTGGGGCTGACGTATATGGCCGCATAATTACTAAGGACGACAAACTAGAACGTTTTGTAAGCAAAACATGCGTACTTGGCCTCGGCTTTTACACTGGTGCAAAGAAACTAAAGGAAACTTTACGCATTGGGCAAGGTGGTATATCTGCTATCATCCCCATTGAAGAAGCAGAACGCATTGTTAAGCTGTATCGTAAAAAGAACAGCAAGATCGTGCAGTTCTGGCGTACATGTGGCAACGCACTAGACCACATGGTAATTGGTGGGTCAGGCTATATAAGCCAAGAGTTTAACATCCGTTACGAAGGGGAGAACGTTATCCTCCCTAACGGTGCGGTGCTATGCTACCCCAAGCTACAGTCCTATCTCAATGAAGAGACAGGCCAACGTGAAATGCGCTACTTGTTTAAAAACAAGTGGACCAAGATTTATAGTGGGCTGCTATGCGAGAACATCATTCAAGCACTGGCCCGTGGTGTGATCTGTGAATACCTAGTAACTATCGGAGAAAAATATGGCGTTGCCCTCCAAGTCCATGACGAAATCGTTAGCGTGGTGCTGGCTAGTGTCGTGGTAGAAGCTAAAGAGTTTATTGAAAAGACTATGTCTATACCCGTATCATGGCTTCCCGGTTTACCTGTAGCCTGCGAAGTTAAAGACGGACCTAACTACGGGAGCGCCAAGTGATTGAAGAATGGCATGCCCCTTACCTAAGGTTTAAAGGGATTTACGAAGTCTCTAGAACAGGCCGTGTTCGTAATGCTAAGACGTTGCGTGTGCTTAAACCTATGCGAACAGGTGCAAAGAAATATAAATCAGGACAGCGTAGCAAGGTAAGGTTCTCAACTAAACCGCGTATAGACTTTGATGTTGCTGATCTAGTATTGACTACGTTTTTAGGGCCTAGACCTGAAGGTATGTTAGCTCTACATAAGTCACCTGATACTACAGACAATAGCATTGACAATCTCTATTGGGGTACACAAAAGACTAATGCTAGAGACATGGCACTACAAGGACGTGGCTCTTTACAAAAACTAAAACCACAACAGGTACAAGATATAATTACACGAAGAACTAATGGAGAGAGTGGAGTATCACTAGCTAAAGAGTATAATATTTCCCAACAAAGAGTGTGCGATTTATATAAAGGACGCACATCGCTAGGAGAAACAAATGAAACTTAAAGACTATGAGTTCAGCGTTGAGGCATGGCCCCCGCCTAGAGAAAAACAAAATTCTGACACGTACCTTGTTGGCTTTGACTCTGACTACCAGCCGTACCTATTACGGTGGGAGAACAAGTCAGGTGCACAAGGCTGGTGTGCTACGACATTGCAGACTACTAATAGTTACTCAGCTTCTCCCATCTACTACGATGGCAAGGATGTATCTCGTCGCATCCACTATTGGGCAGAGATGCCAGTGCGTAAGTCAGTAGTTCAGAAGTATGGTAAAAGTGAATACGCTAGTGACAGTAGTTACTGCGGTAGTTGTGGGTCTAAGCACCACTAATAACTCCAGAAGGAGAACACAACATGAACAAACAACGACAAAATCGTATGCAAGTTAAGCACGCACAACATCGCCTTAGTGATAGCATGTCTAACCGTCGCTATTCTGGCACCACAGTTGAAGACGATGCTAAGCTGGATAAAGGTCAGCTTGCTGATGCTGCGGCTATCTTGCTTCGGTATGCAGCAGACCGAGAAAAGGTGCGTAACCTGCCCAAAGCTGTGCAAGTCCACGATAGCTACAAGAAAGGTAACTATACAGACCTGGAACAAGCTGGCTATCCCGATACTGACCCAGTACCACCTGCCAACTGGCCTCTTAAGGCAGAGGAATGGTACCACTACAACCAGATCGGTGTGCTAGAGAAAGCACAGGCACTCATTGCTCATGAGTTGGAGCGCTTGCGCATTCAACACAATGACTTCTATCGTCATGGTTCTGCTGCTCTTGATGTTGTAGAAATGCAACAGATTAAGAAGAATGCTGAAGTTGGACGACGTAAGAATTCACAAGCATGGAAGCGACGTAGTAAAGATGCTGTAGTTGAAGTAGGCATGGCCGGCTCAATTGGTGGTGCAGTAGTACAAGGTGGACTAACACTCCAAGCTGCAACTCCTTACATGGCATCTGATGCTATACAAGAGGCACTGTTTGCCGATGATGATCTAATTGATGAAGGCCCATTTCCTGGAGGCGAGGGAGGCTAATGAAAAAAATAGCGCATTCGTATAGTGGATTTGACTTGTTTGACACATGTCCTAAGCGGTACAATGCGCTTAAGGTTGAGAAGTCTGTCAAGTCTGAAGACAACGAGGCATCATTGGCCGGTACTAGGGACCACAAATCCTTAGAGAACCGGCTACTTGATGGCTCAGCACTACCCCCTCACTTGAAGAAGGCAGAGCCTGTGTGTGATGCCATTGCTACAAGTGGATTGATTGTTAAACCCGAGCAAGAGTTTGCTCTAACGAAAGGATTAGAACCATGCGATTGGTGGCACCAGGATGTCTTTCTCCGTGTGAAAGCGGATGTGGCCGTGTATTCGGAGACAACTGCGGCTCTACTGGATTGGAAAACGGGCAAGAGGAAACCGAAACCGTTTCAACTGGAACTGGGGGCGTTGACTCAGTTCGTGAACTATCCGACGATCAAGTCGACAACAGCGGCTTTCCTGTGGATTAAGGAAGATGCATCAGATAAGTATACCTTCACCCGTGACGACGATTACGAACGCATCTTGGCCAAGCTAACGACCAAGGCTGATCGTATTGATGAAGCACTGGAAGAAGGAGTATGGCAAGCTAAGCCAGGATACCATTGCAACTGGTGCGAGTTGAAAAATACTTGCACTAGTTCACAAGCAAGGAGTTAAGATGAACATTAACTGGTGGCGAGTAGCGGCTTATGCCCTACTCGCTCTATCTTTCGGCGGGTTAATCGTAGGTTTGACACTGAATACAGGAGGCGTGAACTGGGCGCTTGCGTCGCTCGTGACCTACGGAATTGTCCGTCTTGAGTGGACACTGGCTGCCCTTATGAACTCAAAGGAGGTGTATGATGGCGAGCAAGAACCTTGAGGTTGATGCACGATCCACAGTCAAGCGTGTGCTAGGTAAGCTAACACCTGCCCAACGTATGCGCTTGATTGCTGATACAGTTAGAAGCTTTGGACTACCCACACTTGCAATGCAAATTAGAGAGCACCTTCCCAATGATTGAGCTTGACAATGGCGACGCCTGAGGGTAAGATAAAAACATGGCTCGATAAAATGTTAAAGGCTGAGGGGGTATGGTTTTACTCTCCTCAGTCGGGGCCATACGGAGTGGCAGGTATACCTGATAGGATCGCAATAGTATGCGGCCTGTTCGTAGGTATTGAGTGCAAGGCTGACGAGAAGTGCAAGATGACTGCACTTCAAGAACGCTGTAAAGAACAAATCGAGAACGCCGGGGGTAAGTTCTTCCTGGTGTACGATAAAGCTACCATCGAAGAAGTCAGACAGTGGATCATTGATGCTCGTAACAGAAACTCCAGCAGAACGCAGACGCCGGAAGAAACGCGAGTCATATCACAGGAACTCTGCCACTAGCGCTGCGTATCGTATAGCATATAAATCTAGGCGTGCTGCAATAGCACTTGCCTATAATGAAGCATTAAGTTACGAGCAGAAAATGTTTTGGTCTGCTAAATATCGTGCTAATAAGAAAGGTATAGAGTTTAACCTTACCGTAGAAGATATATACATACCTGAGTTATGTCCGTTACTAAATATTCCTCTTTATGCAAACAGACATGGTGGTAAACTCACTCAACATTCACCTACTCTAGATAGGAAGAACTGTGAGTTAGGTTATACTAAAGACAATGTGTGGGTTATATCTCACAAAGCTAATCGAGCCAAAAATAATCTAAGCTTAGACGAACTAGAACTTCTTGTTAAGAACCTAAAGGGCTATAGTGAATAACTTTATTGTTATCTCAGACAAGAATGCTCTAGTATTAGAGACAGATAAACGCGATGAAATACTCGCAGCTATCCCCACTGCTGTGGCTGCAAGAGATAACCTTGTAATTGTCCCTCATAAACTAGACGAAACTACGGTACTCCGTAACTTTGGGTATGAAGTTCCTTCTCCTATACTTCATAGATATTCGTGGCCCGGTCATCTTAAGCCTATGTCCCATCAAAGGGACACGGCTGCCTTCCTCACGATGCATAAGAAGTGTATCGTGCTTAATGGTATGGGCACAGGCAAGACACAGGCATCCCTATGGGCAGCAGACTATCTGCTATCCATTGGTGCGGTTAAGCGTGTGCTCATTCTATCACCGCTCTCCACCCTCAACGGGGTATGGGGTGATGCTATCTTCTCTAGCTTTACAAAGCGTAAGTATGCTGTGCTTCATGGCACTGCCGAGAAGCGTAAGAAATTATTGAATGAAGATGCAGAGTTTTGCATCATCAACCACGACGGGTTTGAGATCATCGCGGCGGAAGCCGCTGGCATGTTCGACCTTGTGATCGTTGATGAAGCAGCCGCGCTGCGTAACCCAAGCACGGATAGGTATAAGGCACTGCGCCGATACATGGATGCAAATCCTAACTGTCGCCTTTGGCTTATGACCGGCACACCTACGCCGAATGAACCTACCGATGCTTGGGCCCTCGCTAAACTGGTGGGCAGTACGAAGCTGGACCATACCTTCTCCGCATTTAGGGACAAGGTTATGATGAAGCTAGGCAAGTGGAAGATGGTGCCACGTCCTGACTCACCGAACATCGTAGCCGAAGTGCTAACACCTGCCATTAGGTTTGACCTAGCTGATTGCGTTGATCTACCTGAGGTAGTTTATCAGACGCGTATAGTTTCACTGAGTGCTGAACAGACTAAAGCTTACAATGCTATGAAGAAACACCTTGTGGCAGAAGCTGCAACTGGTGCAATCACGGCAGCTAACGAAGCTGTAAAGGCACAGAAGCTTGTGCAGATCGCATGTGGTGTGGCATATGATGAAGAAGGCAACACTGTTGAACTAGATTGTAAAGCTAGAGTAGCTGAACTCATGGACTGCATCGAGCAAGCAGGTGATAAGGCCATCGTGTTCGTACCCCTGACGGGTGTGCTTGACATGCTAAAGAAACAACTTAGTAAAAAGTATAGGGTCCAAGTTGTCAACGGTTCAGTTTCTCTCAACGCTCGCTCTGCTATCTTTAATGATTTTCAGCAGGGGGACACTCAGATTTTGCTTGCTCACCCTGCTACTATGGCTCATGGCTTGACATTAACGTCAGCTAAGGCTATCATATGGTATGGACCAATCACTTCCAACGAGCAGTACACTCAGGCTAACGCCCGAACTGAACGGATTGGTAAAAAACATACAACTGCTGTGGTCCACATCGCTGCTACTGAACTGGAACAACGCATGTTCAAACGTCTTGAAAACAAACAGAAATTGCAGGGTATCCTGCTAGATATTCTAGGTGAACGATGACAGAAGCAGGAGAGAAAGTAATCCGTGGTCTAAGTGAGGCCATTGCTATGCAAGAAGAACAACACTCAGCCAACGATATCATCGGTGCGTATGTAAAGTTACGTGCTGAGAAGGATCGTGAGACTGCCGACTACAAGGCTCGTGTAAAAAGTATCGACGAGCGTATG
>CAYXHD010000009.1:6464-12904 GCA_964464915.1 uncultured Candidatus Saccharibacteria bacterium
AAGCTTGAAGTTTGGCTTCAAGTGTGGTTAACTAGTGAGAACGTCAACTCTGTTAACACAGACGCTGGCACGGCATACAAAACTACAGTGGAGCAGGCTACTGTATCTGACATGAGTTCGTTTATTGAATTTGTTAAGGAGAACGAAGCATGGCACCTGCTAGAGAAACGCGTATCAAAGACCGGGGTCCGTGAACTGCTTGATGCAGATGAACCCCTGCCTCCCGGCATTAACTGGTACGTAACTACAGCTATCAACGTTCGCAAACCTAACGAAAGGTAATACATGTCTGCTCTTGTAACAACCAATTCCCCGCAGTTGCCTGCGCACTTGGCCAACCGTATTGGTTCGCCCTCTGCCATCAGCAGCGCTATGACCGGTGGCATCAGTGCCGGTGGCGGGTCAGGCTTTAAGCGTATCTCCATTCGTGGTGGCCGCTTCCGCATCCGTGAAGGCAGCACTGAGACTGTGCTTCCTGACAACGTGCTGCGTGCCGTTATCGTTGGTGCCAGCCCCGGCATCACCAAGTCTTTCTATAAGGGTACATACAACCCCAAGGCTACCGAAGAAAAGAAACCCGACTGTTACTCTACCGATGGTATTCGCCCGGCTTCCGACGCAACTGATCCACAGTCGCAGCAATGCGCCAACTGTCCTCAGAATGCATGGGGTAGCAAGATCACTGACAACGGTGGCAAGATGAAGGCTTGCGCTGACCAGAAGCGCCTTGCTGTTATCTCTGCTGACGACCAGAGCGAAGACCCGGAAGTGTACCTGTTCCAAGTTACACCTGCTGCCCTCACTCAGTTCCGCCAGTATGGTGAACTGCTTGCATCTAAGGGTTACCCTGCTGAATGTGTGGTCACGGAAATCTCCTTCGATACTAAGGAAGCTTTCCCAAAGGCACAGTTCAAGTTCGGTGGCTTCATTGGAGAAGGCCAGCTTTCCACTGTTGACAAGCTTGTCGATGCTCAGATCGTGCGTGATATCATTGGTGAAAAGGACCAAGTTGCTAATGTAGTTGAGCCTACGCCAATCCGTCCGCCGCCTGTCAAGGTGAAGGAAGAGTACGTTCCGCCACCCGTGGTCATCGAAGATGCTATCTATGAAGAGGTGGCCCCACCTAAGCCGACTAAGGGTTTTGGTGGCACACCCACTGCTAAGGAACCTGCCCCCGCTCAGACTGTAAAGGCTTCACAGTTGTCGTCTGATATCAATGATATCCTGAACAGCATGAAGGAAGAGACTGATGAGTAATGAACCCTTTGACTTTGCTAAGGTCGACGCTCTGCGTCGACACATGCTCCTGACTGTAGAGAGTATGGTCACTGTTCTTGGTACCACTCGGGTGTCCTACTACAACTGGCTCAAGGGTGGTATCAAACGGAAGAAGACAACTGAACATGTCCGTAAGATTGTTCGGTCCTTGGTTGCATGTGTGTCACAACACAACTGGCCATATGATGCGGTGTATGTAGCAAGCCAACCAGAACGGTTGAAAATGTTACAAGACCTACTCATTACACTTGACAAAGAACCTGCCAACTAATACTATAAATACCCGCTAAGAGGATACCTGATGGACACGCTTGACTTTCTAACACGTGTCCTTCCAGCCAGCGGCAACTACTGTGCAGGCGTTGCTTTCGATGAAAACGGGAAGCAAGGTATCAGGCAGAAGTTCTTTGGCTCCGTGAAGGATTTGGCTGACTTTCTTTTCTTGGTCAGCGAACGTGACAACAACGTGTACTACGGCGTGGCTTCCTTTGCACCAGATGCAGACGGTAAGCTGCGTCGTAAGCAAGCTTACGCAGACAAACTAAAACTGTTGGCCATCGACATTGACGTTGGCAAGGTACGTAACTCATACCCCAATAAGGAAGATGCCCTCAATGCTGTCCAAGATTTTGTTCTGCGTTCAAAACTTCCTGAACCAGTCATTGTCTCTTCAGGCAGCGGTTATCATTGTTATTGGGTGCTCGACAGGGCTATTCCTACTGGCGATTGGCAGCCTCTTGCTGATGGTCTGAAGGCTTGCTGGCAGTCCTTTGGACTGGAAGCTGACCCAACTGTAACTGCTGACGCTGCGCGCATCTTGCGTCCCGTCGGTACTAAACACCTTAAGTCTGGTGCTACTGTTACTATCGTGCAGGATGCAGCAGACGTAACGTACGAGACGATGCTGTCCGTACTGGCTAACTATAAGCCGCAAGAAGATCAGGTTCCTGACTTCTTGAAAGGTCGTACTGGCGTGCAGCTTAACCAAGCGGTGGAGTATCCACCTGCTGTGGGTTTTGTTGTGGCTAGCAAATGTAAACAGATCGCAAACGCCATCAAGAACCCGGAGAAAGTTGATGAGCCACTTTGGTATGCAATCATGGGTGTGGCTGCTCACACCACAGAACCCCTGGAAACGGCACACGCCTGGAGCAAAGGTCACCCTGATTACACTGAAGCCTCTACGGAAAGTAAGGTTCGTCAGTACAAAGAAAACACAACAGGTCCCTCGACGTGCGCCCGGTTTGCTGCACTCAATCCGACGGGCTGTAATGGCTGCCCGTACAAGGGCAAAGTAACAACGCCTGCCTCACTGGGACGGGCTTATGCAGAGGCACCTATAGATGTATCAGCGCCTGATCCAGTGGCTCAAGCTATTGAACTTCCACGTCCGTTTAAACGGACTAGCTCGGGTATTAAGTACACGCTTGACGATACGGACATCGACGTCTGCCCCTTTGATATCTATCCCATCGGTTACGGAAAAGACGAAGCACTTGGTTATGAAACCGTACGTTACCACTGGGATCGGCCTCATGTGGGCTGGACATTGTTATCTTTCCGACAAGCGCTACTCACTGACGGCCATCGAGATTTCGCCACAACAATGGCTGACAATGGCATCGTACTAAGAAGCCAGAAACAGACAGAGGATTTTAGACTTATGCTACGCGAATACATGGAGCAACTGCGCCAGAAAAAAGCTATGTCTAATCTCTACAACTCCATGGGTTGGAAAGAAAACGCGACGCAGTTCGTTCTTGGCGAGACAGTCATCAGATCAAACGTCGATGGCAGCATCGTCGAAGAAGCTTCTTCTCTATCGTCTCATGCGAACAAAGGTGCGCATGACATGTATGCTACGAGCGGAACTCTCGCAGACTGGACTGATGGCACAGAGATACTCGACAAGGCAGATATGCCAGGACATATGTTCGCATTGAACTTGGGCTTTGCTGCACCGTTGTTTAACTTCACCGGTCTGAAGGGCTTGACCATTTCACTGTACGGTCCAACCGGCGGTGGTAAAACGCTTGCCCAATACTTTGCGCAGTCTGTCTATGGCAACCCGGACAAGCTGCACTTCGCAGCTAAGTTCACACAGAACGCTTTGTTCTCACGGCTCGGCATGTATAACAACCTGCCTATGACCATTGACGAAGCAACGATGATGCAAGACAAAGATGTGGGAGACTTCCTCTATTATGTTTCGCAAGGCAAAGACAAACAACGGCTCACCCGTTCTGCTGATGAGCGTGACTCCAAGACATGGGCCACACCAGTTATCGTCAGTACCAACGTTTCACTCCAGTCGAAGCTTGTGTCCTCGGGAATTGAAACGGATGCTCAAATGGCCCGGCTTCTTGAAGTCCGCTTCCCTGCCCACGATCTATTCAAGCAGGACACGACAGCAGGACAGAAAATCTATAGCCACTTGATGGGTAACTACGGTCACGCTGGTCGCATCTATATCAAGGAGCTACTCAAGATTGGCGACGCTCGCCTTCGTGAGATGGTTGAAGAAGCTCGCAAGGGTTTCGCTGACAAGTACGGCGCTAAGTTCTCTGGCGAAGAACGCTACTGGGAAACTGCAATCGTATTGCAGGACCTAGCTGGCAGCATTGCCCAACGACTTGGGCTGATCAAGTATGACTACACCAAGGCTACGCGGTGGGTGCTCGAACAGCTTGGCACGTTGCGCCACAACGCATCGGATAATCGCTTTGATACGTTCGATCTTATCTCAGGGTATCTTAATGAAGTTGCAGACAGTGCTGTCACAGTGGTCCATACGGGTAGCAATAGCGTGCCAGACATGTCACGTTGCCCTCGTGGTGAACTACGAGTTCGCTTCGATCTCTACCGTGTCAAGCACAACGATGCGTTTAATCGAGGCATTCTATCTGTCGACCGTACCCACTTCCGCAAGTGGTTGTCCATGCGGGGAGCAGATTACAAATCTATCGTTACTGATCTCGACATGGAAAAAATTAATGTCACGCCTAAGTCTAATCGGTCGGCACTCGGTAGAGACACGCCAATCAAGATTGGTATGACATACGTACTTAGTATCGACCTAACACATCCACGACTGGTCGGTATTCTTAATGATGCTGACGACGCAATGGAAACCATTGCTACTAAGCTCAAGGTCGTGGATAATGTGATTAAACTAGGGGAAGCGCAATGACTAGGGAAGAACGGCAGATTAAGGAAGACAACTGGAAGTACCGACGCGCTACTGTGTTCGGTTCTCTCGGTGCTATCCTTGCAATGATGGGGTACCTTACTGTTCTTGCTGATGGGGACAACGCTGTGCAGATCATGCTCGCACAATCTCTACCAGTGGCATTGATTGGTATCATTCTTACGTACATCGGTGGTCCGATTGCTGATGACTTCGTGCAATTCAAGGTGAACAAATCATGATCCAATCACCACGCTCTATTGCTATTGCGTCGGCAGAACGTATCCGTCGCCACTGGCGGACGCGTGATGACGCTTATTTGTTTGAAGAACCAGAGGTAAAGATTTGCCCTGCCTCATACGCAATCATCTCTAACATTGTGGATGGCTATCCACCACGGAGGTTAGTATGAGTTTTCCTAAGGAATTCACACTTGAAGAGATGACAGTTAGCCAGACTGCTGCGCGCCGTGGTATTGATAACAAACCAGATGGCAAAGTTCTAGATAACCTAGAAGACACTGCTCATTACATGGTCAAGATTAGGGCGTTGCTAGGTAACAAACCTATCATTGTTTCAAGTGGTTATCGTAGCCCGGCTCTCAACAAGGTCGTAGGTGGTAGTGATACCAGTGCTCACACTCAAGGGTGGGCTGTGGATTTTACATGCCCTGGCTTTGGGAGCCCCTTGGCTATTGCTAAAGCCATCTCAAAGTCTGAAGAGTTTAAACTTGTAGACCAATTGATCCACGAGTTCGATAGCTGGGTGCACATTAGTTTTGATCCACGCAACCGAAGACAACTTCTAACAATCAACAAGTCCGGTACTAAGACTGGATTGCACTAAAAGAAAGGGCCCCTTCCGGGGCCCTTTTTAGTTGTCTGACTCTTCATCAGCGTTTAGGATTACAGCTAGCTCATCTATGAGACTGTAGTCTGGAGCACCTTGACTGGTGCGTTCAATGGTGGTGGATGATGCGGCCCGTCCAGCGCGGATTGCTGCTGACCGGAAGTTACGGATCATCATATCTTCTTGGCCTGTCATCTCAGCTGCTTCGTTCCAGTCGCGTACTGCTTCTGTGATGCTATCCATGCCGTCGTCATTACCTGTGCGGTAGTGGTTGGCATAGGCCAGGATGAACCGAGCCCGCACTGCCTTCATGTAGCCGGTGTGCATACGATCAAGTCGTACTGCGTTGTTGGCGTTAGAAGCTTCGAGCGGATAGAAGCCGAGGAACCGAGAGAAGATGTTGAATGCATCGACTTCGTCGGATACCAAGCGACCACGTGGATCGGTGATCTGTCCAGTGGCTGCCATCATTGATGCTTCACCAATTGCACGAACCTGACCTTGTGGGAACTTACGGATAAGTTCTTCCCATGAAGTAACGTCTGGCTTCAGACCCATAAGCTGCATCGTGAAGTCAGTAGCAACCCATGCCCACTCAAGTGAGTCGGTGTTGGATGCGAACGCTGGACCAAAGGCGTTGAGAATTTCTCGGCCAATGTCTGAGCCCTCACGGAAGATGCCGGTCAGTGGGATGTTATCACCCATCGAGAGACGGGACGACATGGTACCACCGAAAGCAACCGCGTCGATGCCACCATGCATGATCCACTTGGATGATCCTGGTAGGATGTCCTCAAAGAACTGCGTCAGTTGGAGTTCGACACTGTCGTGACGGAAGCCCAGCTTCTGGAGCAGCGTATCGTAGATATCTGCGAAGTCATCGGCGAATGGTTCACCCTTAAGGCCGGCGAGCAAGAAGATAACACCAAGCACTGCACCCTTCTGGGCCATTGGCAGGTTGTTAATCATCAGCGTCGAGATCAGCGGGAACATCTTGTATTGCAAGACGTACTGAGCGTAGTCACCACGGAATGCGCGTGGACGATTGACGTTGGTGTAGTTACCTTGCGTCTGCTTGATAACCCGTTCAACGTCTTTAGCCAGCTTCTTGTACTCATCTGACTTG
>CAYXHD010000010.1:0-11915 GCA_964464915.1 uncultured Candidatus Saccharibacteria bacterium
CAACGATGGCGACCTTCATTTACTCAAATACTGGGGTTAGCCAGTCCTTGTGAGCATCTACGGCACCAGTCACAACATCATGGTAGGCTTTGGCGAGCTGTGCCGTAATTGGCCCCTCGCCGCCAGAACCGATCGTAATCTCATCAAGTTTACCAATAGGGGTAACTTCTGCCGCGGTACCAGTAAAGAATAGTTCGTCAGCAGCTTTAAGCTCATCTGGCGTAATGGCGCGTTCGGTGACCTTAAGCCCAAGCTCGGCACACAACTGCATAATGGTTGCTCGTGTTATACCGGGCAACACATTGCCCAAAGCTGGGGTGTGCACCTCGCCATCTTTAACCATAAAGATGTTCTCGCCCGAACCCTCGGCCACATTACCGGCACTATCAAGCAACAACGCCTCATTAAAGCCAGCGCTTATTGCCTCTTGATTAGCACGAATAGAATTTACATAGATACCGCCAACTTTAGCGCGCGGGTCATTGGCGTCCGGGTTAATGCGGCGGATGCTAGATATTTTGACCGATATTACATTATCCTCCAGGTACTTACCCCAGGGCAGTACTATGACGGAAGCATCTACCTGGGCCTTGGACTTAGCAGGGTTTAAACCCAGCCCTGACTTACCGGCATAAAAGAATGGGCGGATATAGCCACTCTTATGACCTTCGGCACGGATGGTATCAATAATCGCCTGCTTCATTTCATCCATACCATACGGTGGCTCAATAGAAAGTGATCGAATCGAGAACTCCATGCGCTCCAGATGCTCCTGGAGCTTAAAGATATAACTCTGGCCATCAACGCCCTCGTAAAAACGAATACCCTCAAAAGCACTGGTGCCATAATGCAGTGCATGGCTCGCCAATGAAGCCTGCATCTTATCATCGTCACCAAGTTTTCCGTTATACCAAATTTGCATGTTATCCTCTATGTTCTGCTGCATTAATCATACCGCATTTTTTGTACTTTAAACCAGAACCACAAGGGCAGGGGTCATTGCGGCCAACTTTATCACTCTCGGCCTTCTTTTTGGGTTTAGCCTTGGTTTTCTCGGTTACTTCGCTGGTGTTGGCGGCGGCCAACTCGGCGGCCTTGGTAAGGACTGTCTCTACCGGTGCCTCTTCTGCCTCGACCGTTACGTTTACGCGGAAGATCATACCGGCAATCTCGGCCTCAATAGCTGCAATAAGCTTTTGGTACATCTTATAGGCCTCACTCTTGTACTCCACCAGTGGATCGCGCTGGCCAATTGCACGCAGGCCAATGCCGTTACGCAGCGAGTCCATGGCCTCAAGGTGCTCAATCCAGGCGTTATCAAGGACGCGCAGGTATGTTAGGCGCTCTGCCAGACGCATATGCTCATCGCCCTGCTCTTTGATTTTTGCATCATAGGCAGCCTCGACCAGATCTTCAAGAACTTTAGCAACTTCATGAACATTAGCGTCAATAAGCACCTTTTGCTGCCCAGCACTCAGCGGCATGATGTTCTGGGCGGCCTCGATAATCTTTTCTCGATCAACTACACCGGTGCGTACATCGGTATGCGCTGAAGCTATTGCTGCCAGCTCATGGCGAATCATGTCTTTAATGTCAGGGCGTAAATCAGCATTTTCCAGGGCAGCTCGGCGTTTTTTATAGATTGCCGTGCGATGCTTATTCATCACGTCGTCATACTCGACCAAATTCTTACGCTGATCAAAGTTATGGCCTTCAACCTTCTTTTGAGCGCTTTCTAGACTGCGTGACACAATAGCGTTCTCAATGGGTGTGTCTTCATCAAGTCCTAGGGTTTCCATAAGGCTGGCTATGCGCTCGCCGCCAAAGATGCGCATTAGGTCATCTTCTAGCGACACATAGAACTGGCTTGAACCTGGATCACCCTGGCGTCCAGCACGACCACGCAACTGATTATCAATACGGCGGCTCTCATGACGCTCAGTACCAATCACGTGTAAACCGCCCAACTCGGCCACACCTTCACCCAACATAATGTCGGTACCACGGCCAGCTATGTTGGTTGCAAGTGTTACGGCACCCTTTTGGCCGGCTGCTGCCACCGTCTGGGCCTCAGTCTCATTGTTTTTGGCGTTCAGCAGATCATGGGGTACCTTGAGCTCGGTTAATAGCGCCGACAGCGCCTCGTTCTTCTCAATAGAAACGGTACCAATAAGCACCGGCTGACCGGTTGCATGACGAGCGGCTACTTCTTGGGCCACGGCGCGATACTTGCCGGCCGTCGTCTTATAAATCAAATCATTCATGTCCTTGCGGATCATATCGCGATGGGTAGGTACCAAAACAACTTCAAGTTCATAGATTTTGGCAAACTCTTCAGCTTCTGTTAAAGCCGTACCCGTCATACCCGACAGTTTATTAAACAAGCGGAAGTAGTTTTGGAAGGTAATGGTAGCCAACGTCAACGATTCTTGGCGAATCTCTACGCGTTCTTTAGCCTCAATAGCCTGGTGCAATCCCTCACTATACCGGCGGCCAGGCATCAAGCGACCAGTAAACTCATCTACAATAATGATCTCATCATCACGCACCACATAATCGCGATCCTTGCGGAATAGAGCCTCTGCCTTAAGCGACTGCTCAATATGATGCACATCATCAATACGTCCGGCCTCGTAGATATTATCCACGCCAAGCTTGCGCTCAATTTCTTCCACGCCTTCATCTGTTAAGCTAGCGGCCTTCATTTTTTCATCAACCGTATAGTGCGTCTCTGGCTTGAGTGAAGCTGCTAGACTGGCAAAGGTATAGTATTTATCAGTACTTTCTTCTGCAGGGGCACTGATAATCAACGGCGTACGAGCTTCGTCAATCAAGATCGAGTCTACCTCGTCAACAATGGCGTAATGCAGGTCGCGCTGGACCATCTTGCCCAGATCATCCACCATATTATCGCGCAGGTAATCAAAGCCAAACTCGTTATTGGTGCCGTAGGTAATATCGGCCTCGTAGGCTTCGTGACGCGAGACCGGACGCAAAGTCTGCATGCGCGGATCACTGTGCTCCTCATTTGTATAATCGGCATCATACACAAAAGCTTGTTCATGGATAATCACGCCAGTAGTCATGCCCAAGGCGGCATATACCTGACCCATCCAGGCACCATGCAGGCTGGCCAGATAATCATTAACCGTAATAACATGCACGCCCTTGCCTTCAAGCGCGTTAAGGTAACTAGGGGCGGTAGCTACCAAGGTCTTACCTTCACCGGTACGCATTTCGGCAATCTGCCCACGATGCAAGATCATGCCACCAATCAGCTGGACATCAAAATGGCGCTGACCAATCGTCCGCTTAGCGGCCTCACGAATCGTTGCAAAGGCCTCTGGCAAAATATCGTCCAGCTTGGCACCATTGGCCAGGCGCTGTTTAAAGTCGGTGGTGCGAGCAGCCAGATCCTTATCGCTTAGCTTAACTACACTATCTTCGAGCGCATTGATTTGCTCCACAATGGCTCGCAGCTTCTTAACCTCGCGCTCGTTAGGATCCCCCAGTATCTTCTTAAATAACGCCATGCGCTAGGTTGTCCTTCTTAAAAAGCGAGCAACCATAAGCTTAAGACTTTTGGGCTTGGCATGACTCTTTTGCTTATAGCGCGCAATCTGCACTTTAAGCTTGGCTTCCACCAAATCTATGGCAGCATACATATTTCCAGTACCCTCTTTGGCGTGGAGTTTACCGTGCGGAACTACAACAATGCCCTCACAAACGTAATGATTACCCTCTTTGCCACTTGGATCATAACTAAGAGTTACGTCACCATGAGCGGCTTCTCGCACTTCTTTTGGTAAAAACTTTTCAAGCCCACCAATCTTTTTTTCTACATATTCAATCAGGTTTTCGTCCAACTCGTAACGGTGGCCAGTTAAGTCTAATTTGATCATAGTACCTCCTTATTCTCCATGTTCTTGCCCATATATGACCGCAACACCTCTGGAATCAGCACACTACCATCAGCCTGCTGATATTGCTCTAGTATAGCAATCGGCACACGACTGAGCACCACGGCAGTAGCGTCATTATTATGAACAAATCCAGATGTGCCATCATTATTTTTGAACTTGGTGCCAGCCCGACGCGCTTGGTAATCAGCCATGAAATCAGCCGAGTGCGTCTCGCGATAGGCATCTTGCCCCGGCAACCAACTCTCAATATCTACCCCACGCGCATTGGGTGTACCAATGTCCGCAGTGCACTTAAGCAATACCTGATAATGGAGCCCCAGCTGTTGTAGCAAATATTCTTGGATACCAGCCATCAGATGATGTTCAGCCAAGCCAGTTTCTGGGGTACTAAAGGTTTCCATCTCGAGCTTATCAAACTGATGATTGCGAAACATCCCTTCCATATCTTTACCATAAGTGCCGGCCTCGCGCCTAAAACTGGTTGCATAGCCTATGTAGCGGATTGGTAATTGCTCAGCTGGTAGCGTCTCATTCATGTACATATTAGCCAGCGAGTGCTCGGCGCTGGCATTAAGCCACAACTCGTCTTCGGACAACTTATAAGTAACTTCTTCGGCATCAAGTCGAGCAGTCGCCTGATAGGCTTTGGTGTTCACGAGCATGGGCGGGATTACCGGCGTAAACGCTTTTGCAGGCAAATCAAGATCATTATCTTTAATAATCTGCGCAATCACAGCCTCATCGCCAAGCTGATCCATAACCCAATTTACCAGCGCAAACTGTAAGCGGACTAAACTGCCTTTAAGATATAAGAATCGTGATCCAGCTACTTTGGCGGCCCTGGGCTTATCAATCCAATCATGCAGCTCGGCAATCTCGGCGTGGGTTTTTGGCACAAAATCGAACTCGGGCTTTTTACCAACCGTTTTTACAACCACATTCTCGTCTTCAGTCTTGCCAACCGGAGTGTCGCTGGTTGGAATATTAGGGACAGCTAACAAGAGCTCCTGATATTCTTTATCGACGACGTCAAAATCCACCTCAAGCTTAGCCAGCTCTTCTTTAAGCTTGGCGCCAGTAGCAATCTGTTCGTCACTGGGTCGTTGCCCCTTGGCAGCTGCAGTCAGCTCATTGCGCTGAGCTCGTAACTCCTCAATGGCAGCTATCTGGGTGCGACGTTGCTCATCCAGTACTAATAAGCGGTCAATGTCTACGTTCACATTTTTGTTGAGTGCAGCAGTTTTAACCAGTTCGGCATTATCTCGTATAAAGGCGATATCTATCATGCTTCTATTATACTATGTTTTTACCTTATATATCGAGTGGATATTATTTAACATGCTCATGCTTGCTGTTCGGTTTTTGTTCGCTTATACTGCCGATAGTGGGTTTGTGGCGGAATTGGTAGACGCGCAGAATTACCACTTCTGTGTCCCTTGGGGCGTGTGGGTTCAAGTCCCACCAGACCCACCAAAGCATCCTGGTATAAAAAGAGACGCATATGCGTCTCTTTTTATTTACACAGAATTACCACTTCCTTAACAGAGTACACGATTAAGTTTCTTGACGCAATCTGCGCACTAACCACGCTCTATCAAGAGATGATAAAAAGTATCCTGCTTTAGGGCCACTATCTTTGCCGAGAATAAGCCGATACAGTGCCTGAAAGGCCTCACCTGGCTTAATATTGGCCTCCTCTTTAGCAGCATAGATGACCTGGTGCATCTCTGGACCATCGAGCTCGCCAGCCTTCTCAAGACTACTGGCTAATAGTCCGACGAACGTACGCTGACCCTCACCCAACTCTGTCTCGGGAAGTTCTTTCTGAACCTCAAACTTCACACTATCGGGTGCGTACTTAGCCAACCAATTCTTTACATATGGAATCTCACGCAACAACACATCTTTTTGTTCGGTCACGACCTTTTCGTAGCCTGTTCGGGCAAGTAATGTTAGAATCTGATCTTCATCACCCTGAGCCGTTTGATACACACTCACTAAATGATTAAATGGTATGCGCGCAATAGTACGTTCACCGCCCAGTGAATTAGCTGCCGCATAAGCATGTGCAAACTCATGCTCTTGGCCATTAGCTACTGCTTCTTCGACCTTAGAGTACTCGTCAATTAGCGTATACAGACCAACGCCCGAGTCAAAGATGAGTGTCTTGCTTGGTTTGTTTCTGATGATAAAGTATCTTAGGATCTCGGCGGGCATCACATCAAGTGCATCGGCAAGAGTGATTACGTTGCCAGCACTCTTGCTCATTTTCTTTGTCTCGCCAACTGAATTAATAAACTCATAAGGAACAGGAATAGGTGCTATGCCTTTATAGATCTGCTTGACCAGCTCTTTGCCGGTATCATAACTACCACCTTTAGTAGCATGATCACGACCAAAAGGCTCGACGTCTACACTGTACATGTGCCAGCGGGCTGGCCAATCCAGACGCCAATCGAGTTTGACTCGACCTTTGGTGTAATCTAGTTCACCTGAGTTGCCTTCAGCATCCTCATAAAGCACTACCTGACGCTCTTTATCCCAGCCAGTGTACTTCCACTCCCGCAAGTTGTTGTTATCAGACAGAAGCTGAACTGGAGCCCAATCGCGAGGAAGCTCACGTCCACCGCCATGCTCCTTGATTAGCGCGCGGATTGCATCGATATTACTTAATGCAGCCTCAATATATGGCGTAAAGGCGCCGGCAAGATAAATCTGATGTGCGCGCAGAACCCTGGGCTGTACGCCAACCTTACTAAGCGTCTCTAAAAAGGGAAGGTACAAGTGATCAGCGTAACTAGCGTGGCATTCTCCCTTAGGGTCTGGCACCAGATATAGTGGCTGACCGAGATACTGTTCAAACTCACTAGACACATTTGCCGGGACCTTGCGAAAAGCATCAAAGTCATCAACAAAATCCATATGTGTTGCCTGATGACCTTGCTGGTTGATAGCCCAGGCTACCATACTGGCAGTCATTAGTTCGCGGACAGTTCCAATATGGTAAATACCCGACGGCGAGTGACCGCTTGAAACCATGATGTTTTCTGAACTACCGCGCTCGGCAATAATTTGCTCAGCGACAACGTCCAGCCAGTAGTTTGATGTATTTTCTGTGCTCATTTGCTCCATTATACCAAAAGAGCCGGCCGAAGCCGACTCTTTATAAGATATCGACTTCGATTATTCGATGTGCTTGATCTTGTAGGTTAGGGTGCCGGTTGGAACCTGAACCTCAACTTCGTCACCATGCTTTTTGCCGAGCAGGGCTTGGCCAATAGGGCTCTCGTTGCTAATCTTACCCTCTTCTGGGTTAGCCTCGGTTGAACCAACAATGGTAAACTTCTGTACACCTTCTTCAAGCTCCAGGTGTACCGTAGAGCCAAGCGACACTACGCCACCCTTCTTGGGAGTTTCAATGGTTTTAGCATGCTTAAGAATGTTCTCAATTTCGCTAATGCGCCCTTCCATAAAAGCCTGTCGGTCTTTGGCGTCATCCCACTCAATATTCTCGCTTAAATCACCATACTCCTTGGCCTCCTTGAGGCGTTGAGCAATTTTAGCACGCTGATTTGTGGTCAGATCCTTAAGTTCTTCTTGTAGATTCTTAATACCTTCTGGTGTCAGTAAAAAGTCTTTATTTGCTTGGGCAGAAGTCATATACTACCCTCCTTTCTGTAAAAAAACCCGATGCATTGATGATCGGTGCAACTATTGTCGCTCGCCCAACACAAAGTGTCAACAGTTATTATTGTCAAAGCAAAATAACGTTTTCTATCAGGTTACGGCTTATGGTTATCGGTTGCTGAAATACCATTTTAGCACCTCGCGGGTGGCTGGTGCGGCATACTGCGCACCCTCGCCAGAATTCTCCACCAAGATAACGGTAACTACGCGAGGATTGTCAAATGGGGCGAAACTGGTAAACCAGGCATTAGGTTTTTTCTTATTATCAGGGTCAGTTTCTGCAGTACCCGTTTTGCCGGCCACTGCCACCGGAACTTCTTGCTCAATCTTGCAACACGCAGTGCCGCTTCTTACCACATCGCGCATGCCATTACGTACCGTAGTTAATACGTCCGTAGGGGCAATTTCCTTGCGCACTACGGTAGGTTTGGTTGTAGCGCTTACTTGGCCAGATTCATCACTAACTTTGCTTACCAAATACGGCTTATAAAGCGTCCCGCCATTGGCGATGGCAGCTGTAGCAGCAGCCATTTGTAGCGGCGAAGCCATGAGTCCGCCCTGCCCCACCGAACTATTATAGGTGTCACCAACCGTCCAGACCTCTCCCGTAGCTTTCTTTTTGCCATCAGGATCAGGCACCAACCCAGCTGCTTCGGCCGGCAAATCGATGCCCGTCGGCTTACCCAGCCCAAACCGCTCATACCAATTGTTCAACCGCGTAACCCCTAGCCCCTTAATGGGGCCAAATCCTCCACCCACTGTAAAGAAAAACACGTTACTACTAAGCGAGATGGCTTTATTTAAGTTGACTTGACCCAGGCCACCCGGCTCCCAGGTCCGATAGGTATACACAATAGTGGGATCGTAGATGTTTGGGATCTGTAGCGAACCCTTATCTTCAATAACCGTACTGGGCGAAACAACTTTTTCCACCAGGGCTGCGGTGGCCACTAGCGGCTTAATGATTGACCCCACCGCATAAGCCCCCTGAAACGCCTTATTAAAGAGTGGCTGATTAGGATTATCCAGCAGTGCTTTGTAATCTTTAGTGGATATGCCCTCGGCAAATTTATTGTTATCGTAGCCTGGCAGACTCGCCATGGCCAAGATCTCGCCCGTCTGTGGATTGAGCACTACCCCGGCACCACGTCCAGACCCAGCGGCATTCATTTGATCCTGAATGCTCTTTACCAACACATCCTGCAATGGCTTATCAATGGTAAGGGTAAGATTTTGACCAGCCACACTCGGCTTAGACGCCAGTACCTTAACGGGTCGCTGAGCTACATCAACTTCGGTTTGCTCAGAACCGTTACTGCCGCGCAAAATTTGCTCATACTCACGCTCTAGCCCATTCTTGCCAATATAGTCGGTCTGTTGATACTCCCCTGGTTGTTTGGCAGCATATTCTTCGGCCGAGATTCGCCCCGTGTAACCCAGTAGTGACCCTAAACTACCGCCATCCAAATACTGCCTCACCGTATTAATTTCTAGGCTAATACCCGCCATGGTACCGGCTGCATCAAAGGCCAAGGCTTTATCGCGAGGCACCGACGCCGCAACCAATAAGGGCTGACCATACAGCAGACCCTTAGCCTCGGCTTTAGAGCGCAACTCATCTTGAGTCAGGCCCAGTAACGCAGCCGCCTGGGCGTAGAGCTTTTGGCGGTCATCTTTATTGCGGGGCAGCTGGCTTGGCGTAACCGTCACATCAAAGATCGGCTGGTTACGAGCCACCAGCGTACCGGTACGATCATACATAACACCACGTTGTGCCCGAGTAACCTTGGTGCGCAAGCGATTTCCATCTGCCAAGGCGGCATTTCGTGGCCCCTCAATAAGCTGGAGTGCAATCAGCTTACCAGTCAACAAAACCATAGTGCATATCAAAAAAACAGCCAGTAGCGCCAGCGGACGTCGATTAGTTTGCTCCTCTATAGGTGCCGCTTCTGCATCGGCTGGTAATATAGCGTCTGCCCAAGCTTCATACTTAGCCAGCCCACTCCCCGCCGGGAGCTTACTGCGCCTCAGCAGCTTATCTGGCAAATAGCTAAACCGTACGCGCGCCATGTACTAACCTTTCCGTAAATGCCAGGGCAACTATGCAGTTAACGGTAACTTCGCCCATAAGAATTTGCCAGCTTGCAAACAAAGCAAAGCCAGCTGATCCAAGTGCCGCAATATGGATGAGCCACCACGCGCAAGAGGCAACCGCAACTAGTGCGAGGCGAGCTGGCCAGGTGTGCCCATCCAGACCCAGCTGCCGCAAAGCCACCAGGCCCAGGCTAATTACCACCAGAGAACTAGTCGCCAAACCAAACTGCCCCGAACCGGAGACGTCCATAATCATACCGGCCACCACTGCAGCCAACAAGGCTTCAGATGCAGTGCCCCATATCACCAGACATACCACAAGTACCAATACGACATTAGGCACAACGCTACCTATGCGCAGGGCTCCAAAAAGACTCACTTGTAAAATTGCCGCCACTATTGTTAAGCTGATTACTCGCAACCAGCTCATTAATTTGCCACCACAAATACGGTCTGTAGGCTTCCTATGCGTATGGGAGTACTAATGGCAGCCGACTGAAATACACCATTGTCGGCTCGGGTAATAGACTGGATGGTCCCAAGACTATATCCCTTTACGATATCACCGCCAAGACCACTAGTAATCACCGTTTCGCCCACACTAATCTTTTTATCCTGGGGGATCTTTTCCATCAGCAATCCGCCGCCAATACTACCCTTAACGGTTCCTGTGGCGCCTTCATCTGTTCCAAGCACCTGCCCAGCAACTTTAAAGGTAGGATCGGTCACCACTAATACCTTGGCCGTGAGTTGGTCTACTTTGTCTACTTTGCCCACCAGGGTGCCATTAATGATCACCACCATACCTTGACTAATGCCGTCGGTCTTACC
Source organism: uncultured Candidatus Saccharibacteria bacterium (assembly GCA_964464915.1). Classification (GTDB taxonomy): domain Bacteria; phylum Patescibacteriota; class Saccharimonadia; order UBA4664; family CAYXHD01; genus CAYXHD01. Next base: position 10,536 of record CAYXHD010000010.1, read on the forward strand.
GCGGTTAATAGTTATATATGATCTGTAACTATCAGGCTGAGTACTAATCACATCAGCAGGCACTAAGCGCTTGCCGGCTAGTTGCCGCAAACCAAGCTCATTTTTTATTGCGGCCAGCTCGGCTGCTCCGGCAGAAGCCTTGGCAAGGGCAGCCCGTAAATCGGCATTTTCCTTGCGCAACTTGGCATTATCACTTGCCAGATTACGCGCCGAACCAACCACGCCAAACTCACCGGCAATACTGGCACCGGCACTGTGTAGCGTGCGTGTAAGCGGTGAGGCCACCACAGAAACTGCACCGCCCACTGGACCCAGTCGGCCCAAGACCCCAAGCAGTACCAGGGTTGCCCCCAGTGCGGCAATTACAGCTATTCGTCTCTGTGCAGATGTACGCATACCCTCCCTCTTTCCTTACCGCGAGCTTACTGCGTGCTCGCTAGGTACCAAAATCCCTTTGAGCTTATCAAGATCCTCCAACACCAGGCCGGCACCAGCTACAACGCTACGCAACGGATCATCAGCTATAATTACCGGCATTTTTGTTTGACGAGCCATAAGCTGCGCCAGCCCCTTAAGCAATGCCCCGCCACCGGCCAACACAATACCTCGTTCCATAATATCGGCTACCAGTTCGGGGGGTGTCTCTTCGATTGTCATCTTAACCGAATCAATAATCGCCCTTACGCTCTTGGCAAGCGCTCGTCGTATCTGTTCATCGGTTACCAATATCTCTTTTGGTAAACCCGTTACTAAATCGCGACCGCGCATCGGGCTTTTAAGCTCTTTTTCTAGCGGATATGCCGAGCCAATACTCATTTTAATATTCTCGGCCGTTCGTTCGCCGATTTGCAGATTAAACTCGTCACGGGCGTACTGCACAATGTCATCAGTAAGCTCGTCACCTGCGATGCGCAAACTGCGCGAGGCCACAATACCACCCAAGCTAATTACTGCCACCTCGGTGGTGCCGCCGCCAATATCTACCACCATGCAGCCTGCTGCCTCCTGGATTGGCAGGCGCACACCAATAGCCGCGGCCATGGGCTCCTCAATCAAAAAGGTCTGCCGTGCACCAGCATTGCGGGCAGCGTCCTCAACGGCTCGACGCTCTACCTCGGTAACGCCACTAGGGATACCTATCACTACGCGCGGACGTGGCAATAAAACGCCCGTCTCTTTATGTACCTTGGCAATAAAGTACTTAAGCATTTGTTCGGTAATTTCAAAGTCGCTCACCACCCCATCAACCAGTGGGCGTGTTGCAACAATATTAGCCGGTGTCTTACCAACCATATTCTTGGCATCTTCACCAATAGCTAAAACCTGTCCCGTCTTGGTATTCATAGCCACCACGCTCGGCTCATCAATAACAATCCCTTG
>CAYXHD010000011.1:0-11718 GCA_964464915.1 uncultured Candidatus Saccharibacteria bacterium
CGAGATGCTCAAGAATGCTGGTAAAACAGTACACGTGGCAGGCAATATTGGGGTGCCGGCTCTAGACCTATTGCCTCAAATTCAACCTGACGATCTGGTTGTGCTGGAGCTCTCTAGCTTTCAGCTCATGGATGCCAAAAAGAGCCCCCAGGTGGCGGTTTGTTTAATGATTGCTCCGGAACACCTTGATTACCATTCTGATGAGGTTGAGTACTGGGATGCTAAAGGCAATATTTTTGCGCATCAGAAATCTGATGACGTTGCGATTTACAATAAGAACAACCAGCAATCCATGGACTTGGCCTATACCAGTGGCGGCACCAAGACCCCTTATGATGTTGAGGGCGCTGATACAAGTGGTGCCTATGTAGCCGATGAGGCGATTTGGTATCAAGACACACGTATTTGTGCCGTAGCCGATGTTGCGTTGCTGGGTCGACATAATTTGCATAATATCTGCGCCGCTGTAGCTGCAAGCTGGACTGTAACTCAAGATGTGGCTGCTATTGCCAAGGCAATTAAGGAGTTTAGAGGCTTGCCGTATCGACTCCAGGAGGTTGGGGTGGTTAATGGAGTTCGCTACATCAACGATTCAATTAGTACCACTCCCGAGTCTGCCATTGCCGCTATTCAGGCCTTTGCGGAACCAAAGGTTATGATCCTTGGTGGATCAAATAAGGGTGTGGCCTTTACGGATATGGCACAGATTATTACGGCCAGTAACATAACCGGAGTGGTGCTTATTGGCCAGACGGCTGATCAGATAGCCGGTGAACTTGGTTTGGCTGGCTATCCGCAAAGTCGGGTAGCACGGGTGACATCAATGACGGAGGCGGTACAGCAATCTGTCAAGCTCGCAGAGGCGGGGAGTGTGATACTGCTTAGTCCAGCGTGCGCTAGTTTTGACATGTTTACTTCTTATAAAGATCGTGGTGATCAGTTTAACGCAGCAGTGGCCGCATTAGCCTGATTGTGCTTATGCTTACTCTAGACCATATCTATTGACAAAAATCAATATTTTTGCTAAGATGAGATATCCTCGTGTAGTGGGGTATATCGAGAGCGCAAGCTTATCGAACCACTAAGCGATGGTCTTTGACAGTCAGATAATCTTAGATCATTACAAAAAATACAAAGTTCTGTCCTGCGTGCAGAATTAGGGTGATTACTCAATGAGTACCCGCTCTGGTTCTGCACGTATGCAGAACAATTCTATAGGTTCCCTCCTCGCTCGTTAGCTTGAGTTGGGGTACCTGCAGGTCTCGCCGCAAGGCGTGTAGAACATCATAGCAATTCAGTGATGTTTGCCGCCTCCAGCGGTGCAGTACCAGTAGTACCCATCAGCCCATGATCAACGACACAGAGAGAGGAGGACCGATGGTAGTAGAGGATCCCATGACCTTCTCCTGGGAAGAGCTGACGAGTGAACTCATCGTCAGGACGACCCCGGAGGGCGGAAATCCGGCGGTACCGGACAAAGCCACGATGATCGCGCACGCTCGTGCGTTTGGCATCGTGACGATGAACAGTGCCGTGATGGATGTCACGCCTACCGTCAAGGAGGAGTTCCTGGTCTACGTCGCCACGAAGTCCTTGCTGAACCTGAAGTCCCTCGAGAAGAGCCCGGGTTCGCCCGTGCAGCCCTCGACTGCTTCTGGGAACGCACCGGAGACCAGCCGCACCCAGACCAGTGACCCCAAGCCTCGTTGCACGGGGATGCGGACAAACGGGAGCGGACAGTGCAAGATCGAGGACGAGAAGTTGGAGGTGGATCTGGACGGGAAACCGTTCTGTGTACACCATCATGACCAGGGGAACTGGGCGAGTCCGCCACCGGCGCGACCCGCCATCAGCCCTGATCTCGACCTCAGTGGCAGTGCGACCAAGTACCTGGAGGAGGCGCTGGTGCGGTGCGGCTTCGACCGTACCGAGGCTGGCGATCTCGCGGACTTCGCGCAGAGCGGGTACAACTCGCCGAGTGACTTCAAGGGTGTGCTCCGGCGCATCCTGAGTTCCGAGAGCACTCCGCCAGGCGTCGTCAATAGCGACAACCTGTACCGGGTTCCCCTTGGGGACTATCCGGTGCGCAGTGGTCGCCATGTGTACCCTTCGTGGTACTCTTGGGACGGAGAGATCCGTTTTCGTCAGTCCATCGCCAGGCGGGCTGATTCCAAGGGACGGCACTACGACTTGATCAGTCGACCCGTGCGTGTTCTCCTGGACAAGCTGATCAAGCTTTTCCCGGAGTACGATGAGTCCACCCCTATGTGGTGGTCCATCGACGTGCGCGAGCGACTGGTCCTGCGACTTCTCGATGTCGATGAGGTTGGCGCGGCCTTCAAGGTTGTGCCCCTTTCCAATTCGAGCAGCACTGCTGACGACAATTCCAAGGGCAAGGTCAAGACCTCCGGGTCGAAGCCGAGTCCTGACGACGGCTCCAGGTCGGCGTCAAAGAAGCTCAAGGGTGCCAAGGTCAAGACCTCCGGGTCGAAGTCCAACAAGGCCCCTGCCAAGACCCCGCCGCCGGCGGCCTCCGGCACCCGCAAGACCAAGGGTGCCAAGTCGGCCCCCACGAAGATCACGAAGGGATCGAACACCATCATGGACGTCGATGACATCCTGAACGTGGCCGAGACGCGCGTGCGGGCAGATGCCAGCGCGAGCGTGGAGGTCTACAAGTTCTTCACCGCTTGGAGGGTTGCACCGGACCAGCTCCGCAAGGATGCTGTTCTCGCCGGTGTGCCCAAGAGGCAGAAGAAGGACGTGCTCGCCTTCATCAAGAAGTTCGAGGCCGAGGAGGGCGAGGAGACCGGCGGCAACGTCGACTCCAAGCTCGCCAAGGCGGTGGCCAAGCTGGCCACCGGCGACAAGGGCAAGAAGGACCTGAAGACCAAGGCCATCGACGAGCTCCTCGCCAAGGGGTTCGACGGCAAGGCCATCGACAAGGCCCTCGAGGCCCTCAACAAGAAGGAGGGCTGAGATGCCCAGCGCAGTCAAGCGTCAGAAGCAGCTGCGTCGGCAGGCCGCCGATGCGAAGAAGCTGAAGAAGGCCAACAAGAAGCTGAAGTGCCAGGTCAAGGCCCAGAAGGCCAAGACCAAGAAGGCCAAGAACAAGGCGCAGCCCATGGCTCGCCGGTTCGTCGCGATGATCCAGAAGGCTCCGACCATGTGGGCCTTCGTCATCCTGATCCTCGCCATCGCTGGCGTGGTGGCCTTCTACTTCAGGGAGCACGGCCCCGCCGTCACGCTCCTGCTCCTGCTGGCCGGCGCGGTTGGTGGTTTCGTCGTCTGGGCGTTCCAGTCGGCGGCCACCAAGAAGAACCACAAGTAGGGGCTTGCTGATGAAGAAGCTTGCCCCACTCGTGGCCGCCCTGGTCATTGTGCTCCTCGGAGCCCTGATCACGCCGTCCAGCGACAACGCCAAGGACAAGGTGAAGACCGAGTCCACCACGACCACCCAGCCGGAGGACACCCCGTCGACGACGGACTCCTCCTCCGGTTCGTCCACCACGACCACCACCGAGGATTCCACGACCACGTCGACGCCGTCGGATGACGACGCGGAGGAGTGTGGTGAGGGCATCTTCGGAAGCCTGAACTGCACCACCCCTGCGCCCGATCCCGGCGACGCCGATGATGGTCCTCTGGACCTCGGCAAGCCCTGTGTGGTCCAGCTCGACAGGCTGGACTACAACTTCTACCACGATGGCAAGATCGCCGTGGAGAACTTCCGGGAGCCCTTCAAGGGTGACATCAACACGGAGGAGGGGCTCAACCAGTTCATCAAGGGCGCACTGCAGCTGGCCTGCGAGGATCCGGTGGCGATGGCGTCCTACGCCAGCAACACCGTCCTCAAGGACCAGAAGCTCACCGTCGAGCAGCAGAACCACCTGGTCCTGAAGTACCTGGACCATGTGGACCTCTGGCAGCGCCATCTCGACAAGCTCACGGAGCGCTGGAACAGCGCCGTTCTCGTGCGGGTCGTCAACAACGACGGACGCCCCGCCGAGACCGACGCCCAGCGTCACGTGGGTGGCAAGCGACCCCCGGAACTCTTCATCGAGGACCTCAAGGGGAGCTGCACGCAGATCGTCGAGATCTGGATGGAAGGCGAAGTGGATCAGCTCTGCGTGCAGTGCTTCCAGTTCGTCCGGCGTACTCCCAAGTCGCCGCCGGCGATCCCGGTGACACCTGAGGAGCCGAGCACACCGAGGCCGCCGTGCACGACCTGCACGACGACCACGACTCGTCCGCGTGGCAACCCCACAACGACGACGGCGCCGCCGACACCCACCACCACGACGACGCGGCCGACCACACCCACCACCCGACCGGTGGTGCTGTGTCCAGAGGGACCCAACGCTGGCAAGCCGGCGCCGAACGGTGACCTGAGCCAGTGCCTCAAGTCCACTGGTGGCGGCACACCGGGAGACTAGGTCGCAAGACCCGGTCACAACAAGTTTTGGCGAGAGACTGATATCTCGCTTCTGTCTGGCCCCTGGCGCTTCGGCGTCAGGGGCCGGGCGGCTAACCTTTATGACTGTAATGATCTGTGATTATCTGGCTGCTCGGCCCATTAGGGTGTTCATTAACAATGTGATGTTCGACTTGTAACAATAAACAATAATGACCCCTAACTAATATAAGGAGGCAGTATGAAGAATACTCGTCTTAAGAAAATTGCGTCAGTTGTCATGACTGCTGCGATCGTGTTGACTCCAGTTGTAGCCTTGGCTGCTCCTGGCCCAGCCGGTCGCCCTACGTTAACCTATGGCCCTGATTTTAAGGGCGCCGATCATGTCCAATTTAATAGTATTGTAAATAGTCCTACCCATGGTGACGAACGTGCGTTCTTTAGTGGACGTGATGCCTCATTACCCACTGGTAGTGCCTATAGCGATCCAATTACCAATATGCAAGCTGGTAAAGAATATAAGCTGCAGGTTTACATTCACAACAACGCCAACGACAACCTCAACCAAAATGGTAAGGGCGTTGCTGAAGGTGTAAAAGTGTCTGTGGTTCTGCCCGGTGAAACTAACAGCAACCCAGCTGTTGCTACCATTAGCACAACCACCAAGACTGCTACCCCAATGGCCGTAACTGACACCCTAGACTTTAAGTCTAACAGTAAGCTTAAGTTAAGCTACGTGCCCGGTAGTGCCTATATCAAGACCAACAAGCTCAATCGTGTCCCATTAAGTGACTCGGTTGTTAATGGCGGTGTTACCGTTGGTAGTGAAGCCCTTGATGGTAAGTGGCTGGGCTGCTTTGCCCATGACGGATTTGTATATCTTAACGTTAAGGTTACTGCTCCAGAAACTCCTGTAACCCCACCGGTTACACCTCCTACCACTCCTGTTACGCCAACCCTGCCAGAAACTGGTATGGGCGGCGCAGCCGCCGCTGCTCTTGGTCTTACGGCCATCGGTACCAGCGCCCAAGCTTACCTCCGCAGCAAACGCGGTTTGGTAAAAGCCCAGCGCAACACCAATCGCTAGTTACAAGCGAACGTTCCACATTGGCGCTTGTCGGTAAGACTAGCATCAAAAAGACCCCAAAGCTTAGGCTGAGGGGTCTTTTTGTGGTATAATATAACGAATGAAAGGGGGAGTCTTATGAAGAAGATTCTATTGAGTTTAGTAATTGCTGGTAGTCTTTTTGTGGCAGGTAACGCCAGCGCGGCCGTAAAAGATTGTGATGCCAACGCCATTATGTGGTGCGGTGCCTATAGTAAAACCGAGTTTGCCTATAAAGTTGTAGGTGGTGATCAACATAATTCTGCCGAAAACTTGCAGGCAATTTACAATGCCTACAGCGTGAGCATAGAAGAGATGAAACTTGCTGTTAATGGTACGGTCACAAAAAACGGCAATGTGGTGGTCAATGGAAAAACTGTTGCTACCGGTGCAAAGAGTATTGGTCGCCAGTACATGCCTAGCTCAGTTAAACAGCATGACGTTTGGTTGCGTTCAACTCAATCGAGTTTTAAGACCGACAGCCTTGAAGCCTTTGTGTATACCAAAGATGGTGTGTTCCAGTGGGCGGTACTTAAGTCGTGCGGCAATGTAGTAGTTGCTACGCCGGTGTCTAAACCCAAGCCTCAGCCGCCAGTTAAGCCATCGGTTACCCCGCCACCAGCACCGGAGTTGCCTCAAGCTGGTATGGAGCTGCCATTTGCTGCGGCATTTGGGACCACCGGACTTGGTTATGGTGTGCGCGAATACCTGCGCAGTAAAAAACAACTAGCTGCTGCCCTGCGCCACAAATAGCCAACTCTCCTGTATAATCAGGGTATGAATGATGCGCTTAAGAATATAAAGAGCACCGTGGCTGATGCTATTGCCCGGCTTGATATTGCCGGCGAAGAAGCTCAGGCTCAAACATTGCGAGCCCAAACACTCGAGCCAGATTTTTGGAACAATAGCGAGGCAGCTCAAACAATCAGTCAAAACCTCGCCGAGCTGGATAAGCATATCCAGGAATGGCGCGGTCTAGAGCAGCGTATTGCGGAAGTGTTTGAGTTGGCCGAACTAGGCGATCCTTCATTACAAAATGATATCCAAAAAGATATCATTTTGCTGGAGGAGGAAGTCGCGGCCAAGCAATTTGAGCTGCAGCTTGGTGGTGAGTACGATAAGAACAACGCCGTACTCTCAATTTATGCCGGTACGGGCGGAACTGATGCCCAAGATTGGGCACAGATGCTGGTGCGTATGTACGTGCGCTATTGTGAGCGTGCTAACTGGAAGGTGCAAGTGCTCAGCGAATCACCAGGCGAAGAAGCCGGTATTAAAAGCGTTACACTAGAAGTAACTGGTCGCTATGCTTACGGCAAGCTAAAAGGGGAGAAGGGTGTGCATCGTTTGGTGCGCTTGAGTCCGTTTAACTCCGATAATCTGCGTCAAACATCGTTTGCGTTAGTTGATGTGGCGCCAGAACTGGCGACTGATACCGAGCTTGAGATTGACGAGAAAGACCTGCGCATTGATGTGTATCGGTCCGGCGGTAATGGTGGGCAGAGCGTTAATACCACTGACTCTGCTGTACGCATCACTCATATCCCTACAAATATTGTGGTGGCTATACAAAATGAGCGCTCGCAGTTGCAAAATAAGCTCAAAGCCATGGCGGTACTGCGCGGTAAGCTCACAGCCCTGATGATCTCGCAGCAAAAACAGGAGCTCAAAGATATTACCGGCGAGAACCAATCGGCAGCCTGGGGTAACCAAATACGATCATACGTATTGCATCCTTATAACAAGGTCAAAGATCATCGCACCGATTATGAGACTAGTGATACCAAGGGTGTGCTCGATGGCGAGCTCGATGGATTTATTGAAGCGTATCTTCGGCAGAGGGTGGGTAAGTAAGAATTTGATCTCTCCAGTCCTGGCCCAGGCACACAGAAAGCGCTGACTGCGCATCTTCGGTAAACGTGGCGACGTCTCCTTTGCCATTTACAACAAACTGCCTTAGGATCGAACGAATTCGATTCTTCCGATCCTCAAAGTTGTTGCTTGTTTCGTCTTCTGAGTCAGGCTCATAAAGACCTTGTAGGCAGGCACTGTAATATTCATCTATTTCGGCAACATGCGCAGTATTGCCCTGGAGTATATAATGTACAAAAAAACTTGCACCTGCTCTTTCTGCGGGTCGCTTATGCATATGTCTCATATCTCGGCTTATAACATCGTCTAAGTTTGGTTTATACGTCTGGGCGGCACCTAATTCTGTAATTAACTCGTACTTTTCATCCAGGTGAGTCAATACACTGTCGACCTGGAGCGGAACAATCTGGGCAACCGCCCCTACGGGTGTGTGGCGTTTTTCGTTCATCCACCCAATAATCATTGTGTTAAGTTTTTCTGCAACAGCATCTAGATCCATATCTGGAGAAAATCTGTCCAGGTGGTTTACTAATAGGAAGTTTAAGAAGTCAAATTGAAGCTCTTTGCTACCCTGACTTAGACGAAAACTTTCAAATAATATACGGGTTAGTTGATGTGTACTGTAGAGTTCAGTCTCGTTAGTTTCAGGATCAGTAGCCATTTCTGCATAAGGATTATGTACTTTTTGATCAGCAGGTTTGGAATGGTGTTCAGCGTTACTCATGTAACTAAATTATACACCACTCGGTTTAATATGTTGCCGATGTAACCCTTGTTTCAATTATCAATAAGGCGTGATTAGTTAGAAGTTGCGAAACACGTGTGAATAAGTAATATGGATCAGCGGCTGATGATCGCCAGACTACTTACTGGTATCAAGACATAAGCACGTTGAGGGCATTTGTTCGGTGTGCTAGAATTGATAGGTGATTTTACTTGATCGTGTAACTAAGATGTATCCAAACAAAAGTGTCGCCCTGAGCGGCATTAACTTGCATATTGGTCCCAAAGAATTTGTGACCATTGTGGGGAGCAGTGGCGCTGGTAAGTCCACGCTTATTAAGTTGCTAACGCGCGAAGAGATTCAGACCAGTGGCAAGATTATTGTGGGTGGCGTGGATTATGATACGGTTGAGCCTAATAAGGTGCCGCATTTACGTCGTAAGATCGGCGTGGTATTCCAGGATTTTAAACTATTGCCCAATAGAACCGTTTTTGAGAATGTGGCCTTTGCCATGGAAGTAAGTGGCGCAAAAAATAAAGACATCAAGCGTAGCGTGCCCAAGGTATTGCAGCTGGTTGGCCTTAAGGGTAAGGAGGAAAACTTTCCGCACGAGATTAGCGGTGGCGAGCGCCAACGCGTAGCCATTGCCCGTGCCCTGATTCGCCAGCCCAAAATCCTGATTGCCGATGAACCAACGGGTAACCTTGACCCTAAAAATGCCTGGGAGATTATTGAGTTATTGCTCAAAATCAATCGTTTTGGTACCACGGTGGTGCTTACTACTCACAATAAAGAGATCGTGAATGCCCTCAAACGCCGTGTAATTACCATTAATCGTGGTCGTATTGTTAAGGATGAAGAGCAGGGGAGGTACGCTGTATGATCCAGCTGATTCGCATCATGAAGACTGGCTTCCGCAACTTCTTTCGTAACCTGTGGCTGAGTACCGCCGCTACGGCAGTTATGACCATTACGCTTACCATAATTTTGTTTTCATATATTGCTACGTCAGCTTTAACCTCAACCATTGCACAGGTGGTAGAGAAGATTGATGTCTCCGTATACCTTAAAGACGAGGTAACGGTTGCTCAGGCCAATAACATGAAGGCTACCCTAGAGTCGACGCCTAATGTTGAGTCAGTAACCTTTGTTACTAAGAACGATGCTCTAGAAATATACCGTGAGCAGAATAAGAATAATAAAGAATTATTGGCGGCTGTAACCAAAGAAGATAATCCATTGCCACAGAGTTTGGCCATTAAGGCTAAGGACGCTAATAAGATTGATCCAATTATTGCCGTGGTGAATCGCGAGCAATTTAAGGCGCTGTTGCAAGAAAAAGATCCTATAAGCTATACGGGTGAGCGCAAAAAGACTATCGATAGAATTATTGGTGCCACTAACTTTATAAAACAGGCCGGCTTACTTGCCAGTGGTTTATTTGTTGTTATATCTACGCTTATCATCTTTAATACGATTCGCATGGCCATCTTTACGCGTCGCGAAGAGATAGAAATCATGAAGCTCGTGGGCGCAACTAACTGGTTTATTCGAGGCCCATTTGTCTTTGAGGCAGCGCTCTACGGTATTATCGCCACCTTTATATCGGTGATGCTATGTTACAGTCTGGTGCTTGGGGTTGGACCTAAGCTAGGGTCCTATATTGATACCCAAACCATTATTGATGTCTTTAAATCCCACCCCTTCATTATTGTTGGCGTGGAACTGCTTATTGGTATCTTTATTGGTGCGGTTTCAAGCTTGTTGGCCATGGGTCGCTACATGAAGCTTTCCTAAGTTCTCGATTGACACATAAGCATAAGCGGCGTAGTATAGAGACCATAAGGGGAATGCTCTATTTACATGAAGCTTTCAAAACAAACACTCACCAAAATTGGCCTGCTGGCCATAGTCTTAGCCATTGCAATACCAAACATTAAACCTGCTCAGGGCGATAGTCTTGACCAGCAAATTAATGCACTCAAAAAACAAGCTTCTGACTTGCAGAATCAAGCGGCCGGCTATCAGGCACAAGCTAACGACTACAAGACGAGAGTTAACGCCCTTAACTCGCAAGTTGAGCTTATCCAGACACAGATAAGCTTGAGCCAAGCCAAATATAATAAGACTACGCAAGAGGTGGAGCAGGCAAAAGAAGACCTAGCCACCCAAAAAGCGATATTGGATGAAAATATACGCTCTATCTACAAACAGGGCGAACTAAACTCGCTTGAGATTATTGCTTCTAGTGATAACTTTAGTGATTTTGTGAATAAGCAAGAATATACCCAGAAGGTAAAAGATAAGGTAGAAGGTTCACTAGCCAAGATTGCCACCCTTAAGGTGCAGCTTGAAAAACAACAAACCGAGTTGGCGGGTCTGCTTAAAGATCAGCAGGCGCAGCGCGCTCAACTTGAGGCTACCCGTTCAGAGTCAAATCAGCTGCTTGCCGTAGCCCAGCAGAGTGCCGATCAAGCCAATGCCCAGGTCCGTGATGCTAATAGCCGCTTATCGCAATTACGCGCCCAACAGGCTGCTGCTATTGCGGCGGTTTCTGGCGGTCAAAGCTACGGTGGTACCGGTGGCTACCCATGGGCTGGTGTGTCATTCCCGAGCTCGGTGGTGGATAACTGGGGCATGTATGCTCGTCAATGTGTTTCTTACACCGCCTGGAGAGTAGCCAGCTCAGGTCGTTCTATGCCATACTGGGGTGGACGAGGTAATGCTAACCAGTGGCCGCAGAATGCTCGTAACGCTGGCATTCCAGTAGATGGTAACCCACAACCAGGCGACGTAGGCATCTTTATGCCAGGCCAATATGGGCATGCCGTATATGTTGAGTCGGTTTCGGGCAATACCGTTACGGTTAGTCAATACAACGCCAACTGGGACGGCCGCTATTCTATAAGCACCTACCCCAAGTCTGCATTAGTCTACATCCACTTTTAACTCAACAAGGAATCACTAGGTGCCAGATACTACAATCCAGATAAAGCGTAGCCGGTTAATTGTTGGTGCAATCATCCTTGCCTTATTGGCTGGGATTATTGGCTCACGTTGGAGTACCTTTGGTTTTACGCCGCAGGACTTCTCGAGCCTCAATGATCTGCAGGCAACGCTAGAGCGCAAGTTTGATGGCGAGGTTGATGCTGCAAAAGCACTGGACGGAGCTAAGGCTGGGCTTGTAGATTCGCTAGGTGACCCGTACACCACCTATTTAACCAAGCAGCAGGCCCAAGAGTTGGCAGATGACCTCAAGGGTAACCTGAGCGGTATTGGTGCCGAGATTGGCTTCCGTAACAGCCAGCTGACTGTTATTGCGCCAATAGCTAACACTCCGGCTGCCAAAGCTGGCCTGCAACCCAAGGACACTATTATCAAGATTGACGGCAAGGATCCAACTGGGCTGAGCCTAGAAGAAGCAGTTGGTAAGATTCGCGGCGACGCCGGAACAACCGTAACGCTCACGATTGTGCGGGGTAATGCAGCACCAGCTGATATTAAGATCACCCGTGCGGCCATAAGTGTCCCAAGCGTAACCTATACCAAAGAAGGCGACGTTGGCATTATTACGGTGAGCCGTTTTGGCGATGATACCGTCGA
>CAYXHD010000012.1:0-11513 GCA_964464915.1 uncultured Candidatus Saccharibacteria bacterium
CCTTCTGTCTCGGGATATATGGGCAAGATACGACCGGTGTTAGTGCCAGAGCGCTCGGCTTTTTCCCATAGCGGTGACGACAATGATAAGTTGTTATCTTTAAACTCTAATTTGCCCGACAACACCACATCGGTGCCTTCAGGAATACTCTTAGGTAGGTGCGGCTGGTTAAACCATACGGCCTTAACAGTACCAGTACCGTCGCTAATAATCGCCTCGGTAACCGTTAGTTTGCGCCTAAACGAACGTCGGGCAGCAATCCGCTCAATGGTACCAGCAATGGTTACGGCGCCGAGCTGCACATCGGCAATGCTTACGAGCTTACTATAATCTTCATACCGACGAGGATAATGGCGAAGTAGCTCGCCCCAAGTGGTAATACCCAAACGACCAAGCTGAGCCGCTGCCGTATCCCCCACGCCTTTTATGCTACGAACTGAACGCTGCAGTAGCTCGCTCACCGCACACGCAGCTTAAGATATCGACGCTTACCAACCTGAATGGTATCACCGTCTTGCAGCACAACCTCATCTTCTGGTGTAACGGTTTGATTATTGCGCTTCACGCCAGCCTGCATTACCAAACGACGGTACTCTGAGCGGCTTGAGACTAAGCCAGCCTCAACCAGCACATCAACCAGCTCTGCACCGGTCTTAACAGTATGCTCCGGTATGTCAGTAGGAGCCTTTTTGTCGCGGAATTGATCATTAAAAGCTTGTTCGGCCGCCTTGGCTGCCGCCTCGCCATGATAGATACGCACAATCTCGCGAGCCAAACTAGCTTTGGTGTCACGTGGATTGACCCCCTGGGAAATATTGGCAACTACTGCCTCAATCTGCTCATCGGGCACATCGGTACAAAGCTCAAAATACGGACCAATCAAGCTATCTGGTAGACTCATTAACTTACCAAACATATCAGCTGGTGCATCAGTGAGTGCTACATAGTTATCCAGGCTTTTGCTCATCTTCTGTACACCGTCGAGGCCAACAAGCAATGGTGCCGTAATAACGCACTGAGGCTTCTGACCAAGCTTTTTCTGGAGGTTACGACCAGCCAGCAGGTTAAACAATTGATCAGTACCGCCAAATTCAACATCAGCCTCCAGCGCTACGGAGTCATAAGCCACCATCAGGGGATACATAAACTCATGCAACGCAATCTCTGAACCGTCGGCCAAACGTTTGCTAAAATCATCGCGCTCAATAAGCTGCGCCACGCTTATATTTGATGCCAGCTTAATAAGATCAGAAAAAGTAAGTTTGCCAAGCCACTCACTGTTGTAGCGAATCTCGATCTTCTTTACATCAAGGATGAGGCCAACCTGGTCTAAGTAGGTTTTTACGTTGGCGGCAATTTCTTCGTCATCCAGCATGGGGCGGGTTTTACTCTTGCCTGACGGGTCGCCAATCTTGGTGGTGTAGTCACCAATCACAAACACAATCGTGTGTCCAAGCTCCTGGAATTCGCGAAGTTTGCGCAGTACTACGGCGTGCCCTAAATGGAGGTCAGGGCGCGTTAGATCAACCCCAAACTTAAGACGCAACGACTTGCCGCCTAGCAGCTGCTTGACCAGCTCGGCACGAGGAATGACGTCGCTTATACCTCTCTCGAGTAATTGACTTGGTATTTCTGCCTTTTTCATACCCCTATGATACCACATCTTGGAGGTATAATTACTGGCTTGTAAATGCAAAATAGCGTATAATCATAACTACAAATGGAGACCGTATCCTAATGAAATCACCCCGCCGCCGAGTAGTCCGATCGTCCAACGCTCGCAACACCGCCCGCACCATAAATACCGCACATTCTCCTAAAAAATGGTTGGCTCGAGGGCTCGTTCTGATTGATCCACGTCACTTTAAAGAAAATTGGCTCAGTAAAGCAGGTGCCATCCGTACCGCCAAGATTGCTGGTGTTGGCTTTGTAATGCTATTGGCGGTCTTTTTGTGGTTTGGTAGAGACTTACCAGACCCTAACAAGGTCAATGCCAAGCTAGGCGGCCAAACTACCAAGTTCTGGGACCGCAAGAAAGAAAAAGTCTTGTATGAAGTCTACGGCGACAAGAACCGTTCGCTGATTGCCTTTGACCAAATGCCTGCCACAGTTAAACAAGCAACTATCGCCATTGAAGACAAAGATTTCTACAAACATGGTGCCTTTAGCGTGTTTGGCATTGGTCGCGCCTTTAGTGGTGTACTAACCGGCACCAATCGCGGTGGTGGCTCAACCATTACCCAGCAATATGTAAAGAACGCCCTGCTTACTGATCAACGAACCTTGAGTCGCAAAATCAAGGAGTTGATCTTGGCCATCGAGATAGAACAGCGCTATAGCAAGGATGAGATCCTTAAGCTGTACCTTAACGAGATCCCCTATGGGAACCAAGCCTACGGTATTCAGACGGCTGCTAAGACCTACTTTAATAAAGACGCTAAGGACCTCACCCTAGATGAATCGGCCATGATGGCAGCCATGCCCCAGGCACCTAGCTACTACTCGCCTTATGGGCCCAATACTGATGCCTTGATTGCTCGCCGCAACCGCATACTTACACTCATGGCAGAGCAAGGCTATATTACCGATAAGCAAGCAGCCGATGCTAAAGCTGTTGACACCCTAGCCAAGGTGCAGCCTCGTCAGAGCCGCTTTGCTGGCGTAACCGCTCCACACTTTGTACTCTACGCTCAAGATGTGTTATCGGAAAAGTATGGTGAACTCAAGGTGACCGAAGGTGGCCTGGACGTCATCACGACTCTTGACGTAGATAAGCAAAAAGCTGCCGAAGAAGCTGTGGCCGAGAACATTGCCACCGTACGTCGTCTTGGCGGTAGCAACGCTGCGCTCACCGCATCTGATCCAAAGAGCGGCCAAATCCTGGCCATGGTTGGTAGCTACAACTTTAGTGATGAGAATTTTGGTGCGGTTAACGTTGCAACCTCTAAGCGCCAGCCAGGATCAAGCTTTAAACCTTTTGCCTACGCCACAATGTTTAGCAAGAACTTTGGCCCCGGCACTACTGTATACGATGTAAAAACCGACTTTGGTGGTGGCTATGTACCAAAGAACTACACCAATAAGTTCTATGGTGTTCAATCATACCGATCAGCATTGGCTGGCTCGCTCAACATCCCAGCAGTTAAAGCCCTGTACCTTGCTGGTATATCCGACACGCTCAAAACCGCCCGCAACATGGGTATTTCCGACCTTAATGGCAGTAGCGACGATTACGGCTTGAGTCTGGTGTTGGGATCTGGCGAAGTTAAATTAGCCGAGATGGTTAATGCCTATGAATCATTTGCTAATGGCGGCGTCCACTACGAATCAACACCAATCTTAAAAGTTACTGACCCTAACAATAAGGTTCTTGAAGACAACACTAAGCCTGAAACTCCTAAAAAGGTTCTTGATCCACAAGTTGCCTACATGATCTCCAACGTCCTTAGCGACAACAGTGCCCGTAGCTACATCTTTGGCGCTAACAATCCCCTGGTAATCCCTGGCCGAACAGTTGCCGCTAAAACTGGTACGACCACTGATTATCGTGACGCCTGGACTATGGGCTATAGCACCAACCTAGTTGCTGGTGTGTGGGCTGGTAACAACGACAACTCGGCGATGACCCAATCAGCCAGTGCCGTTTCTGCCCCAATCTGGAGCAGCTTCATGAAGAAGTCGCTTACCGGTCCAAACGAGCAGTTTAAACGCCCAGCTGGTATTAAAGAAGTGACCCTTGATGCAACCACTGGTCGCCTGGCCAACGACAAGACCAAAAACAAGCGCACCGACATCTTCCCGTCGTGGTATAAGCCCGCTGCGGCCGGCACTGGTGATGTGCGCATAGACAAACTTAGTGGCAAAGAAGCTACGGAATGTACCCCAGAACTCGCCATTGAGACTAATGGCGGCGGATCAGTATTGCCAGAAATTCCTGCCAACGACCCATCATATGGTCGCTGGAATGCTGGCGTAATTGCGGGCCTGGGCTTTAGTTACGGCTCGACGGCTGGTGGTAGTGGCGGCAAAGACGACAAACACAGCTGTAGTGACGTTAAACCCACTGCCACATTAGAAGTTAGCGGTAGCGGTGGCAACTATACCTTTACAGCCAAAGCAGTCAGCGGCACCTTCCCAGCAACCCGCATCGAGATCAAACTAGACGGTCAGATCATTGGTAGTAAAGAAGTTAACGGCAATGGTACCTACGTGTTGGCCTACAGCATACCGAACCCAGGCAGCTACAAAGTCCAGGCAACGGTTATTGATGCTGGTTACTATAGCGACGACAGTCCGAGCGAGACGGTTAGTGGCGGGGGCTCTACGCTCTCGGGCGCAGCAACACCACAATCCGGATCACAAGTTAAGTTCACATGGTCAAGTGATGGCCCAGGCGCAGTTTACAGTGTACGTGTCGATGGAGGAGCTCCTAAAGCAACAACCTCCTCATTGACCGCAACCATATCCTCGATTAGCTCTGGATCCCACACATGGAGTGTAACATCGACCAATGGTGGAAGTTACAGCGGCAGCTTCGTTAAATAAACAAGCAAACTCTTAGCTGACGATCTTAAGGGCGTCGCTGACGTTCCGTAATCCTTTAAGCTCTTTTTGAGCACCCCGAGCAGGGCCAAAGGCCTTGGTAAATCCAAGCTTTGCTGCTTCCGCTACTCGTCGTTGCGCATGTGGGACGGACCTGATCTCGCCACTGAGGCCAACTTCGCCGAAACATACGAGTCCTTTTGGTAAGGCCTTGTCTTTAAAAGCCGAAGCAATCGCCAATATAACAGCCACATCAGCTGCAGGTTCATTAATTTTGAGTCCACCAACAATGTTTACATAAATATCTTGGTTACTCAGATTAAGCCCACCGCGCTTCTGCAAAACGGCCACCAAGAGATTTAATCGATTAAGATCAAAACCGGCAGCGGTTCGCTTGGGGTATCCAAAAGCGGTAGTTGATACGAGAGCTTGCACTTCCACTAATAAAGGTCTAGTTCCCTCCATAGTGGCCAGTACGGCCGAACCGGGGCTTTCTTGGCGTTCAGCGAGTAGTGCTTCGCTGGGGTTCGAGACGGGGCGCAGGCCCTCGTTAACCATCTCAAATATGCCGACCTCATTGGTAGACCCATAACGGTTTTTAATGCCTCTAAGAGCCTTAAAAGCGCCATACTTGTCACCCTCAAGGTACAACACCACATCCACCAGGTGCTCCAGGATCTTTGGTCCGGCAATGGAGCCGTCTTTGGTAACGTGCCCAATAATCATCATAGCTACCGAATTCTTTTTAGCAACCGATTCTAGCATCTGCGAACTGGCCGTAACCTGACCGACTGATCCAGCCGCACCCGTAAGTGCATCAATATACATGGTCTGGATCGAATCAATAATCACCAGGTCGTACTTACCCTTGGCAATGGTCGCCGCAACTATATCAGTATTGGTCTCGGCTAGAATTGAAAGATTAGCAGCTCCAACTCCTAATCGCTCAGCTCGCATCTTAAGCTGCCGATCAGATTCTTCACCACTTACGTATAAAACATTATGATCTTGCGCAACGGCGGCAGCTATTTGCAATACCAGTGTCGACTTTCCCACTCCGGGGTCACCAGAAAGCAACATCACCCCGCCGGGAACAATCCCGCCGCCCAGAACCTCATCGACCTCAGTCAGGCCGCTCGAGATCCTATTATGACTGCTCATATCAATTGATTCAAGCTTAGAAACGCTGGCAGCGGCCGCACCTCCCCCTCGACGACCAGAGGTCGCCGGCGCCGCCGACTCCACCAGACTATTCCAGGCCTCGCAGACATCACAACGCCCACTCCACTTGGGAGACGTGGCGCCACAGTTTTGACAGGTATAGAGTGATGTGGATTTGGCCATATATCTATTTTATCATATACCGAACAAAAAACGAACGGTGTGTATCAATATTGACGAGCCTAATTACATATGGTATTGTCTACAGGTTCGCAACCCCTACCGCCTCGAGGAGGCACTCGTGAGTAACGAAAGACACGCAGAAGCAAACTTGGACGACTTCGACGGACCGTTCTTCCCACCCGCCGTCGATGAGCTCCTCGAACACCTCGACAGGGTTGTTGGCCCCAACGGCCAGTGGCTCGAGAACGCTGCTCAGCATGTCGAGGGCTTTTCCCGCAGGATCAGAGCCACCACCAGCGATGACTACAACTGGTTCTGGTCACTCGAGTTCGTCAAGGACTCGGGCAAGGTCGCCATCCTCATCCCCTGGTCGCAAGACCAGGGCAAGACCGACGGGACCCAGAGCGACCGCAGCATCGCCGTCTACGCCCAGGGCGTGGATGAGGCCGCTGCAGAACAGGTCGCCCAGCAGTTCGCCCTGGTCGTCGAGCGACGCCTTCACCGCGTCTGACCAAGCCCCGCAACGGGCAGCCAAGCACTACCGCAAGTCGGTTGAGCCTACGCTGTCAGATGCGGGGCTCTTCCAATTATCAGTTTAAGCCAATCGATGATTTAAATTATAGTCCGGTTCCAATTCGACATCGCATGGTCTACCATCCGCATATTCCCTGACTGCGCCCTGCGAAGCTCTTTTACTTCAATTGAGGGTGCCTACAGGCAGTAATCAGCCAAACTATAGTGTTATTTTTTACGGACGCGGTTGAACACCATTGTCCCGTTTGACTCAAGACGTATAGTATACTTCTGACCCTTACCTATTGAGCGGCATGATGAGAAGTCGGTCGGACTGGATACGGCACCAGCCCCGCCAGTATTGCCGTAATCCCATGAGATTGCCATATTTTCTGTTAAGTATTTACCTTCCATACAATACGTACCGCTTGTTGGTGCAGTAAAGCTTACGTACTCGCCCCTCTTGGTACCGATCCAGTATGCCGCACCGTTATCTTTGTATTTAACTGTGCCTCCCTTACTAGCGACTGCAGCACTTCGTATTGACCACACATTACTGCTTGCTCCACTATACCTAACAACAAGCACACCGATAACTGCTATAGCTGCCACACCCGAAAGGATTACCCACACATTAACTCTCTTTTTCTGGCCTGCTTTCAACTTTGATGTAGTCTTTTTTGCTTTTACTGCAGCCATGTAGCTGTCTCCCATTGATTATACTTATGGCTAATTTATATCATATCTAACTACGGAGCACAAACTGTTTACGACTGCACAACTACCAGTTTGTCTTTATCGCGTTTTATGGTAGCTTTATCGCCAGGCACCAGCTTACCATCAAGCAAGTTGTGAGCTAGTTCATTTTCAAGAAGGTCCTGAATGGCGCGGCGCATGGGGCGGGCGCCCTGCTCGGCGTTGTAGCCCTTTTCAATAAGCAACTCTTTAGCTTTAGCTTGGATCTTGAGCGTAATACCCTGCTCGGCGGCACGTTTTATGACCTGGTCAAGCTGAATGTCGAGGATTTGCTTGATGTCGACTTGATCAAGGGCCTTAAATACCACCACTTGGTCTACGCGGTTAAGAAACTCAGGGCGGAAGTGTTTCTTTAGTTGTTCTGTGACTCGTTCGCGCATGGCTTGATGGCTAACCTTGAGCTTATCTTGCTGGCTAGCAGTATGGGTATGGAATCCCAGGCGCGCCTCTTTAAACATCTCGCTGGCGCCAACATTACTGGTCATGATAATTACGGTGTTACGGAAGTCGACTTTGCGACCTTTGGCATCACTCAGTTGGCCGTCTTCAAGGATCTGCAGGAGCATATTGAATACATCGGGATGAGCTTTTTCAATCTCATCAAAGAGAATAAGGCTGTAAGGCTTGCGACGGACTTGCTCAGTAAGCTGGCCGCCATCTTCGTAGCCCACATACCCAGCTGGAGCACCCACTAAACGCGCCACATTGTGCTTTTCCATGAACTCGCTCATATCAACTTTAATGATGGCATCGCGACTGCCAAAGAGCTCTTCTGACAATACCCGGGCGAGTTCGGTCTTACCCACGCCGGTTGGCCCCATAAACATAAAGGAACCAATCGGTCGTTTTTGATCGGCAATACCCGTTCTGCTGCGACGCACTGCTGCCGCAATTGCCGCAATAGCTTCGTCTTGGCCAATAATGCGCTTTTTCATATTTGCTTCAAGCTTTTTGAGATTTGCGGCTTCTGCTTTAACCAGACGTGTGGCCGGAATGCCGGTGGTCATGGCAACGATCTGGGCAATTGATTCAGCATCAATAACTTGCATAGCGGCTTTGGCGGTGGTTTTTGCACGCTCCGCAGAAAGCTTTTGCTCTATCTGGCTGGCCTTAGTCTTAAGTTTGGCAGCGTGCTCAAAGTCTTGCTCGTCAACGGCAGCTTCAATTTCTTCATGGATAGCGGCTAATTGCTTTTTAAGTCCAGTTCGCACTTTGTTGACCCCGGCCACGCGCATGCGCGTTAAACTGGCGGCTTCATCCACTAAATCAATAGCTTTGTCTGGCAAGAAGCGATCGCTAATATAGCGAGCTGCGAGCTTAGCGGCAGCCACCAGGGCATCGTCTTGGATGTGTACCTTATGGAACTCTTCATAGTGGGGCTTAAGCCCACGCAACACTTCAATAGTTTCTTCTACGGTAGCCTCTGGCACTTGCACGGGCTGGAAACGGCGCTCTAATGCTGAGTCTTTTTCTATATGCTTACGATATTCCTCAAGGGTAGTAGCACCAATAACCTGCATCTCGCCACGGCTCAGCGGTGGCTTAAGGATATTTGCGGCATCAATTGCACCCTCGGCTGCACCGGCCCCCACTATAGTATGGAGCTCATCAATAAACAAGATGACATCCTTATTACCAGTGGCTTCTGCGACAATCTTTTTGAGACGCTCTTCAAACTCACCGCGGAACTTAGTGCCAGCTACCACCGAGCTGAGCTCTAGGGTGACGATACGTTTATCGTGCAAGCTCTCAGGCACATCACCATCAATAATGCGCTGGGCCAGACCCTCAACAATAGCCGTCTTGCCCACGCCCGGTTCACCAATAAGTACTGGATTGTTTTTGCTACGGCGGCCTAGAATTGCCACCATGCGATTAACCTGATCAACCCTGCCCACTACCGGGTCAAGCTGACCATGGCGTGCCTTGTGTGTTAAGTCTATACCATATTTATCAAGCGCTGGCGTCTTGCTCCTGTTTTTGCCCTTGGTGGTTGTACCCTGCCCCATCTGCTCCTGTTGACCCACCAAATATTCTTCTAGGGCAGTACGCACCGCCTCGGGATCAACTGAAATTTCCCTCAGCACGGCGTTAGCCCGGGCGTTCTTTTGGTTTAAAATGGCAAATAAAATATGCTCCGTACCAGCATAGGGCTGACCAAACTCTTGGGCGATGCGATACGACAACGTAAGGGTGAGCTTAGCAGTTTCACTAAGCCCTTTGTTGAGCCCAATACTCATAACGCTGGGGGCAACGGTCATGGCTACCTGGGCACGGTCAATACTCACGCCGGCATCGCGCAGTATTTGCGAACCGACTGATTCTTCTTGCTGCAGAACACCAAGCAGCATATGTTCAGTGCCAATATACGGCGAACCAAGCTGCGCAGCAATGGCGTCAGCAAACTCTAAACTATGCTTAGCATTTTCAGTAAACCGATCAAAAAAATCCTGTGTACCACTATTGCCTGTTTGACTCATGTGCACCTCCCCAGTTGCTTAGTTCCAGTATACAAAATTAGCACTCCGTATGCAAGAGTGCTAATAGTGTTATGAGTCACATTTTATTCTGCTTGAGGAGCGTCTTCTGTGACTTCTTCTGCCTGACTATTAATGGCTTCAATCAACGAACCTTCTAGGTCTACGCGCTTTTTAGGAGCCTCGGCAACAGCTTCTACGGCGTCCACATTGCTCTCGTCTGAACTGGTAATGTCGATGTTCCAGCCAGTGAGCTTGGCGGCCAAGCGGACGTTCTGGCCTTGCTTACCAATAGCTAAGCTCAGTTGGTCTTCAGGCACGGTGACGGTAGCTTTTTGCTCGGCGTCATTAAGATCAACTTTGTTTACTTTAGTAGGTGAAAGTGCGTTGATGATGAAGGTGCTTGGGTCGGCACTGTAGTTGATGATATCAATCTTTTCTTCACCAAGCTCGCTCATGACGGCCTGAACACGTGATCCACGACCACCAACAAAGGTACCAACGGCGTCAACGCCGGCAGTATTACTCTCTACGGCGATCTTAGTACGTACACCAGCTTCGCGGGCAATACCCTGAATGGTTACGGCACCAGTTTCAATTTCAGGCACTTCTAGCTCAAACAAGTGACGGACCATGTTGGCATGAGCACGGCTCAAGATAATCTGGGGGCCACGGAGGCTTTGCTCAACACGCACGAGGAAACACTTGAGGCGCTGGCCAATGTAGTAACGCTCGTGAGGAATCTGTTCGTTAGGGAACAGTACGCCGTTAGCCTTACCGAGGTCAACGTAGACCGTATTACCGTCAACACGTTGGACAGTACCATTCAGTACCGTCTCAACCTTATCACTGTATTCGGTAAAGATCAGCTCGCGTTCAGCTTCGCGCAGGCGCTGAATAATAACCTGCTTGGCAGTTTGGGCAGCAACGCGGCCAAAACCTTCAGGATGCTCTTCTTGCTCAACCATGTATGGCTCTTCTTCGGTACCAACCTTGGCATTCTTATCGATCTTTTTGGCATCACTCAGGGCAATCTGGAGGAAGTCGTTTTCAACGTCTCCATCTTCAACTACTTCACGACTCACAAAGACTTGAGGTTCAATACTGTCGCCCTTAAGCACGACGCGAACCTCTTGATCCTTATCGCCGTAATCCTTCTTATAGGCAGCGGCCAGAGCAAGCTCGACGGTCTCCATAATGATCTCTTTACTAAGACCTTTTTCTTCAGCCAACATCTCGATGGCGGTTACAAATTGATTCTGTTGCATATTCACTTTTCCTTTCTGGGACGGGACTATTAAAATGTTATTCAGTTGTTATATATAAACTGGTGCTGATAAAAAACCCGGAGCAAGTCCGGTATCAGTACATAGGAATAATACCGCACTTGACAAGTATTGTCAATTTATAGTCTTGGGTGTATAGTTATGAACATTCGTACCTACAACACGATCTGGAGGTTGGCTCATGGCCGACGCAGAAACCCCTGATCTCGACGTACTCGTCTACACCGCGCGCAAGTACTTCTTTGATGTTGAGGCCAAGAGCCTGAAGTGCCACTCGCTGAGGTACGCGTTTGATGCTGCCGTACTGCTACTTCCGGAAAACTTCATCATGAAGACCGCCTCCAGCACAACAAAGCGCTTTCCGTACTTGGCAGACGAACTCCGTGGGATTTACCAGCTCGGAGCGCGTCACAGAGCAGCAAGGTATTACTTGAGAGGTATCGTCGTCTGGCGCCTGATGAACGATCCAGCAGTCATTGAACTCGTCGAGAACCGCAACCTTGCCTTCACCGATCGCGGCTCCATCGCCAACCCCAACTAGCCCTCGCGGGCGAGAACACAGCAATGTGACTTCTCCCCTGCGGGGGCGTCGTCA
>CAYXHD010000013.1:0-10495 GCA_964464915.1 uncultured Candidatus Saccharibacteria bacterium
TCCCCTACGGTTCCGTCTGGCAAACTGGTGGTGGTTATGGCAATGGGCGTCAGCACCTCGCCGCTGGTAATTTCAATCGTCAGTTCCTTAGGTGCATTATAGTAGCCATCTTCAGCCTGTGCCGTAAAGGTGTAACTACCAACCTCAGTAGGAGTTCCAGTTATAGCACCAGACGTTGCTAGCGACAGGCCGGGCGGAAACGATCCGCCAATAATATAATACTCGGTAGGGTTAGTACTATTGTCTTCAATGGTGGCACTGTACGCCTCGCCCTCAACACCCGACGGCAAGCTGGTTGTAGTAATTTCAAAACTAACATCTTCATTAATTACTAAGTTAAACATTTTTTCTTCACTATCGCCCGTACCGCTCAGGTCTTCGGCTAGAATATACAACGGATAGGTGCCAGCCGTTAGGGGCGTGCCGCTAATTACCCCCGTATCAGGATCAAGTAATAAGCCATCAGGCATACTACCAAATGCCAACGAGAACGTGGCACCGTCTGGCCCATTGGTCTCAACAGTGGTGGAGTAGGCATCGCCCACCATGCCATCGGGCAAAGCATTAGTAGTGATGGCAAATGTTTGGCAAGCCGATGTTGAGGCCACCTGATCGTCACCATACACCGTATCTGCACCAACCACTGCCCTGATTCTCGTATGATACGCAGAGCCGCAGGTTAAGCCAGAAATGGTTGCCGATATCTGATCTCTAATGGCGACCACGCCATAAGTCGCCGCGGATAAACCAGGTGTGCCCTGCAGGTCATTACGAACATACAAAGTGCCGTCGGCAGTAATAGCCATTCCATAGGAATTAAAAGCTGCTAGAGGTGACCCAAGCAGCGAAGGCGTAAGTACGTTAAGTGCCGTCCCGGCGGCTGAATAGGTCCATATCGCGTTTGTAGCGCCCATTACATAGCTGGATCCATGAATATCTACCGCCAAAGACCGATACGTGCCAATGCCTATTGAGAATGAACTCTGCAGGCTGCCATCAATGGTGCTAAGACGCTGTACTAGGCTCGATCCGCCATCGTTAACAAGTACATGCAATAACCCATCGGGTCCAACCGTCAAAGAGAGGGGGGTATAATAAGATTCCGAGAGTGCCCATTGAGCAGTAAATGTGCCGTCGGCCTCAAACTTACGAATATCTTTATCGCCGGCATCAGCTACATACACATTACCTCCACCATCCACAGCGATACCAGATGGCGACAGCATCTGGGCACCGCCACCCCCTCCAAAGCTCCCCCACGACGATACCCAGGTGCCGGTGGCAGTAAAACGCTGCACGCGGTACTGATCCAGAACGTACACATCACCAGCTGGCGCCACAGCAATGCCTTTAATTAAATTAAACTGGCCGTCGCCTGTGCCCGGGGTGCCCCAAGAACCCAACTCGGTGCCCGTAAGACTATAGCGCTTAACACTAGCTTCGCCACTGCCAGAACTAGTTGCATACACATAGCCGCCTCCCAGCGCCAATCGTGCAGCTTCGCCATCTCCCATTAATTTTCCTGATCCGGTACCTGCCGGACCCCAAAACATCGCAGGCACCGGATTTCTGCCCGAGTAGCTCTGACTAGATCCATAGCTCGCGGTTGCCCCATGGTCAAACCAATAAAAAGCCGTAATAGAGCGAGCTAAATCATTGCTGTAACCGATCGAAGTTATAGATGTTCGTGTACTAACATACGACGTGGCAGTTGTTACGCCTAGATTAGTAGCGGCCTGCGCCCCGCGCGAAAAGATCATTACACCGGCGAGCTGAACAGCCAAAAAGCTTATGGCAAAAGCGGTGCCGGCATATTGGGCGCGTGCACCAAAAACGACCTTCATAGCCAGAAGGCTCTGCTTTGGCATAGGGCGGACTTTTTGATCAAAGAATCTACGCACTTTTTTCACCTGGTTAACCAGTTCCTTTTCCCTGTTATTATACAGTAAAGCGGTTGTGGTTATAAGGGCAATATCACGCTAATCATGTTGTTGGGTGATTACTTTGTGTCGATATAATCTTGGCACAAACGCTCAAATACGGCATTGGTCCAACCAAAGCCAGACTGACTCGGGTACACCCCTTCTACAGGATGATTAGCCGGCTTAACAACGTTGTACTTTTCCAAAAATACCCCATGTTGATTAAACCAATTAAGATTGGTCTTGAGCCATTTATAAGCGATGCGCCGAGCCTGATCCTCGTAGCCATATTGCTTGAGCCCCTGGATTACAAAAAAGTGCAATGGAGCCCAACCATTGGGATAAGCCCACTGGATAGGAGTCTTTTGGGGTAGTGCCGTAGCCAGCACCTGAGAGTCAGTAGTTACCAACCCGCCGCGGGCATCAAAACGGCGCAGGTTTTTAGCCAACATAGCTGCCTGCTCGTCACTAACCATTCCAGCCCACATCGGGACATAGCTCGCCAGCGAAGCTACAATCCCTTTCTTTTCTTTTTGGTAATTGTAATCGTAATACAGACCCCTCAGCTTGCTCCACATCAACTCGTCCATGGTGGCTTTACGCTTTTGAGCCGCGGCCCGCCAAGCTACCTGCTCATCGTGAGCTTCAAGAATTTGAGCTGCGCGCGCAAAGTCTGTCTCGTATTTATAAAGATAGGCATTAAGGTCTACCGGCAAAAAGTTAAGGCACTTTCGCTCAAAGCGGTTGGTCATATCCCAGCCGCTTTCGGCCTCGGCTAGGTCATGCAATACGTTGATATCGTAATAGCGCGACAACCCTTTATACGCCTGCCGGTCATGTGGTTTCTGGGTCCCCATCCACACAGTGTGGTATTCAGCCTTAGCATGAGAAATTGCTTGTGCCAGCCAGCGTTTGTCCAGACCATAGGCATCATATACATCAAAGATAAAGCTGGTTAGTAATGGCGGCTGACTACGGCCCATAAGATAAGTGCGTGAGCCATTGGGAATAACTCTGTAGCGTTTGAGCAAGGTAAAGAGGTTCTCTAAAATGCCCATCACAAGTTCCTTTTTTGCGGGGTCAGCCAGCATGCCCTGCACCATAAAATAGCTATCCCAATAGTACATTTCATCAAAGTTAAAGCTACTTGCGGGATCGTGAGCGGGTACTAAATATGGATGTGGCAGTCCTATGAGCGTGTCTTCATCATGCGGATGATAGCGCTCAAGATTAACCCAAAAATGGTCGATGTAATCTCGCGCTCCAGCTACATCATGGGCCTTGAGTAGGCTGGCTGGCTTGCGGATCTTGGACGCCACTTTAACCGCGTTCTTGCTGCCGCGCAGATGATCTTTGATAGTATTTTTTGCGCGTCTAATCATGCTTAACACGCTAATGGTTTGAGGTACGTAAGTCAACAGCTGGTATCAAGCCATAAAAAAAGAAAGAAGCCCGACCGAAGTCGAGACTTCAATCGGGACTGAGCAATATGGTGGTCTCGGAACTCAGGCACGGGACAAGAAGCGTCGCAAACCACCGAGGTCCTAACCGCGCACAGGAGCTACTCGATGTTCTCTCTTCTGGTCGGCCTTAGCCTCAGAGACGGCACCAGCCACCGCGAGCCGCCCTGTGTCGGTAATGGCGAGCCTTTCGCAGATGACGAGTCGATACGAGCCATCAAGATGACCCGAGCGGATCAGGGATTTGACGCGCTTCTCAAGGACTATCCCTGGAACCCGCGCCAGACGATCAGAGAAGTTGCTGAGACGCCCTACGGCATCCTGCCACTCAACTGATCCCTTGGCATCAGAGTCGTCTTCCGTAAATGGCCCGTGATCGACCAGAGCGCCGAGAATCATTGTGTCAAGCTTGGTGAGTTCCACTACAATCTCATTTCTGGGTACGAGCAGATAAGGCAATTATACTACGCATAATCTGTTATTTACGAATACGAGTTATAAATGGTTCCAATACACACGTTAGGCTATAAGAACAAAGGCTCTACAAAGGCATAAAATACAGGTGAACCACACGATGTCGAATTGGAACCAAATCAAGAGGGAGTTGCTTAGTTCGCACATAGTCCTATTTGACCGTCTCCATTATCTACTAACTCACACAATAACTAATTGACTTAATAAACTGATAAGCATAGAATGTCCCCAGGTAGCCAGATAGGCTATTTTCCTGTCTCAAGGAGGCCCGATGGGCACAGATGACCCCCAGAACCCGCGGTTTCACCGCATCCTGTTCGTCGTAGAAGGCGAACCCCCTCAGGATGTCCTGCAGGTGCTGAAGGAGTACGCCGATGATGTGACCTTCGTCGACCTGCAGAACTGCTGCGCACTGGACTACCTCCAGCTGTTCGCGGACTGCATGGTGGTCGACAGTCGCATCGAGGACTTCACGGGCGTCGGAACGGTCGTGACGACCGCAACCTCGCGGCTTCTGCGGACGCTGGTGCTTCACGACGACCGTCCCGGATGGGAGGCCGGGAGCATCTCCGGGCCACAGTGGGAACCCTTCGATCCAGTCACGGTACTGGATACGCTTCGGGACTTCCTCGATGAGACCCAGCCCATCGATTACCAGGACCTCGATCTGCGTCAGCCCTGGCTGACGCGTCCCTGGACGCTGACCATGGCTCACATCCACCAGGCTCGTGTCCTCGGATCCCACCCTCCGTACTGAACGTGTACGCCACAAGGGCGCGATAGACTGAAATAGGATCTATCGGCCCTGCGGCCCAAGGATAAATTCCTTGGGCCATTCTCATTTATAAATGCAAATTAAGGCTCTGCAAAGGTATAAAATACTGGTGAACTACGAGGTTACGAATTGGAACCAAATCAAGAGTGAGTTGTTGTCTTGTGTATAAGGCTCTATCTGACAACTCCCTACTATCTGCTACCAATGTGATGTAGAACCCCCTTAAAATGCGAAACCCGCTCACCCCTCCAGGCGAGCGGATCGCGCGGATGAGTAAGCGGGACTTGTACCGCACTACACCCGGGGGCTGTCCCCCATGATGTGCGCGGAACCATCGGTCTCTCGAACGACGATGTCGTGGCCGACGCGGTACGAAACCGTGTGGTCGGCACCGAACAGCTCCTTGAGCAGGGCGTGCAGGCGTTCGATGATCCTGATCTCTTTCCAACGCTCATCGGGCGGGTAGTACATGAACCCCTTGGTCGTGGGGAACAGACGACCAATCTGGCGGTCAAGCAAGGCGCGCTCGATCCGCTCCTTGGCATCGGTGACGTTCAGAGATTCGTCGAGCTCAACCTCGACGGAAGTTCCGACCGCGCAATGCAGGTCAATGAAGCTTTGCATGGTTCACTCCGGAAATGGTTTGCGGTTGTGTGAATAAATAATACTATAAACTTGTCATAAAATCAATTACTGCGTAATGGTTCACGACCTTTGCAACACAAATAAAGCCGACTGTTCTACACTGTAAGAGTACTAAATCTAAACAGGAGAACAGCCGACATGAGCTATTCTAACAACCCTTTACTACCTAAAGCTAGGGCAGATGCCGTGCGCCTGGTGGTCGAAGACCACCTACCGGTGAGTGTAGCCGCTCGTAAGAGCGGGGTGCACCGAGCCACCTTGTGGCGCTGGTTAAGGATCTGGGAGGCCAGAGGCTACACCGGGCACATTACACCCATTCCTACCCGGAGTAGCCGTCCGCATGCCTGTCCGTTTGCGGTTTCACCGCATATTGTGGCTCGCATTAGCTACTGGCGCGACAAGCATGGTAGATGTGCCGAGATTATTCATGCCCATTGCTTGCGAGAGGGGCTCTCGGTGAGTCTCTCCAGCGTGAAGCGAATACTTAGACGCCTGGGTTTCGTTACCAGAAAGAAATGGAAGCGCTACCGACCTCATGTCCCCAGGCCACGAGTAACCGCTCCTGGAGAGCTCGTACAGACAGATACCGTGCACTTGGTGCATCCCTTTACCAAGCAGCGAGTTTACCTCTACACCGTTATTGACCTGTATTCTCGCTGGACCTACACCGAATACCACGAGCGCATCTCGCAGTCTTGCAGCTTCCAGGTGCTCATGCGAGCCCAGGAGAAGGCAGGATTTGCCTTTACGACGGTCCAGGCCGACAACGGTCCCGAGTATGGTAGGTGGCTGACTGACGCATTAGCGGCCAAAGGTATTGCGCTCCGCCACTCCCGGGTCCGCAGGCCCAACGACAATGCCCATATTGAACGCTTTAACCGAACAATTCAGGAAGAGTGTTTACAAAACAAATTCCCGGAACCAGAAATGGTCCGAGAACAACTAAACAGGTATCTTGCCTACTACAACACTGAGCGACTACACTTGAGTTTAGAGTGTAGAACACCGCAAGAAGTGTTGCAAAGGTCTTGAGCCTAGGACGCTGGTGAACCGCACGATGTCGAATTGGAACCAAATCAAGAAGGAGTTGCTGTCTTGGTATAAGGTTCTATCTGATGCTTCACTATTAACTACTACCACCATGAGCTAGAATCAGCTAGACTGTGGTTATGAGTGAAAAAGACCCAAAACTGCAAATTACTTCATTTAAATTAGATGACGGCGTGCTCAAAGAGCCCGAGAGACACCCTTATAACGAGGCTACGACACAACGTCAAGCCGAACAACTTCAAAGAGACCTCCTCGAGAAAATACCGTCGCAAGAAGAAGGCTTGGCACCTGGAAGAGTCGAGAACTTTTTTAGAGTAGTGCTGAAGCTTGACATAGGTGCCTATACTTTTGTTACCTCAGACAATCTCGATAAGCTCAATGATGCTTTATCAGATACCCACCATGGAGGCATGGAGGAGAATAGTGGAATTGCTCTACATAGACTAAACACAGCCGTTGTTCTGCGCCAACCAGAAATGGAGCTTCATAATGGCGCAGAGTACAGTGAAATAGTGCTAGCCCATGAACTAGCACACCTCACAGGGAAAACTATGGTAACACACTTTGAGCACGAGGAGGGGTCGTTCAAAAGGGACACTAGAACTGGCTTTTCTGTAGAAAAAGAAGACCCAACCAAAGACGGTGAAATAGTTATCTTGGGTGACTTATACGAAGAAGGATTTGCGCAGTATGTTGCTATGGAGTATAGCCGAGTAATGCTACGTAAACCTAATGCGTATCAGGAAGGAGAAACTTTCCAATGGGGCCACCCCGACGAAGATCCTCTTTTTGATGAAATGGATGCAAAATACTTAATTTATAACAAGGACGGCTCTTGGACATTATCGGTGTCTAGCATAGCGACTGCAACTATCGAACTCCTCGATCAATACGACCCTCGAATTGTGCCCCTTATGATAAGTGCCCGAAAAGACTTTGGGGTATGGAAAGAGTTTATAAAAATTGTTAATGAGATTGAGCCTGGTCTTTATCAAACACTTTTACATGTGCCCCTTGATGGGGATGCATTTTCTGAAGCCTACATGTACGTAAAGCAGTTGATAAAATCTAAAAATAAAGGCTCTGCAAAGGCATAAAATACTGGTGATCCCAGCGGGATTCGAACCCGCGTTGCCAGGATGAAAACCTGGTGTCCTAACCCCTAGACGATGGGACCGAGTGAAGAAAGTAATAATGTATCGGCATAGATTATTACTTGATGAACGAGGGACTCATCTATGAATATAGATGGGACCACGTAAGGAGATGTGAAGAACTGCTCAATAGTAGCATTTTTAAGCTTTTTACTCAAGAGGCTAATCATAATTCCCTCCGGCGGAGGCCCCGAAGGGCCCCCGCTCGGGGATGGACTGGGTCAGGCGCACTGCTCGTCGAACCAGTCGAAGATGAGCGCCTCGTACGCCGCGGTGTGAGCGAAGACATGCTTCGCGAGCTTGCGGCGCGCATCCAACGAGATGGGCCCCTGCCTGAGCTGGGCGATGACGTCGTCGTAGTTGTCCGGGTCGATGACGACGATGAGCCGCTCGAAGTTCTTGGCCGCACCGCGCAACAGAGCCGGCCCACCGATGTCGATCTGGTCGATGCCCGGCTTCTCCTCGAAGTCGTAGAGGTTGCCGACGACCATGTCGATGGGATCGATGTCCCAATCGGCCATGTCCTGGAGGTGCTCACCGTTGGACAGGTCGGCCAAGATGCCGCCATGCAGCTTGGGATGCATGGTCACCACGCGGTGACCGAGGATGGCGGGGTAGCCAGTGATCTCGGTGGTCTCGATGACCTCCAAGCCTGCTTGGCGCAGCTCGCGAGCTGTACCGCCGCTGGCAACCAGCTCCCATCCGAGTGCGACGAGCTCCGTGGCGAACTCCACGATGCCCTCCTTGCTGAAGACGCTGATGAGCGCCCGGGGCTTACGTTCCATGAGGAAACTCCCTCGGTATATATGTCAGACCATCTGACTACGCATAATTATGGTGTTATCAGATCAGATTCGCAAGCATAAGTTACTTAGTTGTTGGGGGCGTATACGTCGTTGTTACTTTATCTTTCTTAGGCTGCTTAGGCTTTTTGGCTTCTTTGTTACTTTTTTTATTCTTTCCCATGATCCCTCTTTCTTGAACTTAGTTAAACGTGCGGGCGGCAATCAGTAAATTATCAAACAAGGCGGCCACCGTTACCGGGCCAACGCCACCCGTATTGCGGGCGATTTTGAGTGAGTCATCGAGGTATAAATCTTTGTGCAGATCGCCCTTGGTTGCACCACCAACGTCTGATGTGCCGGCACCAATAATGACTGACTCAGGCTTGACCATGTCGGGCGTAATTAAACCGGCCTGCCCAGTAGCGCTAATGATAATATCAGACTGTAAGGTGACTGATTTAAGATCTGCAGTGGAAGCGTCGCAACGCGTCACCATGGCGCCAGAGTTTTCTAGCATATCTGACACCGGGGCACCCACCAAACGACCCTGCCCTATTACGGCTACTGATTTGTTTTTGTAAGAGATGTTGTAGGCGGCCAGTAGCCACAAAATAGCCTGGGGTGTGGGCATATCAAAGTTACTTTCTGGACCAAGACCATCAATATCTTTATGTGGTGCCACAGTCGCCAGAACTTCTTCTATGTCCACATCAGGATATGGCAACTGCACAATGATGCCGTGCACCGACTCATCGGCGTTAAGTTTAGTAATAAGCTCAATTACACCCGCCTGGTCCAGGCTAACTTCGTGAATTTCACAATCCGCACCAATGTCTACGGCATAGCCTTTTTTGGTGCGCTCCACATAGGTGCGGGTAGCCACGCCAGCATCGGTATGCATAATTATGGCTAGCTTGGGCTTAACCCGCATAGCGCGAATTTCACCTGCATGGCGCTGTTTTATATATGAGGCTAGTTCATCACCATCAAGTTTCATAAAGGCTATCTTACCAGATATAGAGCATATTTGCACGCGTTTTCAACGCTAAGCGCTCATGCTTGATGTTCGGTTTTTGTTCGTATAATATTGGTGTGTGGGCATGTGGCGGAACGGAAGACGCACCAAGCTACCACCTTGGCGCCCTCAGGGGTATGCAGGTTCGAATCCTGTCATGCCCACCAAAGCATTCTGGTACAAAAAAAGACGTTTTTACGTCTTTTTTTGTTTAGCACCAAGCTACCACTAAAATAATCATAATCCGATGCAAGGTTGTAGTCAAATAGCCCATGACTTTACAACCCAAGTGCTATATACTTAATTATATTAGGAACTAACACATAGCCGAATCAGGAGGGTACATGAAAGCAGCACAAATTAACGAATATGGTCACGCAGATGCCATTAAGGTAGTTGAGGTCAATAAACCATCAATCACCAAGGATCAGGTCTTGGTTGAGGTTCAGGCTGCCAGCCTCAACCCCTTTGACACCATGGTACGCGAAGGCTACGTTAAAGATATGGTAAAGCAACTACCCATTACCTTGGGTGGCGATATTGCTGGCGTAGTGCGTGAAGTTGGCACCGAGGTAGAAGGCTTTCATGAAGGAGATATTGTATATGGTCAGGCTAACGCCGTTGCTGGCAACAGTGGTGCGCTGGCCGAGTATGCTGCAACCAGCGCCGAGCAGATTGCTAAGGCTCCCGCCGGCATAGATATTACCGCGGCCGCCTCACTACCCTTAGTTGGCATTAGTGCCCTGCAGGCGGTTACTGAGCACATTGCACTTAAAGCCGATCAAAAGATATTTATCCATGGTGGCGCCGGCGGGATTGGTAGTATTGCCATCCAGATCGCCAAGAACATTGGTGCTTTTGTAGCCACCACCGCTACGGGCGAAGGCATTGATTACGTCAAGCTACTTGGTGCCGATGAGGTCATTGATTACAAATCGGCAGATTTTGCTCAAAAGCTCAGTGATTACGATGCGGTATTTGACACTGTTGGTGGTGAAGACTTTGCCAAGGCCCTGACTATCCTCAAAAAAGGCGGCGTTGCAGTTAGTATGATTGCACAAGCTGATGAAACTCAAGTGGCTGAGCTTGAGGTTACCGCAATTACTCAAATGACCCGCACCAGCACTGCCAAGCTATCGGCACTCGCCAAGCTTGTTGAAGATGGCGTTGTTAAGCCTAATGTTGGCAAAGTCTATACCATAGATGATATTCAAG
>CAYXHD010000014.1:0-1272 GCA_964464915.1 uncultured Candidatus Saccharibacteria bacterium
CCAACATTGGGCTCAATGGTGGCAAAAGGGTAGTTGGCGGCCAGCACGTTGTTTTTGGTGAGGGCGTTAAATAGCGTACTTTTACCTACGTTAGGCAGACCGGCGATGGCGATGGATAAACTCATAAGGAGTATTTTAACATATCCTGACTTTACAGATATGCATACATTGTATACACTGTATGCATGAGCAAAATACAATATACCATTCGCAATATCCCAGAACCAGTTGACCAGGTGATTCGTAAGCGCCAGCAGCAGACCGGTAAGTCGTTTAACCAGACGGTGGTTGAATTGCTGTCTCTGCAAACTTTTGGGACTGAACAGCCGCCGCAGGAGAGAGGGTTTGATTGGTTATTTGCTGCCAATACATTAGACTCCTCTTTTGACGAGGCCATAAAGGACATGTCGCGGATTGATGGCGAACTATGGCAATAATTCCATCATCGTCTATGCCCGATATTATGCTTGATACAAGTGCCTACTCGGCATTTAACCGTGGCGATACGCGGCTTAAGCAGTTTTTTGATCCAGATAATCAACTCATTGTCCCACTGGTAGTAGTAGGGGAGTTGCGGGCTGGCTTTGCCCTGGGGTCACGACAGCAAGAAAACGAGAAGCTATTACAAAGATTACTTGATAGTCCTAATGTGCACATTATTAGCATTAGCGACACCACAACCAGGTTGTTTGCGGCTATTGCAAAAAAGCTCAAGCAAGCAGGAACCCCAATAAACGTAAACGACATGTGGATTGCTGCCTTGGCATTGGAGCACGGCTGCCTGCTGGTTACTCTAGATAAGGATTTCACGCGAGTACCGGATTTGTTGGTTGCAAAGCTGTCGTAACTAGCCATAAGAATAATCGTCTTGACATTTACAGGTTTAGTATGTTATAAACTAGGCATAAGGAGAGCGCAAGTGAAAAAGTTCCCAACTGCTCATAAAGTTAAACATCATATCAAGGCACGAGTTGAGGCTCGGGCTGCCAAAAAGTCTGCTAAAAAAGCTACGAGGGTCGGTATGCACGCGGTGCACGC
Source organism: uncultured Candidatus Saccharibacteria bacterium (assembly GCA_964464915.1). Taxonomy (GTDB): domain Bacteria; phylum Patescibacteriota; class Saccharimonadia; order UBA4664; family CAYXHD01; genus CAYXHD01. The sequence goes on from CAYXHD010000014.1 coordinate 1,039, forward strand.
CGACAATTTGTATAAGCTGGCACACCCTAAGGATGCTAAGCGCCAAAAGATGGCACGCCGTACCCTGACCCATGTTGTGCTGCCCATTGGCTTAATTGTAGCCACCGCTAGCTTCGCCATCGGCGCCGAGGTAGTGAGCAACAACACTCGCGCAATGCCTCCAGTACCCGCCAATAGCGTATGTCGTACTCATGATTCTCGAGACGGTCTATCTGCACAAGATTCGCGTATTGG
>CAYXHD010000014.1:1282-10391 GCA_964464915.1 uncultured Candidatus Saccharibacteria bacterium
TCGCCATCGGCGCCGAGGTAGTGAGTAACAACACTAAATCAACCAAAGCCGCCCCACCTGTTCCGGCAAATAGTGTTTGCCGAACCTACAATTTTGCCGATGGCTTATCGGCACAAGATAGCAGGATTGGCATGTCATTTAATGCACCGCAGTACCCATGGATCGTTACTTTTAGTGGCCTAAAGCTTAACTATCTTTACGCACAAGATACATACAATAATCAGTATGGTTTATCAGACGTAACAAGTAATAAGCTTAACACTGGTGGTGCAGCATTCGATTATATTAAGGCTTGTGCATTGAATCCTGGCCCCGCAATGCCACCGTTTACGAGTCGCAATGCTTTAGTGGATCAACAGTATCGTGATTTCTTTGGCCGCAATGCAACTACGGCAGAGCTCAGCTACTGGGCCTCATCTGGCTATAGCGCCAATCAGATAGTTAATTGGTTTGTAGATCAAGACAAGACTCAACGCGGCCCATTAGTACGTCTCTACAAGGCTTATTACAAGCGCTGGCCAGATGCGGGTGGTTACGATTACTGGATCCGCAAGATGAAGACAGGTACAAGTCTCACAAAGGCTTCTGACTTTTTTGCGACTAGTAATGAATTTAAAACCAAGTATGGTTCAGTAAGTAACGAAGAGTTTGTCCTCCTTGTGTACAATAACGTCTTAAACCGTACTCCAGATCAAGGGGGCTATGACTACTGGGTGAAGAGGCTCAATGATAAGAAGATAACTCGTGGTGGCGTCATGCTCCAGTTTAGCGAGAGCTCAGAGTTTAAGCGTAAATATGGACTTGATTGTGAGCTAACAGGTGTAACATTGCGCATGTTGCGACGCCCTGCCACTGATGCTGAGTTGGCACAATGGAACCCAGACGTGGATCCGTATGCGCTAGCATATCCAATAATCTTTGGGGGTACCGAGTACCCGAATCGCATCGTCAAATAATCGACTGAGTACTAAAAGCCCCGAAAGGGGCTTTTAGTTTGCGCTGGCAAGCGTAACCAGTTTGACGCTAAGTGCTCCTCAAGATACACTAACAAGGTGAATAGTAAGCGAAAAAATGTCATCTGGATGCACAAAAGGCATACCTTAGTGTTGATAATTGTGGGTTTAGTATTGACGTTTGCGGCTGCTTCATTCTTTGTGACAAAAGTTGCATATGCAAAAGTTTCAGATGCGTTATTTAGGATGACAATGCCTTTTGCCTTCGACTCTAGCCAGGGCACCAAGGTGTTTGTCGAGATTGCTCAAACAGGGTCAGGGGCCTACAAAGACGCAGTTAAACTTGATGCGCCTGAAGCTTGGGCAAAATATTACATTGACGCAGATCGAATTGATACCGCAGTACTGGGGATATTTAATGGTGGCTATGGCGGGGATACAGATGTGCTTGGTCGAAAGTCGGGCGAATATGGGAAGTATTTTGACGGCACCAACGCTGTTAGGTACGATTACTATTTTGCGGAAGACACAGCATTTCAGGGCATCCCGGATGAGCGACCTTGTAAAAAACCAGGTTCTGAAGAAAATAGCCCATCTCTTACTCGTTATAGCTCCCAGATGCCTCCAAACGGCTGGTATAAAGATATTACAACAAAGGAATTGTATGATAAATACCGCTGTAATGATAAGCGCTGGAAGCCCACAGAGAAGTCGGGTAAGTATGTGATATTTGTTAAAGCTAGTTGGGCAAATGCTCAGCCTCAAGATGCTTCTGGTAGGCTTGGTCGCGTGAATGCATTCAAGGTGGGGGCAGCGTATGCAGATGCTAAATTGGAAGATGTATTTGATAATCCCATAACTGGCTATTGGTCTAACCCCGCGGCGGCTACAAGAAGTAGTGAGCCAACGACAGCATCATATGCCATACAGGATCGCCTTTCGGAAAGCGGCACGTTCGGTGATTACGAGTTTAATTTTGCTGCCGATTGTAGACTCGCCGTCGGTTCCTCAGAGGAGCGTTTTTTGCACTGGAAGGACATCGACTTTCCCGACTACTATGAAGGGACTGGAGCCGTCCCGGAATTCACACTTATTGATATAGATCAGAATGGTAATGAGGTCGAAAGAACCACTATAAAAGGGTCGCAGCAGCTAAATGGCCGATGGGCTTTTAATGGTCCCGGCGCCGAGAACCAACATAACTATCTTAAATTCATAGGTAAGGGCGGGCATAAGTATCGCTGGATATGGAAGAACATTATACGTAAAGATGGTATTGGCTTGTGGCTCCCATATGATGATTATGGCTACTACCGAGGCTGTGGACAGTGGGATCATGATTTTACGATGCGCGCCGGTGCCGAAGGTCAGCTAGGTACAAAAGAATTTAGGATTGCTGGAGGTCAGACAGCAACAATTAACTTAGTGCAGACGGCAAAAGGCAAGGAAGCTGGCCCAGAAACAGATATAGACTTAACCGTCGCGGCGGCAAATTCGCCGGCTAGCGGCAACAAATCAATAGCGACAACCTTTGAAGGTATTAGCGCTAGCCTTGGCGGTTCGTCGTCCTGTGATAAGACTGCCTCGCCATCCAACCCAGACTGCAAGAGCACACCATTCTCGCGGGTGGTAGGCTGGGATAATTTAGGCAGGCTTGGACCAGCTCCAACCTACACTTCATCACGTAATGATATCTATGCCCGATTTAAGGTGCGTGAGGATGCTCCGGACGGTGCTCGGTATTGTGCCAGTGCGATTATGTCACCCAAGAGTAACACTAATCCTGGAGGGCTTCAAAGTGCCCCTCAGCAGATTTGTTTTACGGTTGATAACTCGCTTAAGCCGTATCTTACGACAACCGGGGGCGATGTCCATGCGGGTAACGATTGTATTATTTCGACCGCCAACCCACGGACGCCACAAACAATTATTGGGCAGGGTGTGGCTGGCTCGGCTCGAGGCTCATCTGGTAGCTATATTGTCTCGGCAGGGGATGCCATTACCAAGTTTGGCTCCGGAGGTGCTCCAGATTCAACTAATCTGTCGTTTGGTAAAACAGGGTATTACGGAAGTATATGTCGGCCGGCATTAGAAGATCTGCAAAAAGAGCTTGCAAAGGGTGGTTTTACGTCTATTCCGGGTAACACCGCTACACCATTTAATCTGGCGAGTTTAGCGGCTGGGCAAAGATATCTCGTTTACTTTAATGGTGACGGTACCGTATTTGGCAAGTCCAGCGCACCCGTTACAGTGTATTCAAGCGGAACATTAACGATACAGGGCGCTGAATTTGGGTCAAATCTTGCTACTGTGGCTTCGCGAACAAACTTACCGGTTGTAGGTGTTATCGCTAAAGATATTGATATTAAGCGAGAAGTAACGGGTATTACGGCCCAGCTTTATGCTACAGGCAATATTGATACCTGTAGTGATTCTACCGCCTCAGCCTGTAGGAGTGTACTGCTGTTGCGTGGTTTTGCTATGGCACATGACTTTAGCTTTAAGCGATCAGGTACTGGGGCTAACGGTCTACAGCTAGCCGAGTTGTTTGGCTTTGGCGCGGCATTCTACCTAAACCCGCCACCAGGCTTTGGTACGGCTGCGGGGGCCGTTAAGTACCTAGGGGAGCGGGCGCCCCTGTACTAACCTGATAGTACTTACGCTAAAACTATTGACAAAAACCCTGTTTTGGTGTAGACTACACCCATTATGGATTTAACCCCCAAACAACAAGCCTCAGAAGCTATCCGCCAGGCGCAATCTATCCTGTTGGTAACCGCCCAGCGACCCAACATTGATCAGGTTGCCAGTATGGTGGCGCTAACGCACGCCCTGCGCAAGATCGATAAAAAGGTAACTGCCTTGGTCACTGATCGCGTGCCAGGTGGTGCTCAGTTTATTGCCAAGGGAATCGTTGATACCAGCTTAGCTGGTAGTCGTGACTTTATTGTGGAACTCAGCCTGGCTAAGGCCGAGGTTGATAAGGTTAAGTATACTGTTGAAGACGGCAAGCTTAACGTGCACGTAACTCCCTTTAGTGGGGGATTTACACCTGCCGATGTAAGTTTTAGTCAGGGTGACTACCACTTTGACCTGATTATTGCTCTTGGCGTGCCACGACGTGCCAATTTGGATCGTATTTTTGAGCAAAACCCTAACTTGCTCAGCAGTACTCCTATGCTCAACCTGGATTATCATCGTATTAACGAGCAGCATGGTGCTATTAACCTACTGGAGACCAATGCCTCGACTATTTCTGAGATGGTACTAGCGCTTACGGAGAGCGTCCAGGGCGGCTTGCTCGATAAAGACATGGCTACCGCACTCCTAGCCGGTATTATGGCTGCTACGGACCGCTTTACTGCTCCAAGTACCACCGCTAAGAGTATGACGGTTGCCGCCCAGATGCTGGCCGCTGGTGCTGACCAGCAAAAGGTTACCAAAGAGATCTTTGGTGAGCGCCCACGCCGCGAAGATCGTAAAGAAGAGCGTCCTAAGCCACAACCTAAGCCTGCTCCTAAGCCAGTAGAGCCAGAACCAGAAGTGGTAGAAATGGCTCAAGATGTTGAAGTAGACGTTGATCAAGAGATTGATAGCTTTATTAGTGCTCCCGATGCTAATGATCCCTTGGTTTGGGAGGCTCCTGAAGCCGACGACGTCATCAACTATCGTCCATAAGCTACAATAGGTATATGAAAGTCGCATTGATCTACGGCTATGCCGAAGGACCCCGCATAGCTAAGAACCTTATAGAATATTTAGGAGCCCGTGGGCATGAACTTGTTGATGCCTCCGAGGCCGAGGTCATCCTTGCTCATTCTGGTGGATCATATCTTATTCCCGATAACAATTCAGCTACAAGAGTGGTTTTAGTTGACGTACCGTATTACGACAACCACCCATCTTTTATTAAGAAGCTATCTAAGAGGGTGACTGAAGAGGGTATAAGTTTATCAGCGTTACAAAAATTTATCTGGAATAACTGGTATGTGTACAGTCAGCCTAAACGGAGCTACCAGATGTACAAACGAGTTATTGAGGGTGAATTCCACGGCGTTGAAGGCAAGAAAGTGATGCTTGTGCGCAATAATAACGATCTGTTTGGAGCCATAGACCAGGATAAGGAGCAGGCAAGAGCGAACGGATGGCTCGTCGAGGGTCTACCCGGAACGCACGATGATCTTTGGGTCAACCCAGAACCATATAGTAAGTTCTTGGAAAAGCAGCTATGAATGGACTATTGCTCGTAAATAAGCCGGTAGGGATTACCTCGTTTGATTGTATTCGTAAACTGCGCCGTACGACGGGCGTGAAGAAAATTGGTCATGCCGGCACGCTTGATCCTGCGGCTCATGGCTTGATGTTGCTGTTGTTTGGCACGGCTTGTAAGCAGGCGAGTACCTTTAGTAAGCTGGACAAAACCTATGATGCCCAGATAGAGTTAGGCAAAAATAGCACGACGGGGGATCGCGAAGGGGAGCTGACGAACATCAGTGAGCGACAACCGGATCAGGCCGAAATTGAGCGAACACTCAAATTATTCATTGGCGAGATAACCCAGATACCCAGTAAGTACTCGGCGATCAAGATTGACGGTCAAGAGGCTTATAAACGCGCTCGTCGTGGCGAAGAAGTGACCATGCCCAGCCGTCAGGTTATGATCAATTCGATAGATTTACTCACTTATAACTATCCATACCTGGAAATCGATACAAGTGTATCAAGTGGTACGTACATTCGAAGTCTGGCCGAAGATATTGGCAAAGAACTGGGCACGGGCGCCTATCTGGCAGATCTGACCCGCACATCTGTTGGGGAATATCACCTGAAAGATGCCGTTGAGCTAGATTCTGAACCTGAAATTATAGAGCGTAAGCTTATCTCTTTGTAGTGCGTTATAACAAAGTTATAACATTGTTATAATGTGACAAAACAGGGTGCTGGACGTGCAGTGCAATAGGGGTTGCATATCTGGGCCCAATCTGCTAATATCGGTAAAGATGTTAACCACTGAAACTAAATCCACAATTATAAAAGGCCTGCAAACTGATAAGAACGATACTGGTTCGCCAGAAGTTCAAATTGGTATTTTTACCGAGCAAATCAAGGTTTTGACCGCTCATTTGCAGGAAAACAAGAAAGACAACCACTCGCGTCGTGGTCTGCTGGCTATGGTCAGCAAGCGTCGTCGTTTGCTGGATTACCTGCGTCGTAAAGACGAGGCTCGTTACCAGGCCATTATCAAGAAGCTGGCAATCCGCCGCTAATCGTTCTTTAAGTTAATTAATGTAAATGCACGCCAACAGTTGGTGCTAGAGCTTTGGGATTAACCGTTTAATCTCTTGTCCCTAGTAGGAACTCTCGTGTGCGAAAGGAGTTCACTATATGAACCAAGAAATAATTCACCCTTTTGGTGGCAAAACCCGCAGTTTTACGACTGAGTTTTGTGGTCGCGAATTAACCATTGAGACCGGTAAAATGGCCTTTTTGGCAGATGGAGCTGTAACCGTACAATACGGCGACACCGTTGTTTTAGGTACGGCCGTAATGAGCAACAGCCCCCGTGCTGGTGTTGATTTCTTCCCCCTGATGATCGATTACGAGGAGCGTATGTACGCTAACGGTAAGATTAGCGGTAGCCGCTTTATTAAGCGTGAGGGTCGAGCCAGTGAGCGCGCCACCTTGGCTGCTCGTTTGATTGACCGCCCAATCCGCCCGTTGTTCCCAAAAGGGCTACGCAATGACATCCAGGCTGTTGCCACCGTTGTGAGTGTTGACCCAGAAATGCAGACCGATATGGTAGCCATGATTGCTGCTAGTGCTGCACTGCTCATTAGTGGTGCACCATTTGAAGGTCCGGTAGCCGGTGTTCGTGTCGGTTTGATCGATGGCGAGTTAGTTGCCATGCCCACCACCGAGCAACTCGAGAAGAGTACGCTTGATCTTACCGTTGCAGGTACCAAAGACGCCATCATGATGGTCGAGGCTGGAGCCAACGAAGTCGATGAAGCAACCATGATTAAGGCCATTGAGTTGGCTCACGAAGCTATGCAGCCTGTTATTGAGTTGCAAAGCCAAGTTGCCGCCGCAATTCGCCCACGTATGAAGGACTATGAGCTAGTTACCGCTAATAGCGACATCGTCGAAAAGATCTGGGAGTTCATGAAGCCTAAGCTCGGTCCAGCCGTACGACATGAAGACCAGTACCAACGTCACGATGCTATTCGTAACCTGGAGCGTGAAGCTCACGATCAGTTTGGCCTGGATCACCCAGCCGACGAGATCGAGATTGCCTTTGGTAAGGTTATTGATCGAGAAATCCGTCGCGCCATTGTAGAAGATGGCGAGCGCCCTGATGGACGTAAGACCACCGAGATCCGTCCTATTAGCTCGCAAGTTGGCCTGTTGCCACGCACGCACGGTTCGGCTCTGTTTACGCGTGGTACTACTCAAGTTTTGAATATTACTACCTTGGCTTCTACTAGCTACGCTCAACTGGTAGACACCATGGAAGAAGATACTACTAAGCGCTACATGCATCACTACAACTTCCCAGGCTACTCAACGGGCGAGACTCGTCCAATGCGCAGCCCAGGCCGTCGTGAAATTGGCCACGGTGCTTTGGCTGAACGTGCTCTGTTGGCAGTTATTCCTCCAGTAGAGGAGTTCCCATACACCATTCGCACCGTTTCTGAAGCTATTGCCTCAAATGGTTCGACCAGCATGGCCTCAGTTTGTGGTTCAACCCTGAGCCTCATGGACGCTGGTGTGCCACTCCGCAAGCCGGTGGCTGGTATTGCCATGGGTCTGATTACCGAAGGCGACAAAGTTGTAATCCTCAGCGATATTCAGGGGGCAGAAGACTTTGCTGGTGATATGGACTTTAAGGTAGCTGGTACCGATGATGGTATTACTGCTCTGCAGATGGACATCAAGGTCCGCGGTATTACTCCGCAGATCATGAAGGACGCTTTGGCTCAGGCTAAAGTTGGCCGCGCCCACATTATGGGTAAGATGATGGAAGTACTGGACGCTCCACGTACCGAGATGAGTAAGTTTGCGCCACGCATCGACAAGCTCATGATTAATCCTGACAAGATCCGTGAAGTCATTGGTAAGGGCGGTGAGACCATCAATAAGATCATTGCCGAGACTGGCGTTGAGATCGATATTGAAGATAACGGCCTGGTAATGATTGCCAGTACTGATCAAGAAGGTGCTAAGCGGGCCATTGAGTGGATTAAGGGCTTAACCGAAGATCCTGAAGTTGGCGCCATATACACTGGTACCGTTGTGAAGCTCATGGACTTTGGTGCATTTGTGAACATTGCTCCAGGTAAAGACGGCTTAGTGCACGTGAGCCAGATGGCTGATGAGCGCGTTGAAAAGGTTACTGATATTGTGCAAGAAGGCGATATTGTAAAAGTTAAGCTCATGGAGATTGACGGCCAGGGTCGCCTAAACCTTAGCATGAAGGCCGTTAAGCAATCGTAAGATGTCAAAGCAGGAGCAGTTAAACGCCATTGCTCGCGACATTATTGAAAACAAAGTCTGTCCCGAACTCGCCGCATCAGCTACCCAGCTGGTGTTGGGCGAGGGGAGCGTTGATGCTGCTATAATGTTGGTAGGTGAAGCTCCTGGGGCAACAGAAGATCGTGAAGGACGCCCATTTATTGGGGCCAGCGGCAAGTTCCTGGCTGAGTTACTAGAGACTATTGGCCTGACTCGCGAAGATGTGTATATTACCAACATCGTAAAGTACCGACCGCCTAAAAATCGCGACCCCAAACCTGATGAAATTGAAGCATTTAGACCTTATCTACAGCAGCAAATTAACATTATTAAGCCCCAAATGATCATTACGCTAGGCAGGCATGCAATGAATGTGTTCCTACCTGGCGCAAAGATTGGCGAGATCCATGGCCAAATTCAAGAAATTGACGGCCATTGGTATCTACCGCTGTATCATCCAGCAGCCGCGTTGTATAACGGCGGCATGCGAGTCACGCTCAAGGAAGATTTTGCCCGTATTCCGGACATCCTTGAGAACCTATAACTATGTATATCAAATAACAACTAAAAAAGGCTGCATTCTGTGTGGCATCAGAAAGGAATTATGGAAGAAAAACCTAATTCACAACCAAACAATAACAAAC
>CAYXHD010000015.1:0-10320 GCA_964464915.1 uncultured Candidatus Saccharibacteria bacterium
CGCTCGGCAATACGTTTTTCTGCACCGGTAATTTGACGACGTCGTTCGCGTTCTTCTTCTTTGGCTGCCTCGGCAAGCTTGTCGGCCTCACGCTTAGCATCCTTAATAATTTTTTGCGCCTTAGCTTCGGCCGAGTTGGTTTGCTGCTTACTACGTGCAACACTAGCACCAACACCCGCCCCTGCCCCTACTACTAGGCCGGCTACGAGAAGGATAATCTCCATAAAACCTCTTTCATTTCTGTTCTACTGTTTTGGCACTGATATAACAATCTGGATACGGAATAACGGCACACTAACAAGTAAATAACAATTAATCAATAATCAATACCTATATTGTACTCGTTACCGCTGCAGAAGGGCAAGTAGTTGCTTAAGGCGCAGGTAGTCTTCTTGCGTAAGTTCACGATCAACCCCGAGATCAATTTTGTCTTGGTTGTACTGGACGGCTCGCTTTAAACGCTCCTCAGGATCAGTGGCGTCAATGTCTAGCTCTACGCGTACGATATCGTCGTGCCGCTCATCATACACTTCGTAATAGGTTTCTTTCTCGGCAAACGTTGGTTCTGCTTCAGGACCTATTCCTAAGGCAATCTGATAGTGGCTACTATTATAGTATCTGCCATCGGTACGAGTTGGGTCTATCCTTCGCTCGATCACAGAATACACTGTTTCATAAGGTTGGCCTTGATCATTAAATTCTCTAGAGTAGATGGCTTCTACGTATAACCCGTTCTTATCGTAGGTAACTGGAGTTTTCTCTGCCCCTGCTAGGTCAATAACCTTGAAGCACAGTTCATTAATCTGCTCGGCGGTCAGTGGTGCAGTGGGGTCAAGCTCGCGAGCGTCGAGATTGTCCGCATTGCGCTGTGCGTCGCTACTATCGCCAAAGCCGGGCATCATTTCGTGATTCATAGCCAAATTTTACCATATATCTGCTTGCAAAATAAGGTCTAATCAGGTATAAACAATGTACTCGTCCCAAGAGTGCCGCAAACGTGAAACACAACTCACACGGCGCACTCGGACGGATTCTGGGGGCGCTTTTGCGCCACTCCTCGGCTACAAAGAGGAGAAACCGTGTCTGCTGTCTCAGGAGTGCACTGCAAGCAACGAAGCTGCGGGCTGGAGCTCGAGGTCTGCCCCACCGACGCCAACCACAAACCCGACGACAACTGTCTTACGTGTGGCGCGCCTGGGCAGATGGTCCAGAAGGCCACTGGCATGAGGTGCCCAGCCCATGCAGGCGACCACCGATCCGGCACCATCTGGAACCCCACCCGCGGGTAGCCACTTGGTCACCCCATAGTCCGCCCCTGCGGGGGAACTCACGGCTCACAGCCTTGGGTTCCCCCGCTTCGTCGTTTATGCTTATGCTATTATATGACTATGAACTTGCTGGACTTTCTTACGCTACTCTCATTCATCGGACTTAACATTGATGTCATACTGCAAGCGCACAAGGTCCGACAGGTAAAATCCTCAGAAGATATATCGATAGCCGGCCTCATGGTTCGCTTTGTGGCGATCTTTGTTATCTTGTACAAACTCATTTGCGTAGGGGACATGGCGTTAATATTTGGGCAAGCCCTGTTGGCTCTTACCTTTACCTCATATATGTTCCTGGTGTTTAGTTATTTACCTAAAGCTAAAAAGCGCAAGAATCGCAAGCGTTAGTTGACAGACACAACAAAGAAATCTAGGCTTGTACCTATGACTATTCAATGGCTGCAGAACAATTATGCATAAGATCCCTTCAATTGGTATTTTTGGCTTTGGAGATTTTGGGAAGCTGATTACCAAGTATCTTGCTTCACGCGCCGATGTGCTGGTTTACGACCGCAACCAAGCCCATACTGAAGCGATTAGCCAATACGGTGCCACACCGGCAACACTAGAAAAGGCTGCCGCTAGCGATGTGGTAATCTTAGCCGTAAACCTTGATGTACTGGAGAGCACTTTAGGTAACATTGCGCCGCACATCACACCCGGTACGCTTGTTGCTGATGTTACCAGCGTAAAAGTTAAGCCTGCCAAGATGATGCTGCAATTACTCCCCAATCATTGCCAAATACTCGCCACTCACCCGCTGTTTGGGCCGGTCAGCGCCGCTGAGTCTCTGGATGGACATAAGATTGTAATCGACCCAATCCGCGTAGACAACTTTCCGACTATAGAGAAGTTCCTCATCGACCTTGGACTTGAAGTTGTGCACATGACCTGCGATGAGCACGATCGTGAAATGGCCTGGGTACATGCTCTCACCTTCTTTGTTGGTCGAGGTCTTGTGGGTATCAATCCGCCACAATCCAGCCTGAGCACCAACTACTACAATGAGCTCATGGACATTGTGAACCTTGAGCGCACCCACAGTCCCGAACTATTTAAAACCATTCAAAAAGGCAACCCCTACGCCGCCGAGATGCGCAGAAAGTTCATGGTCTCACTACAAGAGCTGGAAGATCATTTAGCAGAATAATTATTTTCGGGGCTTAGTAATATTAGCCTCGCCACCGTATACGGGCATAACAATTACACCTGGTTTGGCAGACTTGAGCATCTCAACACCAGCTTGAATCCAATCGTCACCGGTTGTGCCAACAATCGGAATGTGTTGCTCATGAGCAATGGTGTTAGCAATGGTAATGCCAATACGTAGCCCGGTAAATGAGCCTGGTCCTTCATACACAATAATGCCGGATAGGTCCGAATAGCTAGTGTTGGATTGGGCAAGAATAGTATCAATTGAGGAGGGGAGTTGGACCGACAATTTGCGACCGGCTTCCCACTCATTGGTTTTGATTATTGCGCCAACAGGGGAGAGGGTGGCCAAAAAAGCCGTCATACTGTCGGTGCATAGTGCCAAGATCATGCTGGTAGCCCCATAATTATGTAGTCATATTCCTGGGTAGTGGTCACGGTAATATCGCGGGTATCTTCCCCCGTCGCGGTAATCCTCACCGTAATGCGATCTTTGGGCAGCACGCCGCTCACATTACTTCCCCATTCTATTGCCGTGATCGCTTTAGGGTCGGCAATAAACTCAGCCAATTCTAGAGCCGCCACGTCACCATCGCCAATTCGGTAAAGGTCAAAATGATGCAAACTTAAGCCGTGCGGTAGCACATAGTCGCGACTAATCACAAAGGTAGGGGAGTTCACTTCCCCGTCATACCCCAACCCTTTAGCGAGCCCTTGTACAAAAACCGTTTTGCCGCCTCCTAGGTCACTGACCAGTTCTATGGTTTCTCCGCCACGACAAAGCTGGCCGATGTTGTAACCAAGCTGCTGCGTGTCTTCTGGCTTTGATGTAGTAATTGTATAGGTCATGTCGGAATCCATAGATTGCATACATAATGGTAAAGCACCCAGCCGCAATGAGCAACCAGCGAGCCAGGGGACTTGGCTCAGTAATGGCCGTGGTAGCCATGGCTATCCCCGTCTTTGGCGTTTTAGTCTTGGCTTTTTTTGTTGATGACTTAGCGGTTTTTGTGGCTGTTCTCTTTGCAGCCACATTTTTGGTAGTCGCCTTTTTTGTACTGGTTGCTTTTGCCGCAGTTGTCTTAGTGAGTGCACTAGGCACACTGAGTACATTTGCTGCTCCTGCTGTTGGCTCGAGCGTCCAGGCCCATACCCCATTTATGTCTGCCCAAGCCTGGCCAGTCTTAGTGGGACCGTAAGGGTCTGAAACATCAAGAATGTTGCCAAGCGGATCCAGGATTTGCACCGCCGAGCCGCTATTGGGTAAAGCCAAGCTTGTATCTACTGAAAAGAAGCTCATGTATGCCCCTGGCGCAATAGAAACGTCGCCAATAGTATAAAAGCTCTTAAAACCACTTCCCGCCCGTAACACATAGCCTTTCAGGTTTACTGGTTCGCTGTTTGGATTATACAGCTCAATAAATTCGTCTTTTGCATCGGTAAGAGGGGAGGCTGGGTCGGGAAAAGCCTCGGTGATGGTAATTGGCAAATAAACCGGGGGAGTAATTACCGCGTCTTCTGGTGGAGATACTTCTACGGGATCAGGATCGGTCTCGCTCAGCTGGCTTGGATCCTCCACCGCCGCTAGCTTGTTTTGCGGATCGGCTACGTCGCGCAATACAAAGTCGGTACTATTATTATTGGTGTCTTGACCATTGCCAGCCAAGCTACTTAAACGGCCGGGGAGCCGCTCTATGCTCCCGCCCGCCACGGGCGCACCAATTGCGGCATTTTCTGGCTGCGTGGCTGTTCCCCAGCCAACAACATCAATGACCTCTCCGGTGGCACTTTTGAGTCGCACGTGCCCGCCCGTAGAAGCTAAACCGGAGGCCATGGTGGCATCAGAAACTCCATAGCCTGCTGTTGCTACTAGGTAAAATCCATGCGCAGGAATGGCACTGGCTAGCGTTGCCTTTTTGGTCCAGGTTGCGCCACTGGCGCTAGCGTACTCAATAATCCAGTTATCCAGCGTCAGACTTGCGCTGGTTGGATTATACAATTCAATAAACTCTTGAGATGCATCATTTGAGGATCCAGTTTGAACCTCGCTAATAACAATATAATTTGCGTTGGTCGCAGCCAATATTTGAACTGGCCAACTCATAACTATGGCTACCACCCCTACTAAACTTACGATTTTTTTCATCGCTCCTCCTTTTTGGAGCACCCCTACTCACCTAGCTTACCCGAACAAAAACCGTACTGCAAGCATAAGTATTATGATACAATAAGATCATGAAAATTGCAGATGGTGAGCTGCGCCAAATCCTCCTCTACGACCTTAAGCTCTCGACCCAAACGGTTCGCGAGTTAGTTGCCGATAGCCGCCAAAGCAAGCAGCCACTCATAAAGATAGTACTAGCATCAAAGGTTGCTTCTGACGCTCAAATAGCCGCCGCCCACGCTAAGCGTATTGGCGTGCCGTTTGTAGATTTAGCTAAAATAACCCTCGCAGACAAGACGGTGCGTAAACTCCCCCGTCAGCTTGCTGCGCGTTACAAGGTAATTTGTTTTGATGTAACTGCTACCAGCGTTAAGATAGCCATGGCTGATCCTCGTGATGAAAAAGCTCGCAAGGCTCTGCGCGATTATTTTGGCAAAACTATCCGTCGCTACCTAGCAACTGACCGCAGCCTAACTACTGCGATGGGATTCTATCGCAAGGCAGACACCACTCCCCTTCCCCTTTCGACACGAGATCTACTAGCTACCATTTTAGAGCAAGCAGCCCAAAATGGTTCGCGCGATATTCACTTTGAGCCGCAAGACGACAATCTGATCATTAAGCGCCGAGTTGGTAAAAGCCTGGCTGTATTAGCTACCCTGCCACTCGCCCGATACCGAGCATTAATTAGTTGGTGCAAAGTGCAGGCCGGAACCCCTGTGGGCGATACCGAACGACCCCACCATGGCCAATTTACCATACGCATTAGTGGCCTGGTTCATACCGTTTCGCTAAGCACCGTACCAGTTGTTGGTGGTGAAAAGATGGTACTGCGACTTGTGCCGCCCGCCGAGAGTATTCCGAGTCTACAAACAATTGGTTATGGACCCAAAGACACTACCTACATCAAAACGCTCATTCAAGATGGTCGTGGCCTGGTTATTGTTGCTGGTGGACACGGATCTGATGCGCCAACCACTCTTGCGAGTATGGCGGCCATGGCAGCCCAACAGCCCCATACTACCGTCAATACTATTGAAGAGCCAATTCAATACCGCATTAATGATGTGGTGCAGGTTGAGGTAACGCACGCCGTACCGTTTTTAGACATTGTAAGTGCCGTTATTGCCCAAAATCCTAGCACCATCATAACAAGTGATCTGGGCAAAGGGGCATCAGCCGAGCAGCTCATTGACTTTTCTTTAAGTCATCATCTAGTTATTAGCGGACTCTATGGTACCAGCCTGCACTCAGTTATATCAAAGCTCATGAATTATCCTATTGCTCCAGCCCTCTTGGCTGCCAGCCTGCGACTGCTTATTGTGCAACATCAAATTGAGGCCTTATGTAAGTACTGCCGCACTAGCTTTACTCCGGCCGGGCCTCTTAAGAAGGCGCTCTGGGATCAATTTGGTTTTACAAACCAAGCACGCCTGTATCGCAAGGGGCCAGGCTGCAGCCATTGCCAGCACGGAAACCATCAAACGGTACTGGCTACCGAGTGGCTTCCCAATAATCAAGAGCTACAGCAGCTCATTGCCACTAATGCTGATGCACGGAGTATCCGCGACTACATCACCCAGCATAGCGACTACCCATTACATCTAGGTAAATTAGCGGCTAAGGGTCTTATTAGTATCGACGAGGCTACGCAGCGGGTGGCGCAGGCGTAGTTGGTGGTGTTGGCCCTTGATGAGCGTCATTAATTCCTGAGGGAACATTATTTTTGCGCTCATAGAACTCATGTGTGTCGTTAATCTGCTCGGCAATATTCAGCGGATCTGGTGCTGGGCGGAAGAAAAAGTTTTCTTCATTACCCGCAGTTTCAATCAGGATTTCCCCATAATTAAAGATGGTGCCAAATACCCCCTTGCGACTGCCCCGAACGTCTTGGAGCTCATCTAGACTAAGCTTACTCAAAGTGCGGCCAAAAAGGCCAGTTTGAGTTATTTGGATAAAATGCATATTGGTAAGCACAATCTTATTCTGACGATACACGGCGTATGCAAAGAACAACGTAACTACTGCAATAACATCAAGCAGGGCTACAAGTGGCGTAACAATGGCTAGGGTTAAGCCGGGGAATAATCGCTCGGCCCCCTCTGGGTTACCCCCAACATAACCAATTAACATAAAACCAATCGCCACAACCAGTACCGTACTTGCAAAGAACGGGGCGATGTTTACCCAGTGACGATGCGCCTCAAGAATTACCTTTTCGCCAGGATTCATACTTAGATAGCTTGCCTCAGCCATATTTTCTCCACAGTTATATAATAACTATACACTATTGCACAATTTTGCGCATAGCCGCCATATGGGCATCGGCCTCGGCAACCAATTGCGCTAACTCGGTGCCACCTGCCAGTACATTTGACTGAGGGACTTTTTGCGCCTCTGTATACTCTTCGTGTCCCCCCTGCTGATCATGCCAAATAACATCTGGGCGATTACGAGCCTCGGCCTTAATGCGCTCCGAGCGTGATGATCTATGACTCACAGCAAACTATCCTGTGCTGTCTGGGGTGGCTGAACACCTAAATGCAGGTGTGCCTTAGGGGTAACCTTGCGACCACGTGGAGTGCGCTCCAAAAAACCAATCTGCATCAAAAATGGCTCATACACATCTTCTATGGTGCTGCGCTCTTCGCTGACTAACGCCGCAATCGTATCAATGCCAACTGGGCCGCCGTTATAGTGCTCAATAATAGACATCAGCAGCCGGCGATCGCTGGCATCTAGGCCGAGCGCATCAATCTCCAGCATATCCAAGGCTTTATGAGCCATCTCTTTGGTAATAACCCCCTCGCCATGCACCTGGGCATAATCACGCAAGCGACGCAGCAGGCGATTAGCAATACGCGGCGTTAAACGACTGCGGCGTGCCAGCTCAAGGGCGGCCTCGGGATCTAAGGTGACGTTAAGAATACTGGCCGAGCGCTGCAAAATCTGCACCATTTCTTCTTCGCTATAAAATTCTAGACGATGCACCAGCCCAAAGCGGTCACGGAATGGAGCGCCCAAAGCACCGGCACGAGTAGTAGCGCCTATTAACGTAAACTTTGGCAAATCAAGACGAATACTCTTAGCACTGGGGCCCTTGCCAAGCATCACGTCAATGCCGTAATCTTCCATAGCTGGGTACAATACCTCTTCTACGGTTTTGGGCAAACGATGGATCTCATCAATAAACAAAATGTCACCTTCGCCCAAGTTAGTTAGCAAGCTCGCCAAGTCCCCTGCCCGCTCAATAGCTGGCCCGCTAGTAACCCGTACGTTGGTGCCCATCTTGGCGGCAATCACGCCAGCCATGGTTGTTTTGCCAAGACCCGGCGGGCCGTACAGCAAGACATGTTCGATTGGTTCGCCGCGACGCTGGGCTGCGGTAATGGCTACGTGCAAATTAGCCTTGAGCGTCTCTTGACCCACATAGCTATCAAATGTTTTTGGCCGCAGCGTTTCTTCAAACTGCGCCTCTTGCGGCGCAACTTCTTCTCCCACTTCAGCCGAGGTAATACGCTCAATCATCGGTTCATTCCTTTAAGCGCTAGCTTGACGCGCTCACCCACATCGGTAACATCAGCAGGTAACGCTGACACTGCATCAGCCGCCTGCGCATTAGAATATCCCAGCCCCATAAGGGCCTGATAGGTCTCGTCGTGAATTGGGGCGGCACTGGTTGTTACTTTGCCGGCCAGCTCTACCATAATGCGTTCGGCTGTTTTTTTGCCAACACCGCTCACTCCTTTTAATAGGCTAATGTCGCCACTGGCAATAGCCTGCGACAAACGATCCACACCAGCTGCGCTCAATGTAGCCAGTGCGACCTTGGGGCCGACCCCGTTAACACTCAGGAGTTGCACAAACATCTTTTTGGCGGCTGGATCAACAAAGCCAAACAGATTATGGGCATCCTCACGGATTTGTTCATAAATGTAAAAACTGTGCTGCTCGCCAATTTTAGCCGCACCCCAATCGTCAACAATAGTTAGAACCTCATAGCCAACCCCGTTAACATCAACAACCAAGGAGCTGTCGAGCTTGTAGGTGATGGTTCCGGTAAGCGTAGCAATCATGCCTCTATTGTAGCAGATGTTCGGGGTTTGTGTGGTAGTCCTAGCTGTTACTTGAGTTTGGTGTAATCAAAATTGGTGTCGTGCCGAATAAGGTGGTTAGTAACTACCTTTAAATTATGCTGGATGTTATCAGTAGTTTTCTTAAGGTCATCGAGTATCTGAAGTTTACGGCCAACGTAAAAGAAGCCGCCAAGTGTGGTAGCAAATCCAAGTGTATTGATGATGTTGTTTATATCCATAATTGCGTTCCTTTCATCACCCCGAGGCATCATAATATAGGCAACTTCAATCTGGCAAGCAACCTCGCGGATATTTAAGATATATTTAATAATTAGCTTGGCCGGCGTGCGTTATAGCAATAGCCAACCCGTCGGCAGCATCATCGGGTTTTGGGATGGCATCCAACTTTAGCAGCGTTTTAACCATTTCTTGTATCTGTTTTTTATCAGCCTTACCATAGCCGGTAACTGCCTGCTTAACTTGCATTGGAGTGTACTCAAATACTGGTATCTTTGCTTGAGTCGCAGCCAACATTACAATCCCGCGCGACTGGCCAACGGTCATAGCAGTTGTAACGTTGCGTGCAAAAAAGAGCAGCTCGATGCTCATTACATCTGGCTTAAACTCAGTCAACAATTCATGTATTTCATCGTAAACGGTAAGCAGGCGTTCGTTCATGGGCTGTTCTTTAGGGGTGCGGATCACCCCGGCGTCCACAAAAGAAAAGCTACTACCGTCGGTATCAATTACGCCAAAGCCCGTGATCGCCGTGCCAGGGTCAATGCCGATGATACGCATTACGAGCTAGAGCTTTTCCATTATCTCATCAGGAATGTCAAAGTTGGCGCTCACGTTAGTAACGTCGTCCAAATCATCCAGCGTATTCATGATGCGCATAATTTGACCGGCGGCTTTTTCATCAACAGCAACAGTAGTTTTGGGAATGTATTGGAGCTCAGCCTTAGTAACTTCATAGCCGGCAGCTACCAGTTGCTTACGGACGGCATCAAGCTGCGCGCCGGCGGTATACACAATAAAACCATCACCAGCTTCCTCAATATCGTCAGCTCCGGCCTCAATGATCGTAAGCATAGCCTCGTCGGCGTCCTCGCCTGGCTTTTGATTAACCTCTATTACTCCCTTGTGATCAAACTGAAAGAGCACCGATCCACTGGTTCCCATGCTACCACCGTGTTTGGTGACGGCTGTCCGGACATCGGTTCCGGTGCGGTTACGATTATCGGTTGCGGTTTCTATAATAATGGCCACGCCGCCTGGCCCATAGGCCTCATAGGTAATTTCTTCATACACTACACCGCCATTGTCGCCAGCCCCCTTTTTGATGGCGCGTTCTATATTGGCGGCTGGCATATTAGCTGCCTTGGCTTTACTAACTGCTAATCGCAATGAGAAGTTCATCTCTGGATCAGGCCCACCCTGCTTAGCGGCAATTGAGATTAAGTTGGCAAGTTTAGTGAACGACGCACCGCGCTTAGCGTCTGCAGCCGCTTTTTTGTGTTTAATACTATGCCATTTTGAGTGACCTGACATGGCGCTCCCCTGCTTATGTTGTATCTATTATATCAGATTAGACGGCCTT
>CAYXHD010000016.1:0-10000 GCA_964464915.1 uncultured Candidatus Saccharibacteria bacterium
ATAATCGACGAAGACAGTTTGATTCCATTGGAGCACGGAGGGTTGTTATTCCTGCGCGCCCTGTTGCCGCGCCCCCACCCATCAGAAGTGAAGTCTACAGAACCACCACACAGCGCGCACCGCACGGTAGTTTTGGTGGAGAGTTTAGGCAACTGCTTGGTCAATACGCCCCCGTCTTGTTGGCTATTGTAGTGGGTATTCCCTTAGTGTTAACTGGGAGTAGTTTTGCCATGAAGCAGGTAAATGCTAGTCGCTTAGTTGCCGTTAGCCCGGATAATTCCGATATTCCAAGCGTCAGTATCGCCAAATCAAAATCCAAAGAAACACTTGCTGACTCCCGGGAGTTACAGTCACTGGTTGATAAACTCGCCAAAGAAGCTAATTCTAAAATGTATATTAGTGTGCGCGATTTAAAGACTGGGGCGATTGCCAGTACTGGTGGTAATACGAGTATTACCAGTGCCAGTCTGTATAAACTGTTTGTTGCTAATCAGATTTATCGTCAAGTTGATGCCGGAAAGTTGAGTTTAAGCAAAAAACTGCCGCGTGGCAGGACCGTAGAGCAATGCCTGGAGCCTATGATAACGGTATCTGATAATGCATGTGGCGCCCAGCTTGGCGATTTGCTCAACTGGGGTAGCCAAGATGCCGACCTGCACAACCAGGGTTATAATGGCACGAGCCTAGCCGACCTGCCGCACACCAGTAGCAATGATGTGGCCCTGTTGTTTGCTCGCCTATACGCCAACAAGCTACTAGAACCCGATAGTAATGCGGCATTTTTGGCACTCCTTAAGGCGCAAGAAATTGTAAATCGACTTCCGCAGGGCCTACCAGACGGGACTGAAATTGCCCATAAGACGGGTGACCTATATGGTTACATGCACGATGCCGGCATTGTCTACGGAGCCAAGACCGACTACGTGGTGTCTGTTATGAGTGGCCCCTGGGAATACCCCGCTCAAGCGCCAGCAGACTTTAAAGTTTTAAGCCAACAGCTCTGGAAGTTCTTCCAGGACTAAGCTAATAAATCAGGCCGATTCTGTTTAGTCTTTATAATGGCTTGCTCATTGCGCCAGGCATCAATCTTGGCATGGTCACCACTGCGCAGCACCTCAGGTACCTCAGCTCCTCGGAATTCTACCGGGCGAGTGTTTTGTGGATACTCCACAAGTTTTGGATCAGTAAACGACTCAATATGGGCGCTCTGCTCGCCACCAAGAACACCTGGAAGAAGTCGCGTGACACTATCCACTACAATCATGGCCGGCAATTCACCGCCGGTAAGCACATAGTCGCCCACACTCAACTCCATATCAGCATAATCGATAATGCGCTCGTCAAAACCCTCGTAGCGGCCGCAGACTAAAATGAGGCCGGATTCGCCTGAAAGATCCTGGGCGACTTGCTGCTTATACTGTTGGCCCTGAGGGCTCAAGATAATTACCTTGGCATCTGGGTTACCCTCTTTGGCTCGCTCAATCGCCGCCACCACAGGCTCGGGTTTAAGTAACATACCGTCGCCACCACCAAATGGCGTATCATCAACGGTTTTGCGCGGACCATCACCAAACTCGCGCAGATCAATAAGATTGATCTCCACCAGCTTACGATCTTGGGCTTTCCATAACATGCTTTCGGCAAATGGGCCGTCAAACATCTTGGGGAATAAGGTGATAATGTCGATTTTCATTACATAATAATACCACTGATGCAATATTTTGTAAACCAAAAGCCGCCTCTGCGGCGGCTCATTCTTGGTTTAGGGCAATTTACATTGCTGGGTCAACAGGAGCATCTTCAGCAGGAGCTTCAGCTGGTGCAGCTGGCGCAACAGGTGCTTCTACGGGAGCTACTTGTGGTGCAGGAGCAGCTGGCTCTACTGGGGCTGCCGGAGCTACAGGGGCTTGGGGCGCAGCTACTGGCTCAGCAGGCACTTGCTCTACCATTGGGGCTGGATCAGCAACAGGAGCTGGCGTTACAGCTGGATCTACTACTGGTTGGTCGGTTACTGGGGTTGTTTGGTCATCCATGGGAATCTCCTTGTCTTGGTTTGTTGTTATGCTTTAACTATACGCTACTTAAAAGTCGTCGTCGAGGTCAGCTAAATCGGCACGAGTACGAGCACTGAAGTCACTTTCTTCTTCGGCCTCTGGCTCAGGCACAATCTCTTCTACTTCTTGTTCTGTAGGAGCAGCTTCTTCTTGGGGCTGCTCTTCTCGGGCTGGTCGCTCAGGACGTTCACTACCCTCTGGCTCCACAATCTTAAGATTTACACGCTCGTCACTTTTTGCCCCCAGCACACGCAACAAGGTACGAATACTTTTAGCAGTAGCGCCGGCTTTGCCAATTACCTTGCCCATATCAGCTGGGTCGACGGTTAGCTCTAGGAGCGTACCCATATCGTCCACACTACGTTCTACTTTTACTGCGTCAGGATTATCTACCAACGCTTTTACTACATATTCTACAAACTGTTGATCAAGCTCTGCCATACCGGGCCTCCGTAGTTATACATAACTATAATAGCACATCGATATGGTAAACGATGTGCTATTAAAATCTGAACAAAAGGCTATTCTGCTGGAGCTTCTTCGGTCTTTTCTTCTTGGGCTGGAGCTTCTTCTTCTTCTGCAGGAGCAGCTTCAACTACTGGTTCATCAGTAGGTTCTTGCTTGCTCTTTTTGTTCTTGCTCTTGAGCGCTACCCAGTTAGGCAGCTCCATCTTTTCGCGCTGCAGCAAGCGAACTACACTGTTGCTTGGTTGAGCACCATTACCAATGTACTTAAGAGTTTCTTCTTTGTTGATGGTTAGGTCTTTGGTGTGTGGATTGTAGTGACCCAACACAGCAATGAACTTACCGGTTACGGCGCGCGAAGATTCGGCAGCGACGATGCGGTATACGGGGTATTTATTGCGGCCACCACGGGCCATACGGATAACGAGCATGTAATAGAGTCCTAGTAATTTGATTTACGTAACAGAAATAAGTTTACTCGGTTCGGTGATAAATGTCAACCTGTTGAACAGATTGTGTGAAGGCGCCCCCAGGATCCCTTGTGAGGACCCCGGGGACAACCTACTCCTGCGCGGTGATGTCTGCCGGCTCAGCGTCTGCTGGCTGGTCACCCATGGCGCTGGTGGCTCTTGGCGATCTCCTCGGCGCGGCGGAACTCCTCGGTCGAACGCTCTTCGATCCTTCGAGCAGCTTCCAGGAGTGGCCGGCGACGTTCGACGCGCGCAACCTCTTCCGTATCAAACAGCTGGCCATCGCTACTGCGGAGATGAGTCCGCTGGAGGGCAAGATTCGGCTCGAAGGAATCGAGATCACTGTCGAGGGGCATGACTGTACCTCCTGGTACGAGTGGATGGGATTGGGTAGGAACAAAAAGCCCGCCTATTATAGCGGGTCGTCTGGTGATCTTTTGTCCGTTATGGACTATAACACATCAGAGCCCGCGCCAAATGGCAGCAGGTTCAGGATCAGCACAAAAATGTAAGCTGAATGTGTCATGAGTACTTTTATACCAAATTAATCATAAATATGCAATACATTTGTGCATTGTGGGTCAGGATCCCGGCCGGCCGCGGGATGCGGCCGGCCGGGCCCTAGTGAAGGAGTCGGGGAGGTGACCCTCTCCACATTCTCGAGGGGTGGATCCCCCGAGATTGGGGCAGTTCAGGATTCAGGCGAGGATTCAAATCCCCATTCGGCGTGCTCCGCTCAGACGAGTCTGTTGCAAAACACTGTTTTCTAACCCAAAGTCCTGAACTGCGATTGGTGGTCAAATGACCTGGTCGTGCTGGCGAGATTTGAACTCGCGACATGCCGCCCACCCCAGGCGGATGCTCTACCAGGCTGAGCTACAGCACGTACAGCGTCAATTAAGACGCGAGAATGAGTATAGCAAATTTAACGGTCCACATCAAGAGTATATGCATAAATAGGTGCGTCGGCCCCGCGCAGCATCGTTGCTACACGGAACCGATCACGACCTCAACCTCCTCTTGTGAGCTCAAATGAGCAAGGATGTGATGATGCAGCTGGCGGGAGCCGATCATGGTGATGTGGTTGTCCATGCCGGGCAGGGTTCGCCAAACCTCAATGCCATTAGGCAGATCGTCTGGCACGGGACCTTCGCCACCCAGCAATAGGACGCGATGTAACTTGTCGGCCGGGTATTCGTCTGGGAACAGCCAGCCAGAGGCCAGCGGGACTAGCCCATCATGAGCGGCAACAATCAGAAACACCTCGGGGCAACTACCAGCAGCAGCACAGCTCCGGGCATGCTCCTGGAGTTTAGTGAGCTGCTCGCTGCCTTCGATCATCTGCAAGACGCCCTCAAACACGTAGCGCAAGGGGCGGGGCAAACGATTCAAAAAGGCGACCAGCTTAGCCAGCGGTGCACCACCCAATGGCGCCGACAAACAGAACACTGCGTCAACTTGCCGCTCGGACCGCACTGCCTGCCACAAGGCCTCCACGCCACCCTGCGAATGACCAATCAAGACCAAGGGGCGCCGTGATGGAGTTTTGCGATCACCAACTCGTTTGGCGTGATGATGCCGGAGCACCGGATGAAGGATGCCGGCAAAAGCCAGGCTGATGATGTGTGCGCCACCCAGTGCGTGACTGAGCTCACGGTAGTAGAGCTGGCCGGCCCAATGCCAGAGCTTGTTGATTCCTGTGCCCCCAAACAGGAGCACATCATGAGTATCCTGACGGATATCCATATCGTCCTCCTGGTACTAGAGTAGGAACTCTCTGCCCTGGTTATAGCATAAGCGCGATCATCTGCGCAACGGTGTTATTTGGTGTCGTACTCTTTAAGAGCGTTAACGGCGGCTGATTGTTGGGCGGCTTGCTTGCTACTCCCCTGTCCTTGGCCATACAACTTGCCGTCTAAGTACACGCCAACGGTGAAGACTTTGTCGTGGTCGGGGCCATTTTCTTCCATAACTTTATACTGCGGAGTGTGACCCTGGCGCTCTTGGCTCAGCTCTTGGAAACGACTTTTAGGATCAACCCACGTACCTTCCTCGAGAATTTTGGGAAGTGGCGCAATAATATACTTGGTAATAAAATCCCTGGCGGCGTCATAGCCCTGATCCAAATAGATGCCGCCAATAATGGCCTCTACGCAGTTGGCAGTAATCAGGGCGCGACTGCGATCGTTGCCCTTGGCCTCGCCACGGCTCAGCTTAAGATAGGGCTCAAGCTTAAGCTGTACCGCAACGGCACTCAGGCTTTCGGTTTTTACCAAAGCACTACGCCAGTTGGTAAGATCACCCTCGGGGTTAGGATAATTGCGGAATAAGTAGTCGGTCACAACTAGCTCAAGGACGGCATCTCCTAAAAACTCTTGGCGCTCGTTATGCTCTAGACCCAAGTTGGGATGCTCGTTAAGGTAGGAGCGATGTATAAAGGCTCGCTCCAGGAGTGAAATATCATTAAAATGCAGACCTAATACCTGCTCAAATTCATGGATATCAACTTGTGGCATGATCGCCCTCCTCTTCATACTCTTTTGGCAGTGCATTTAGCTTGCGCAGCGCAACCTTAAACAACTTTTGGGTGTCGCGGTACTCAATAAGCTTAAGCGCCTCATCTTTAGGGAACCACTTAACATCAATAATACCTTCGCTATTTTCTGGCACAATCGCATCAGTATCGCCCAGCGCCTCCATTAAGAACACATGGGTTGTCATAAAAATGAGCTTGCCCTCTTTGCGGTAGAAAAAGTGCAATTTATCCAGCTTTTCACCAATCTTAAGTTGGCTAAGACCGGTCTCTTCTTCAACCTCGCGCAAAGCAGTGCGCTCTAAGCTCTCACCGGCTTCAACATGGCCTTTAGGAATGGTCCAGCGATCGCGAAGATCTTGGATCATCAGAATATCAATGTCGCCGCCACGATGACGATACACCACACCACCGGCAGTAAATTCGCGCACCGCTCTAGGCGGCGTTAGGATTCTACGACTTTTCTTCTGATTTGGATTGGGATTTTGGTTCTGATTCTGGTTCATAGAAATCACTCTTTCGGTAAATGGTGCCAAGTACACCGTTTACAAATTTACTGGCGTTTTCGCCGCCAAACGCTTTGGCCAGCTCAACGGCTTCGTTAATGGCGACTTTAGGTGGCACACTGCGCTCAACTGATAGCTCATAGACGCCAATGCGCAAAATCGCTTTGTCTATCTTGGCAATTTGCTCAATTGGCCACTCTGGTGCGGCCGGACTGATTATGCCGTCAATCTCGTCTTGGCGGCTAGAAACCTGGCTGACGAGCTTCTTAACAAACTCCTTGTCATCTATATTCTGGTCATATTCACCAAGATTACGGTCAAGGATCTCGTCTAAATCGACTTGCTCGCCCTCACCGCCACGAAAATCATATTCATAGAGGGTTTGCATTGCCACAATTCGGCCAAGATGACGGTTGGATGCCATGGATTATTCCTTATTTTCTGCTTGTTAGCTACGCTTAAGTTTAACCAAACCAAGCTTAATAGCCTTGGAAAGACGACGAGGTGCACCGGCAACTGTCTGGACGGGTGTAAGTGCCAAGTGGCTGCGCTTTTTGCCTTGTTTGCTACTGCTGCGGCGTTTTTTAGGTACTGCCATGAGGGGGTTCCTTGATTAGAATTAATATTCGAGCGGAACGGTGCAATCTTCTTTGCACAGTTTGCGGGCCGGCACTGCCAGCACAATACTTTCGCGGATGAGCGGAGCAAGATCAATGCTGCCATCTTCAATGGGCCAACTGTCTTCATTGGGCTGGTCTTGATACAGACCATCAACAGATGCAGTTAGCGAGTACTCATACTCATTCATGCAGCGATCACAATCGAGCTTTACAGCTGTAGTGAGTGTGCCGCGCACGGCTAATCCTTGCGGATCATGCGTAATGGTGAGTTCGCCATTGAGTGGCTGCGTAACCTCGGGGTCGCCCTCGATCATTGCAGGAGCTGGCTCGTCGTGGATGCGATAGCTTTCACGACTGCCAACATCACCCTGCAAATTAGATTCTACTTGTATTGTCATTCACGCACTCTTGGCATCAGTATACCAGATAGTAAGCGCTTCAATCAACTTTAAAATGGTCTTGGAGCGCAAATGATACATTCTTGTATATCCAATGTGATACGAGCGCACCAGTTTGGCATCTTCCAGGATTTTGAGATGTTTTGCAATTCCTGGCAAGCTCATGTCATAAAGACCGGCTAAAAATGATAAGGAAAGATCTTCACTCGAGAGGTTTAGCAAAATACTACGCCTCACATCGTTGGCTAAAACTTTGAAAAGAGTGTCAATTTGGTTGGTAGTGTGTCGCATGGTAAAACTCCTGATTATTGCGGCACGAGGTATAGTATATCTCTTTTTATAAAGGGGTGTTAACCAATTGGTTAATAGTAGGGGCATTTTTTGCCTACATGAAAGCAAAATACCTTATTTGGGTTAACCTTTTGGTTAACAGTCCGTTTTTAGAAGAGCTGCCACCCCCGTCCCTACTAGCGCACTACAAAGCTAACCATCTTGCCGGGGACAATAATGGTCTTGATGACTTCTTTATCATGTAAGTGTTTCTTGACCGACTCAACCGTTTTTGCAGCCTCTTCTAATTCTTCTTTGTTAGCATCAGCAGCGGCTGGCATAACTCCACGAAGTTTACCGTTAACCTGAATAGCCACTTCAACAACATCGTCAATTACAAGCTCTGGGTCAAAAGCTGGCCAGGCCGATACATGCACGCTCTCTTTTTCGCCAAGCTCAGCCCAAATCTCTTCAGCCATATGGGGCGCAAATGGGGCCAACAACAGCGTAAACTGCCGCGCAACGGTTGGCGTTAAAGCTGCTTGCTTGGCCAGTACATTCACACATTCCATAAGCGAACTTACCGCCGTATTAAAGCGCATGGTATCAAGATGCTCGGTAACTTTTTGAATCGTTTTGTGCATGATTCTATCAACTTCAAGGCTGTCGGCAGATGCCTCGATTGGTTTTTGGAGCACATCCCAAACCCTATACAAGAAGCGGCTTACACCAGAAAGATGCTCATCGCTCCAGGCTGTAGATTCGTCATACGGAGCCATAAACAAAATATAGAGACGCAGGGCATCGGCGCCTGTCTTGGCAATTACATCTGTTGGATTAATTACATTCCCAATACTCTTGCTCATTTTGCGCCCATCGGCAGCAAGCACAATTCCCTGACCGCGGCGAGCCAAGTACGGTTCTGGTGTTGGCACTAACTTTTGATCATAAAAGAACTGGTGCCAAAAGCGCGAGTAGAGCAAGTGGAGTGTGGTATGCTCCATACCACCCAGGTACATATCCACGGCGCCCCAGTACTTGAGCTTTTCAGGGTCGGCAAAGGCCTGGTCGTTAGTGGCGTCAAAGTAGCGCAAGTAATACCAGCTACTACCGGCCCAGTTGGGCATGGTGTCCGTCTCTCGCTTAGCCGGGCCACTACATTCTGGACACTTAACGTTAACCCACTCTTCTACCTGAGCCAGCGGGCTCTCGCCATTCTCGCCCACTTCGTAGCTTTCTACCTTAGGCAAGACTACCGGAAGCTGATCCTCGGGAACCGGCACGGCGCCACACTTCTCGCAGTGGATAATCGGAATCGGTTCACCCCAATAATGTTGGCGACTAAAGATCCAGTCACGCAGACGATATTTGACTGCTTTACGAGCAACACCCTGGGCTTCTAGTTTTTCAGTGATCTTAGCCTTGGCTTCAATCGAATCAAGACCGTCGAACTCACCCGAGTTAATCAACTCTCCGGCCTCAGTAGACGGAATATGCTCACCTGCGATCACTTGGATGATTGGAATCTGATATTTAGTGGCAAACTCGTAATCGCGTTGGTCGTGAGCTGGGACGGCCATGATGGCGCCGGTACCGTAACCCATGAGTACATAGTCGGCGATGTAGACAGGAATCTCTGCTCCAGTGAGCGGGTTAATGGCGTGAGCACCGGTAGCTACGCCTGTTTTTTCGCGCGATTCGTCAGTGCGAGCAATCTCGGACTGGGCAGCGGCAGCTTTAATGTAGCTCTCAACTTTGCCTTTTTGCTCATCAGTAGTTATCTTTTGAACAGCTGGATGCTCGGGAGCAAGCACCATAAAGGTAGCGCCAGCTAAGGTGTCTGGTCGAGTGGTGTAAACCGTGATTGTTTGGTCGCCAGCCTTAAAGTCGATCTCAGCACCTTCACTCCGACCAATCCAGTTGATCTGCTGGCTGGATATGCGGCTCGGATAATCAAGATCCTTAAGTCCATCAATTAAGCGATCGGCATACTGGGTGATTCCAAGCATCCACTGCTTGAGCATCTTCTTTTCAACTAATGTGCCGCAGCGTTCATGACGGCCATTCACCACCTCTTCGTTGGCAAGCCCGGTTTTACACTTTGGGCACCAATTAATGGCCATTTCTTTTTGGTACGCTAACCCGGCTTTATGAAACTGCAAGAAGAGCCATTGCGTCCATTTGTAGTAGTTTGGATCGGTGGTATTTACCTGACGATCCCAGTCAAACCCAAGGCCGAGACTATCAAATTGTTTGCGGAAATTGGCAACGTTGGTAGCGGTTGCCTCTTGCGGCGAAACGCCAGTCTTAATGGCATAATTTTCTGTCGGTAAGCCAAAAGCATCATAACCCATAGGGTACAGCACATTATAGCCCTGCATGCGTTTGTAACGAGCCAAGACATCGCCGATAGTGTATTCCCGAGCGTGGCCACTATGCAAGCCATCACCTGACGGATATGGGAACTCCGTAAGCATCACATATTTAGGGCGCTCATCAAAATCGACGGCTTTATAAATACCAGTGTCGGCCCAAACCGACTGCCACTTAGGCTCAATATCTTTTGGATTGTAGGACTTCATGATTGATATTATAACCTATCAGGTGTATAGTTGCGACATCGCCCGCCGACCACAAGGAGAGCACAGTGGACGATGCACTACAAGAGGCCATCATGGAGGCTG
>CAYXHD010000017.1:0-2979 GCA_964464915.1 uncultured Candidatus Saccharibacteria bacterium
TGCTGAAAAGAGTATCCTCGAGCTGGTAGAAGCTATGGATAACTTCTTCCCAGAACCAAAGCGCGAACTAGACAAGCCATTCCTCATGCCTATTGAAGACGTTTTCTCAATCAAGGGTCGTGGTACCGTTGCTACCGGCCGTATTGAGCAAGGTAAGGTAAGTGTTGGTGACGAAATCGAAATCGTTGGTATCCGCGACACCAAGAAGACCACTGTTACTGGCGTAGAAATGTTCAAGAAGCTCCTTCCAGATGCACAAGCTGGTGATAACGTAGGTGTATTGCTCCGTGGTATTGAACGAACCGACATTGAGCGCGGTCAAGTTCTTGCTAAGACTGGTACCATTACTCCTCACACCCACTTTGAAGCTGAAGTATACGTTCTTACCAAGGACGAAGGTGGCCGTCACACTCCATTCTTCAAGGGTTACAAGCCACAGTTCTACATCCGTACAACTGACGTTACCGGATCAGTCATTCTTCCAGCCGACAAAGAAATGGTCATGCCTGGCGATAACATTAAGATCAATGTTGAGCTCATCGCTCCAATCGCCATGGAAGAAGGCCTCCGCTTCGCTATCCGCGAAGGTGGACGCACCGTGGGTGCCGGTGTTGTAACTAAGATTACAAAGTAACCGATTCATAAGGATCAAGAAGGAAACCCCTTAGCACCATGGCAACAACAACTGAAAAAACCGAAGTCAAGCAAAGCCTACGATAGCAAGGTGATCGATCAATCTGCTAAGCAGATTCTCGACACCGCTATCCGTACCGGTGCCCGTGTAGCAGGCCCAATCCCGCTACCTACCGATAAAAAAGGCTTTACTGTCCTTAAAGGACCACACATCCACAAGGACAGTCGCGAACAGTTTGAGATGCGAACGCACAAGCGACTCATTGACATCACCGAGCCAACTCCTAAGACCATCGATTCCCTGATGAATCTTAACCTCCCGGCCGGCGTCGACATCGAAATTAAGATGTAATTGCCACCAAAAGCACTCCCCGAAAGGGGAGTTTTTGGTTTATACTAGATACATGAGCTACGAAAAGCTTCCATCAGATCAAATACGCCATCATAAGGGCAAGAGCTTTGTTGGTATCACTACCTCTGCTATTTGTCATGATGGCCATGGAAGATATTTTCTGAATAAGCGCAGTGAGAATGCTCGTGATGAGCAGGGGAAGTGGGACAACTGCGGCGGCGGCCTTAAAGTTGGATATACCGTCAAAGATAATGCTATTCGTGAAGTAGAAGAGGAATATGGTACAACACCATTAGAAGTTGTCGAGTTGGGTTATAGAGAGTTCTTCCGTGAAGATAATGGGGTTCCAACCCATTGGATCAGTTTTGATTTCCTTTGCAAGCTCGATCCAAACAAAGCCAAGCTTAATGAGCCAGACAATGCCACTGAAGTCGGCTGGTTTAAGCTCGACGATCTGCCCAGTCCGCGCCATTCTCAGTTTGACATCACTTATGCGGCTTATAAAGACGTTCTCCAATAATGGAAGAATGCGAAGTTAAATTCTTGAATATTGACCCAGAACAGCTGGAGAAGCAAATTCTGGAACTAGGCGGCGTTAAGCAATTTGACCGCATATTTAAGCGCGTGGTGCTTGATTATCCCGACTGGAGATTGAATACCGATAAGTCTTGGGTACGAGTTCGTGATGAAGGCGACCGCGTGACGCTGTCGTTCAAAAAACGTCTGGAACCTGGCGAGGCCGGGGTTAACGACAAAAGCATGATCGAGCACGAGGTTGTAGTAAGTAGTTTTGAAGAGACTATTGAACTGCTTCATCAGATAGGCATGATCGACAAGTTTTATGAAGAAAACAGGCGAGTGCAGTTTATGCTTGATGGTGTGGAGCTTGATATTGATTACTGGCCACAACTTAAGCCCTATCTTGAAATTGAGGCTGATACTTGGGATCAGGTCGATGCCATGATCGCTAGGCTTGGCCTAGATCCTGCTGACAAAAAAATATAC
Organism: uncultured Candidatus Saccharibacteria bacterium; assembly: GCA_964464915.1. GTDB lineage: Bacteria > Patescibacteriota > Saccharimonadia > UBA4664 > CAYXHD01 > CAYXHD01. The sequence goes on from CAYXHD010000017.1 coordinate 1,991, forward strand.
AGCACACACCAGATTTATGCCAAAAATGGCATTGAAGAGTTTGATTATAGTAGAATAACCTTTGAGGAGATGATAAAACGAAATGACTAATCAGCAAGATAAGAAAATGTGGTTTGGCAGTAAAACATACGGTTATGGCTGGGTACCTAATAGCTGGCAAGGATGGGCATCGCTCGGTGTGTGGGGCATTGCGGTATTTCTCTCTACTGGTTGGTTCGCCGGTAAAGAGGGCGTCGAGCCTCAAGAAACCTACACTTTGCTCTATACTCTTATGATGTTGCTCTCTACCGGTGTACTGGTACTTGTTTCTAAACTTAAGGGTCCTAAAGCCAAGTGGCGCTGGGGGAAAGACGAGTAATTTGACGTTTAAGTAAACGCTTAAACCTCAAATTAGTGTCACAGCTTTCGGCTTTTGTTCGTAAAAGTGTATAATACGTGTATGAGTTTATTTGCATCTAATGATAAGCCCCTGGCGGAGCGTCTACGCCCAAAAAAGCTCGATGAAGTTGTTGGCCAGCAACACTTAGTTGGTCCTGATGGCATAATCAGAAAATTAGTCGACCAAAACAAAATGGTTTCCTTAATCTTTTGGGGTCCTCCCGGTACCGGCAAAACTACTTTGGCTCGAATTCTGGCCCAGGGAAGTGGTGCGGCTTATGAGGAGATCAGTGCGGTCACTAGCGGCTTACCTGACGTTAAGAAGGTGATTGAGCGGGCCAAAGAACGCCAACGCCTGGGCGAATCAACCGTATTGTTTGTAGATGAAATTCATCGCTTTAACAAAGCCCAACAGGACGCCTTTCTGCCCCATATGGAGGCCGGTACCATTATTTTGATTGGTGCCACCACCGAGAACCCATCATTTGAAGTAATTGGGCCATTACTCTCGCGCAGTCGAGTAGTTACCCTCAAGGCTCTGACTGAAGATGACATTCAGAAGCTACTTGATCTGGCTGTTCAGCAAATTCCCAATGCCAAGCTTGATGAAG
>CAYXHD010000017.1:3079-9076 GCA_964464915.1 uncultured Candidatus Saccharibacteria bacterium
CGCCGCATGGTTATCTTTGCCAGCGAAGATATTGGCATGGCCGACAGCACCATGCTACCGCTAGCCACTCAGACCTTTATGGCTATAGAGCGTATTGGTGTGCCAGAGGGCAGAATTATCCTGAGCCACGCCGTAATTGCCCTAAGTAAGGCCCCCAAGAACCGCTCGGCCTATGATGCCCTACGCGCCGCCGAGTCTACGGTCCGCGATAACCCCGGAGCCACCGTACCTCTACATCTGCGCAATGCTCCAACTCAGCTCATGAAAGACATTGGCTATGGTCAGCCAGGAGAAGGGTTTATGCCGCCCGAGCTTGGCGACGTAACATTTTACAAAGCCGACTAGCCGTACTACAATACAACCATAACTAATTAGGAGTCATAGTAATGGCTAAATCAGCAAAAACCAACGGTGCCCCCAGCGATGTAATGGGGTTCCTTAATTATTATTTGGTAGAAAAGGCTCCCTTTACTCTTCCCAAGGGTGTAGTCGATTTCTTGGTTAAATTTGCTCCTATTGCCTCAATCATTTTGGGTGTATTGGCTGCCATTGGCGCACTCGCAGTATTTGGCCTGAGCAGTGTCCTGGGACCATTTGTAGTGATGGGCGGCGGCGCCAGTGCTCTAGGTAGTGCCTTCTTGGGTGCCATCTTCCTGGGCATTATTGCGGTACTCTACTTTATGGCCTACCCAGGCCTCAAGGCCCGTAAAGTGGCCGGCTGGAACATGCTGTTCTACGTTGAAACCCTCTACATTGTGAGCGACCTAGTAAACGTCCGCATCGCAAGTGCTGTACTAACCGCTGTGGTTGGTTACTACTTCTTGTTCCAGATGCGTGCCTCGTACAAAAAATAGTGTTGTTTACTGATCAAATCCGCCGAGCAATAGATGTTGCTGCCCGCCTGCACGATGGGCAGCAACGCAAAGACAAAGACGCTACGCCGGTAATTAGCCATCCTTATGGGGTGGCTTTGATCTTGGCACAGTATCCAGATGTTAGTGAAGATACTATTATTGGCGGCTTACTGCACGACGTCATAGAAGATGTTGCCAGAAGCAACTACAGTCTGGACCAAATGAGGCAAGACTTTGGCCCCGATGTGCTCCAGATCGTTCAGCAGGTAAGTGACGATCCCCATATAAAAGATTGGCAGCTGCGCAAACAAGCCTACCTGCGCGTGCTTGAAACTGCCCGACCGGAGGCCCTCATGGTTAGTGCCGCCGATATGACCCATAATCTGGCATCGTTTGTGGATAGTTACCAGCAAAGTCCTGCTTTGTTTGGTAAACGTTTTACCGGTACACCAGAACAACAGCTGTGGTTTTACGGCGAGCGCGCCGGCCTCATCCATCAACGCCTGGAACATCCCATTGCAGAAGGGGCTCTAGATGCATTTAGCCGATTTGAGGAAGTCCTCAGCACAAAGTAGTTCGAATCCACGATCGCCCTCCAATATGGTTATGGTTAAAACAGAGTCATGGGCTCTGTTTTTTGGTATCATACAAATATGTTAAATCCAGTACTTCTACTTATTGTTTCATTTCTGGCCGCCAATGTAGTGCACGGATACTTGTTGTATAGTCAGCGCAACGATCGCAAATCAACCATCAGTCATCATGCCGTTAAGAGTCCCCGTACCCAACGCTTTTACGTTGCAGGTCATATAGTTGCAGCAATATCCTTCTACATGTTTGCTAGGACGTACTTTGCTGGTACACCCCAAGCCACGTTATTGATTACTGCTGCCACGATAGGATTTGTGGCAGATATTATTCAAGCCCTCATTCCTGCTCGAGGAAAGATAGAGAAATATCATGCCTTCTTCGCCTATATTATGGCCTTCTCGGTAATTATTATTGGAGTGGCGGCAGCATTTACGATTCCACAATCACCACCTGCAGCCTTCGTTTCCAAAGCACTTGCAGTCTGTTTGGCCCTATCAATTCCGGTTTCACATATTATTGAGCAGCGGCATTTTTATAGGGTTCAAATGGTCTCCTTACTCATCTTTTATATAGAGCTATTTGTTATTGTGCTTGGTGCAAGCTGGTCCCAGTAGCAACAGAACCCACGGTGGCCCTCCAATATGGTTATGGTTAAAACAGAGTGAACAGCTCTGTTTTTTGGTATTATAGACTTATGGATGATTTACCAAAACAAAAACCGCAAGGCTCTAGTGGTGAAATACTAGCAAGAGAACTCGAAGCGGGTCAAGAACTTATACGACAAAATCCAGTTGTCCTGCTGACCGATAGGGAGCAAGTAAGTAAAACTTCGGTATGGTACACGATCGAAGGGGAAGATGGAGCGAGATTAGGGTCTATTGGTCTGGGCTATCACTCGGCATCTCTTGGGCTGCGTGGAGAGATATTTATCGAGATGGTTCATGTGGACAGGGATCTTCATAAGGATCAGGGATATGGTGAGGCAGCTTATAAGCAAGTAGTTGATTTGCAGGGCCCCGATAATCTACCCCCTGGAGAATATCACTTCGTATCCTCTATCTTAAATGATTCAAGTCGTCGGGTATGGGAGAGGCTAAAGGAGCAGGGATTAGCGCGCCAAACACCAATAGGTTATGAGTATATACAAACTAAACTAATTGAGTAGCAACAGAGCCCACGATGGCCCTCCAATATGGCTATGCTTAACAGACGCGAACGCGTCTTTTTGTTATGATACAGGTATGAGTAATCATCAAAACCTTTCAGACCACCATTATGTGAGAGGTGTAATCCTAGATCAAGATGTAGATTATACGCGGTATCCATTTAATATCCCGTCAGTTAAAAGACTTGATAGTATTAGCCTTGACCAGCCGGTGACATTCCTGGTGGGCGAGAATGGTAGTGGTAAATCTACGATTATAGAGGCAATTGCCACTGCTTCGGGCTTTAACGCTGAGGGCGGATCAAAGAATATGAACTTTGCTACTCGTAACACCACTTCTGTTCTTGTTGATAAGATACGGCTCGTGAAGGGTATCACTGGCCCACGTACAGGGTATTTTTTAAGAGCAGAGAGCTTTTATAACGTAGCTTCAAATATTGAGAGTCTAGATGCGAGCGGCGGTGGTGCGCTCATTGGAACAAATTACGGCGATGTCCCGCTCCATCACCAATCACACGGCGAATCCTTCTTAGCTCTTATCAATAACCGCTTTGGCCCAAACGGTTTATATATTTTGGACGAGCCTGAAGCTGCCTTGTCTCCAGAAAGACAATTATCGCTGTTGCTACGTATTAAGCAGCTGGTGTCCGAGGGCTCACAGTTTATTATTGCAACGCATTCACCTATATTGCTTGCATACCCAGGCGCCACTATATATGAGCTGACAAATGAGGGTGCAGCTATCACGGGTTACGAGGACACCCGTCATTACTCGTTTATGCTCGATTTTCTCACTAATCATCAAGCATACACCCGTAGGCTCATTACCGAGCAGGAATAGCTCCCATAGTTTCTAGAGCAGCGTTCTGGTATCATAACAACTATGCAGACTATTGCAGCACTACTGGCAACCATTATTCTGATTGGACTTATGATCTTTCAGATACTCTTAATTATGGGTAAACCATACGGTCACTTTGCCTGGGGAGGACAGTATGAGGTCCTGCCGGTGGGATATCGGGTGGCGAGTGTGAGCTCGATTATGCTCTACATCTTCTTTATGACGGTCATCTTGAATCAAGCTGGTGTTATTGCCTTGTTTGATCCAGCTGGTTGGCCACAAACCGCCATGGTAGCTATTACCGTCTATTCGTTTATTGGGATTGGCATGAATGCTATTTCTCGTAGCAAGCCAGAGCGCTATACTATGACGCCCATTGTTACGGTGTTGGCATTATTATTTCTCTATGTAACCAAAAACCCCCTCTCGTAAAAGAAGGGGTTTTGGTTTGACGTGTGTCGTAGCTAATGTCTAATTTACATTAAACCAAGCTTACGGGCACAACCAGGCCATGGACTCCAACCACGTCGGGCTTGAGTCTCGCGGGCCTTAGCATCCTGAACGGCAGGAGGCGCAAGGTCGGGGCGAGCATAGCCCTGGTAGTTGGCCCAGGTACCAAGGTTGTACTGGTAGGCACCATAGTAACCGTTACCAGTGTTGGTAGCATAGTTACCACCGGCCTCACATTGACGTAAGAGTGCAAAAGCACCGTCAATAGTACCACCATACACTGCCTTAACAGCAGTCTGGGTTTTGGCACGAGCCTGGGCGGCTAATTTAGCCTTAGTAGCGGCAGCCTCAGCGGCCTGTTTGGCCTTAAGGGGAGCAACTACTTCAATGTCAAAGTCTGGGGTTTTAGGGGCTTGTGGGCCCTCAATGGCTGCAGTGTAAACTGTTTGTGCAACCTGGGTTCCGTTAGTCTCAGCCTGAGCTGAGGCGGTAGTGCCATTAGGCAACGGATTCACTACCTGAGCTGCTAGGGTTAAACCGGCAAGCAGCATGTATGAGAACTTATTCATAGTCATGGTCCTAAGACCAATGGCTCCTTTTGTTAACTCTCACCTGCGCCTCAGTGCCAGGCAAATGCCCGTTTTCTGAGGATGCGTACCATATTACACCATAAGCACTATAATGTCAAGTACTTTATGGTTATGCTTATCTGTTGAGCTATTATATTAACCTGTAAACGAGTCATAAAATTGGCGAAGATGCCAGGAAGGAGTTGTCGTCTCCTTCCTGGCATACTCCTACGTGATCAGGCCCCAGGAAGCTTGAGGATGTCCAGCGGCTGGTGCGATGGTGCCGGGCTCGGAGAGCCTTGCCAGTTCAGGTTCGAAGCAGGTACGGCACGGAAGCCCAGGCATCGCACAAGGATGCCGGCCACGTGAGGAGCGGTCAGGAGCATCACCAGGGCGTCCTTCTCGGGCGAGATGTTCATCATGATGGTCTCTGCCTCGGACCGCGGGAAGTACTGCTTCATGTGCGTGGGGTACATCAGCTCCACGCAACTGTCGTTGGACTCAACGATCCTCTCTAGAGCCTGCTTGACCCAGTCGATGATGTTCGGGTCCTCATCGACGCGGTAGGCCAGGAACACTTCGATCGCCCGACGGAGGTCTTCGTTCTCCTTCATCAGGGCGTCAAGGAGTGGAGTCTTGCTTTGCTCGGGCATTTGATGCCTCCAGGTAGACTGCTCGATCATGTCGAGATGGCAGAACTATATATTAAAAATGCATTTAAGTCAATCCAATTATGAGCATCGAGTCGCCATAGCTGAGGAAGCGATAATCGGATTCAAGGGCATGATTATAGGCCCCGAGGAGGCTGTCCCAGCCAGCAAAAGCAGCAGCTAACATTAATACGGTGCTCTTTGGGGCATGGTAGTTAGTCAGAAGCCCATCTACTAGCTTGAATTCGTAGCCTGGGTAGATAAAGATATCGGCTTCACCAGTAATAGCTTCAGATCCGGTATGAGCTGCTATCTGATCGGCAGCATACTCGAGGGTACGGCATACGGTTGTGCCGACGGTTATAACTCGCTTAGCTCTCTGGATAGTATCAATCGTCTCAGATGGAATTTCAAAATACTCCGAGTGCATCTTATGCCCATCCAGATTATCGACCCTGATAGGCAGAAAGGTCCCCAGGCCGACGTGCAGGGTCAAATAGCCCACTTGTACACCTTTAGCCTGAATACGCTCCAGAAGGGCTGTAGTAAGGTTGAGCGACGCCGTAGGAGCGGCCACCGAGCCTACTTGGCTGGCAAAAGCTGTTTGATAGCGCTCCACATCCTCCGCGGTCGCATCTCGCTTCATATAGGGCGGTAGCGGTACATCTCCAAACTTTTCTGCCAGTTCTAGGAGGTCAATCTCAGATTCAACCTGAGCAATACCGCCATCTTCAAGATATACCACCGTAATATCCTGACTATTCACCGTAAGGACTCGACCTTCCTCTAATTGGCCTCGATACAGAACCCGATCAAACGTACCTGATGCGTGCTTTTCTAGCACCAGGAGTTCGTGTTCGACCCCGTCTTGATCTAG
>CAYXHD010000018.1:0-4567 GCA_964464915.1 uncultured Candidatus Saccharibacteria bacterium
TTGAGCCGCATGTGCAGCCCGAAGACTTGCATTGGCGTTCGGCCGAAGACTCACTATATGCCATCGATCCTCAGCTTAAATTCTGGCAAGGGCTTGACTACATCGGTACCCAGTTAAATGGTGAGACTATCAGTTTTAACTTAGTCGACAACGCCTTTGGCTACTCCAACGGCGTAAGTTTTGAAGGCCGCTACCTTTACCATTTCCGTGAATCACTTTGGAACGAGATCTTTGCCCGCTATATGGGTAGTGATGTGCTGAGGCAGCAGGTACTCGAACGATTAGATAACGAAATCATTAAGCCGGAGGAATTATAATGGCTAAGCTAAAATATAACATTTGTGTGTCCGGTGCTGCCAAAGGGGACAGCGTTACCTTTGCTAGGGGGTTAGCCAAGGCAGTAGGTACCCAGATTGTGGAACAAGGTCACGTGGTTTACACCGGTGCAACTACCGGCTTGCCTTATCATGCCGCTCACGCCGCTCACCGTTTGCACGATGACAACGTTACCAGTATTGGCTTTTCTCCAGCTGCTAGCCGTATTGAGCACATTAATAAGTACAAACTGCCAACCGATTCCTACGGCAGCATTATCTACACTGGCTTTGGCTACATGGGGCGCGATGTCTTGCTGGTCCGTTCGTGCGACGCCTTGGCGATGGTCGGCGGACGGCTCGGTACCCTGAACGAATTAATGATTGCCCTAGAAGAAAAAACCCCAGTCGGTATTTTAACCGGATCGGGCGGCATGACGGTTGAAGTAGAAAATGTGCTCAAGGCCGCCAAGCGCAATCGCACTGGTATTATCTTTGATGACGATCCCGCCACCCTGGTCTCGCGCCTCACCCAAATGATCGATCACCGCTATCGCAAGCTAAAGGCTTAAAAGGCGAAGCCCCCGGCCAAAGCCAAGGGCTTCTGTCGAGGGCGAACTATTCCGTGGTGACGCCGAGCTGCATGGCAAGCTGCTGTCGCAACCGAGCAACTTCCTCAAGGCTCTGATGGGCGACCCAAGCCTGCGAACCAAGACTGTTTCGCATTTGGCAGAAAGCCTCCCATTCATCTCCAGATAGGTAGCTCCGAACCATCCCTTCATCCACGGGATTATCGACGATTGGCCGGATGAGAAGCTTGCTGATCCTGGCTCGGTCGGCATCACGAAGGCGAGTGAGTTCATGCGTATCAGTTCGCTCCAGCCAGTAGCAGAGAGCTGATCGCGCATGGGTTGGCAGATCTTGGTGCGCCGATGTGGTCATGGAGACCTGATGATCCAGACATGAAACGATGGGAAGCAAGAAGTAGGCTTCCTCGTCGCTGAGTTCGGCCACTGCCTGTTGTGCGGCTTCGGTCTTGTGGACGCCCTGAGGTTCCAGCTTGGACTCCCAAAGTTCGATAAAAGTCGCGAGGTGCATAGTTACTCCCTTTGAGGAACGGCTGGTAGATTTATACCATTAATTTGTTGTTTATGTAAATGCTATAATAGTTACATGCAGTTTAACCTCAAAAGCGATTATAAACCAACCGGTGATCAGCCTCAGGCTATCGCCCAGCTTGTTGATGGGCTAGAAAAGGGCTATCGAGATCAAACCTTATTGGGTGTGACTGGCTCGGGCAAGACTTTTACCATGGCTAATATTATTCAGGATCAGCAAAAACCCACTTTGGTGTTGTGTCACAATAAGACCCTGGCTGCCCAGCTGTACAGCGAGTTCAAGCAATTTTTTCCCGACAACGCCGTGCAATACTTTGTAAGTTACTATGATTACTATCAGCCCGAGGCCTACATTGCTCGCAGCGATACCTTTATAGAAAAAGACTCAGCCATTAACGAAGAGATTGATCGTTTGCGTCATGCTGCCACCATGAGCCTCCTGACACGTAAAGACGTCATCATCATTGCTAGTGTGAGTTGTATTTATGGTCTTGGTAATGTTGCCGACTATACTGCCCTGACACTTGAAATTCAGACCGGCACCACTCGCAAGCGTGATAAGATGCTCCGGCAACTCACGGATATTCAGTACACCCGTAACGACATGGATTTCCATCGCGGTACCTTCCGCGTCCGTGGCGACAACGTCGACATCTTCCCGATCGGTGAAGAAACGGCCTATAGGGTTGAATTCTTTGGTGACGAAGTGGACGGCATTAGACAAGTCGATCCCTTAACCGGCGAAGTGGTTGCTAAGCTGGATTCGCTCAAGGTGTTCCCGGGCAAACACTTTGTGACACCACAAGAAAAGCTCAAAGCTGCCATTGTGAACATTAAGGCCGATCTAGAGGAGCAGGTTGCTAAATTTAAGTCCGAGGGCAAGCTGATTGAGGCTCAGCGTATTGAGCAGCGCACCAAGTTTGACTTGGAGATGCTGGAGCAAACCGGGTTTGTGAGCGGCATTGAGAACTACTCACGCTACCTCAGTGATCGCGAAGCCGGCGAGCAGCCAGCCACCCTCATGGATTACTTTCCTGACGACTTCTTACTTTTTGTAGATGAGAGTCACATTACCATCCCGCAGGTCCGCGGTATGTTTAATGGTGATCGTGCCCGCAAAACAACCCTGGTTGATTACGGCTTCCGCCTACCCAGTGCGCTGGATAACCGCCCGCTTAACTTTGTAGAATTTGACCGCCACATCAACAAAGCCATCTACGTCTCGGCTACGCCAAGTGATTACGAGCAAAGTATGAGTAAGCAAATCGTCCACCAGGTAATCCGCCCGACTGGTCTGATTGACCCCATCGTTGATGTTCGTCCCATTAAAGGCCAGATCGATGATCTGTTGGGTGAAATCCGTGATACCGTCGCCAAGCACGAGCGCGTCCTGGTTACAACCTTAACCAAGCGCATGGCCGAAGATCTTACAGAATACCTCAAAGAGGCTGGCATCAAAGTCCAGTACCTGCACAGCGAAGTGCACACACTGGATCGCAGCGACATCTTGCATGATCTTCGCCTAGGTGTCTATGACGTGCTTGTTGGTATTAACCTCTTGCGAGAAGGACTCGACTTGCCCGAAGTTTCCCTCGTCTCAATTATGGACGCTGATAAAGAAGGATTCTTGCGTAGCGAAAGCGCCCTTATACAAACTATGGGACGTGCCGCCCGCCATGTAGATGGTCGCGTGATTATGTATGCTGATAAGATCACGGGCTCCATGGAACGGGCCATAAAAGTAACCCAAGATCGTCGCCAAGTTCAGATTGACTACAACAAGGAGCACGGCATTACGCCTGCCGGCATTAAGAAGGCTCTGGCCGAGCGCATGCAGGCCGAAAAAGAGGCCGAGATTGTTGATGTACAAAAACTCAACACCAAAGAGATTCCACTCGAAGAGCGCGGCCGCCTCATCAAAGAGCTTACCGCCCAAATGGAACTGGCCTCAGAAAATCTCCAATTCGAAAAAGCTGCCGTCATTCGCGACCAAATTGCCGATTTAAAAGAGCTGAAGAAGGAAGAGAAATGACCGAGCGCGCAGATGCTTCATCGAACGAAGGCTGGGGCTCAAAAGATGTATCTAAAGACCTGGAAAGGTCTATCAATAGCAATATAGAATACAGGTTGCCAGCACCACATCTTGATCAAGCAATCGCAACGGCTGCTGGCGAGATTCTCTTAGATAATGTTGAGTATCCAGAAGGCCTTAATACTGCACGGTACGCCAGGGTTGATAGGACCACTTATTATGCTGTGCGCGAGGAGGAATATCTGCGTACACTAAGAGAGTATTTGGCAAATTGTCTCGAAGCTGCCCTGGAGCATGATCCTGAGGATGTCGCATATGATTGGCGTGATAGGGGGCCAAAAAACGAATTATACGGTGATGTGGCTGATGAGATAAAAGACCTCATTGAAAACCTGGTATATATAAACAACACAGAGTTTGAGCGGGCTACTGATGTTATGGCTGAAAAAATTATTGCTGAGGCTCAGTCAGGTAGACAAATTGGGATTTATGATTATCGAGATCGAAGCCCTCGTTACGTGATCACCAAAGTACTCGCAAAGGTATTACGTACCCTGGATAGCGCAAGTAATTTTGATCCAGGGGAGGCCGAGGAGATTAGGTCGCGCATACATTATGATTACAAAAGCCAACGCATAATGAAAACAATGGCTGCTGCGGAAGCTGGCCCAGACCCAGCAGTAATATACGTAATGGATGATTTTGCTCTTAGTCATACACTTATTAACGGCGCAATAAATACATTGAAGCGGGAGCGCAATACGGATGAAGCTATGCAAGGTATAGAGATAACGGGTTTAACAATCTGTAGCAATCCCTCGCAAAATACTGAAAACCATATTGAAACTATCATTGAGCCGCCCGTAACACAAAATTTTACTAAGGTTGCTGTTGCTGGCAGCTGGTCCTCTACCGACTATGGCTATGAAAATGTACTGAGTAAGATTGCTGAGCGTGTTGGTATTGCTTTCCCGCTTGATGAGCAAGGAAATTGGCGTTTACGAGACCACCGAATAAAAGGTCGATATGAAAAAGATTCACAGGGCAACTATCTCGATCCGCAGTATCACGACGAGTATCAGACAGTACTTGCTCGTTTTGGG
>CAYXHD010000018.1:4627-9030 GCA_964464915.1 uncultured Candidatus Saccharibacteria bacterium
TGACAGTTTATAGTGACATTATTAACATAATTATATCTGTTGGTGCGCCATCTGGAGGGTTGCCGCGACGGCCTAAAGCGTGTATAATTTGAGCCTAATGTGACATGTGAGTCGCTGTGGAGTTGTCTGATCATGCATGACAAAATTGTGGTTCGTGGTGCCAGGGAGCACAACCTCAAAAACATTAACGTGGAAATCCCACGCGATAAATTAGTGGTGATTACTGGCCTGAGTGGTTCCGGTAAGTCTAGCCTCGCGTTTGATACTATTTATGCCGAAGGCCAGCGTCGTTATGTAGAGAGCCTCAGCGCCTATGCCCGACAGTTCTTGGGCCTCATGGAAAAGCCTGATGTTGATCAGATTGACGGCTTGAGCCCTGCAATCTCGATCGATCAAAAGTCGAGCAGTCGCAATCCACGCAGTACCGTCGGTACGGTTACCGAAATCTATGATTATTTGCGTCTACTGTATGCACGCGTGGGTACGCCGCATTGTCCGGTTTGTGGTCGTGAGGTCACTAAGCAGTCGGCTGATCAAATCGTGAATCAGATCATGGAGTCACCTGTTGATTCAAAAATCATGATTATCGCACCAGTGGTGAGTGACAAAAAAGGTGAGCACCGCGGTGTAGTACAGGAACTCAAAAAGGCTGGTTATTCACGTCTGCGCGTTAATGGCACCATGTACGATATCGACGAATTCCCTGATCTTGATAAGCAAAAAAAGCATACCGTTGAGGTCATCGTCGACCGCTTGGTCATCAATGATGATGTGATTAAGCGCCTCAGCGAGTCGGTTGAACAGGCATTGGGTCTGGGTGAGGGGATTGTTAAGGTCCACTTTGTAGATAGCGAAGAAGAAAAAGACTTTAGTGAGCATTTTGCCTGCCCGGTGCATCGTGAAATCAGCTTTCCGGAAATTGCCCCGCGTAACTTTAGCTTTAACTCGCCACATGGCGCCTGTCCGCACTGTACTGGTCTGGGTATTCGCCTCGAGGTTGACCCAGAGCTGGTTATTCCTAACCGCCGCCTGAGTATTAACGAGGGCGCTATTCGCCCCTGGAGCCGCACCACCAGCCGCATGACCTGGTATACCAAGCTGCTTAACGGTGTTGCCAGTAAGTATGGCTTTAGTATTGATGTGCCGGTTAACCAAATGAAGCCCGCTGATCTTAAGATTATTCTGTATGGTGCCGGTGATGAAAAAGTTGGTGTTAAAGGGCCGGGCGGCCGCATTTATCAATCGACCTTTGAGGGGGTAATCCCCAACATGGAGCGTCGTTACCACGACACTGATAGTGATTTTGTGCGCAAAGAAATAGAAAAGTATATGGCCGAGCGACCCTGTCCAGTATGTGAAGGCAAGCGCCTCAAGCCAGAGATTTTGGCAGTTACTGTGGCCGACAAAAACATTGCCGACGTTACCACCTATAGTATTGGCGAGGCCATAGCCTTCTTTGGCAATCTAACTCTTAATGATCGTGACACCCATATTGCCAATCAGATTCTTAAAGAAATTAACGCTCGCCTGAGCTTCCTCGGGGACGTTGGACTGGAGTACCTCACGCTTGACCGTAGTGCCAACACGCTAGCCGGTGGTGAGGCGCAGCGTATTCGCCTGGCAACTCAAATTGGCTCCAGCCTGATGGGTGTACTGTATATTCTAGATGAGCCAAGCATTGGTCTCCATCAGCGCGATAACGATCGCTTAGTTGTAACCATGGAGCGCCTGCGTGATCTTGGTAACACGGTTATTATTGTAGAACACGATGAGGATACCATCCGTGCCGCCGATTATGTAATTGATATAGGCCCTGCCGCCGGTAAGCATGGCGGTAACGTGGTGGCTGCCGGTACGCCCGAGGAAGTCTCCAAAGTTAAAGAGAGCCTCACTGGCCAATACATTAGTGGTGCCCGTAAGATCGAGATACCTAAAAAACGCCGACCGGGTAACGGCAAGCACCTCGTAATTAAGAATGCTCGCGAGCACAACTTACGCGGTATTGATGTCAGCCTGCCACTTGGCATGATGACCACCGTAACGGGCGTCTCGGGGTCGGGTAAATCCAGCCTCATCAACGACATCCTTTCAAAAAAGCTAGCCCAAGCTTATCACCGGGCTGGCGATGTGCCCGGTAAGCACGACGACATCGAAGGTATTAAAAACCTGGATAAAGTTATTAGCATTGATCAATCGCCTATTGGTCGCACCCCTCGCTCTAACCCGGCCACCTATACCGGTGTGTTCAGTAACATCCGCGACCTATTTGCTTCGACACCTGAGGCTAAGATCCGCGGCTACAAATCTGGTCGCTTTAGCTTTAATGTTAAGGGTGGCCGCTGTGAGGTTTGCCGCGGTGATGGTATTATCAAGATAGAAATGCACTTTTTGCCTGATGTATATGTAACATGTGACGAGTGTAAAGGTAAACGCTACAATCGCGAAGCTCTGGAGATCCGCTACAAAGGTAAAAACATTAGCGAAGTGTTGGATATGACGGTCGAGGAAGCCGTAGCTTTCTTTGAGAACATCCCCGCTATCCGTCGCAAGTTTGAAACTCTTAACGATGTTGGCCTGGGTTACATCCACCTTGGCCAATCAGCTACCACATTCTCGGGTGGTGAAGCCCAGCGTATTAAATTGGCTTCAGAGCTCAGTCGTCGCAGTACCGGTAAAACACTCTACATCCTTGATGAGCCAACAACGGGTCTCCACTTTGAAGACGTCCGACGCTTGCTGGAAGTACTCAATCGCTTAGTAGATACCGGTAACTCGGTAGTAATAATTGAGCACAACCTCGATGTGATTAAGTGCAGTGACTGGCTCGTAGACATGGGTCCAGAAGGTGGCGCTGGTGGCGGCATGGTAATAGCCGAAGGTACACCAGAAAAAGTCGCCAAGACCAAAGGCAGCCATACCGGTATTTATCTCGATCGAATATTCTCTAAAAAGTAATTAAACAAAAATCGACCCGAAACTTCAATGAGTTGAAATCTCAGGTCGATCCCCCGAGCCGTGACTTCGTTGTCACGACTCGGGGACTGCAGATCGACTCAGTTGCGACGACCCGGGCGGGTCTTGACGCCGCCGCCCTTCTGACCCTTCTGCTTCTGCTTCAGGTTCTTCTGGACGGCGACGCCGCGCTGCGGGGGACCGCCCTGCGCGTTGGCTGCACCGATGACAGCGAAGGCCTTGTCCTCCACGAACGAGATGTCCGTGGAGTCCGTGCACACCGGCGGGAGACCGGTGTACTGCGGCTTGGCCGGCTTGGGCTTGCGTTCGCGCGTGGGCGTGCCCTCGATGATGGGGTGCAGCGCCGTGGCGGGAGGCGGGGTCGCCTTGGTCCGCTTCTTGGGCTGCTTCGCCTTGAACTTCGCCTCGAACTTCTCGGCGAATCGGACCGCATCGCGGAGCTGCTTGATGCGCCCCTGCTCGATGATGATGTCCTCGGCGGGCATCGCGGTGATGTCCAGGGCCCACTGGTGCAGCTTGCGACGCACCTGGTCACCGACTTCGCCGGTGAAGACGAAGTTCGCCCGTGCGAGCAGGTCGCGGACCTCGCTGCACTCCGGCGACGCCTTGATCAGCTCCTCCTTCTTGGAAGCGACGATCTCGGCGAGGATCGGCTTGGCGGCTTCGAGACCCTGCTGGACGATCCCGACGAAGGGGCTGCGCAGCATGGTGACGATCTCCTGGGGGAGGTCATCGGTGTGGCGCTCGAGCACCTGGTCCGCCTGGCGGCGGATCTTGTAGGCCGCCGGGCCGTTCGGGGTCAGCTTGCTGCCGACCGGGTTGGTGATGACGATCAGGTCGCTCATGTGAGCCTCCACGGTACCGGGCCTGGGCTGAAGTGCCAGGATTGTTCTCGCTTTGCGAGCCGGATAGATGCTATGTAGTAAAAATGATAAGCACTAGATTGCATGTATCCAGCCCAGAAAGCGAAGACGGGTTGGGTTGTCGATCTGCTTGCTATCCGGCGTTTCCACCGGATTGGGAGGTATTATAGCAAATAAGCATAACTTTGTCAAGTATACGCTTCATTGTTCTTGATAAACTCACCTAAATATACATCTGGTATACATACTTAGGTGAGTGACAAAGCCAGGCCTTGCCACTCACACCATCAGAGGATCTTCTGCCCGGGGTAGAGCGGCAGCAGTTTGGCGACCTCTCCGCCGGTCATCAGGCCCTCCTGGTAGTGGTCGATGAGCTCTCCGAGCGGCGGAGGAGCACCGAGCTCCCAGCAGAGAGCAGCCTCTGCAGCGATCTTCTGCTGGTCGTCGGCATGCACCTTGGCGCTGGCCAGCGTGTAGCGGCCCAGTGCCGCGACAAGAGGGTCGAGCAAGGCGTGGCACTGTTCGACCCAGCCACCGTAGGTCGAGGGGTCCAGGCTCACGCCGTCT
>CAYXHD010000019.1:0-8873 GCA_964464915.1 uncultured Candidatus Saccharibacteria bacterium
CTGAGTAAATCGTTCCAGATTGCCTCGTCACACATACTGGCCTCATCAACAATAATCAGATCATAATCAAGCTTATCTTTAAGCTGCCAGCTAGCCACCGATCCATGCTCATCAAGCTGAGCGGTATATATAAGCGCGTGGATGGTAGAAACATTATCGGCTCCGCGCACCACCTTGTGCTCTTTGAGGCGATTATCAAGAACTCGGGCTGCCTTACCAGTAAAAGCACAAAAAGCCACCTTAGTAGACTCCTTGTAATCCTGCAGGGCTTTGCGCAAATAGGCGATGAGGGTAGTTTTACCCGTACCGGCGTAGCCACCAAGGGTTATAAATGGCGCCGTTTTACCCTTATACCAGGCACCAATGGCCTGCAGGGCATTAGCTTGGTCTTGCGATAGCTGGTAGGTGGTTGGGGTATCTGCCATAGACTAGTATCATACCAAACATCTGCTAAAAGTCGGAAGACCCGGATCCACTACTCAACGCTGAGTAGGGATCCGGGTCTGGCGCTCGGGGGAGCGAGATGGAGCGGCTAGGCCGCGGAGGTGGTAGCGCCCTTGTGGCGCGCTTCGATGAGATGGAGGCCGGGATGACAGTGCATCCAGGGGCAGTCACGGTGACTGCACGCTCGTTGCGCGTTGCGAACGGCCTGTTGGAGGTTGGCTTGGTTCAATCGCTGCAGCGGCAGCACAACGGCACCAACCAGGAGGTGAAAAACAGACTTCATGGAAACCTTTCTCGGGAGCAGGGACGTGTCGACGCGAATTCACGTATTTTCGACAAGACTTTATGTTACCAAATTTTGACACTTTTGACAATCCTACCGTACAAACCTAGCTCTATATATGTTAAATATCAGAATGATATCATTGTGATCATTTACCCAAAGAGGCTACAATATACCCATGAGTTACCAAGACATACTATGGAGTCGACCTGTACGCCGCACCGGACGCATATTACTGGTGGGCGGTCATCGCGATGGTTTTGCCGAGCTCCAAAAGGCCTATGCCGGCTTTGACGCGGCTGGAGCAGCCGAATGCCACCTCGCACTACCAGACAAGCTCAGTAAGCTGGTGGGCAGCCTAGAGGGCATCTCCTTACTGGCCAGCAACCCGTCTGGCTCAATCGCCCGCGATGCCGTTGCCGAGCTCACGCACTTAGCCGATGAATCGGATGTTGTATGTGTCGGACCCGATCTGAGCAACAATAGCGAAACAACCCTCACCATGCAGCGAGTTGTTGCCGAGACGCGTGCTGCCGTTGTTATTCCATCGGCCAGCTCTGAGCAGCTGATGGATGAGGCAGGCGAGTGGAGCAAAAAAGAGAACCTACTCTTCTTTGTAAATCAAAAGCAATTATTTAGACTGGCCACCAAACTGGCGGCGGATACCACCATACCGCTCAACATTACAAACGAATCATTACTGGAAATTGCCAAGGCAACCTCAGCGCAGTACGCACCAACGCTAGTAGTCATAACCAAAGACGCCGTCATATACGCGGTAAACGGAAAAGCCGCTCTATCCAAAATAGTAATCAGTAGCGGGGATTATGGTGCCCTAACAGGCCTCATTGGACTATTCTGGCTGCAAAATAGCGGCAACACATTTGAGGCCCTGCAAGCAGCTATGCATATTGCCGAAAAGGCAAAACTGCATCAATCATTTCAAGCAGGTATTAAAGAAGAACTCGCCAAGTTATAAATGGTGCCGCGGGTGGGAATCGAACCCACACTCTGTAAACCAGAATCGGATTTTGAGTCCGACGCGTCTACCAATTCCGCCACCGCGGCATACCATATTTGTTTTTGCGGCTGAAGCCTTAAAACGGTATAATGATACGGTAAAAGGTGAGCACTTGTAAAGCATATGGCCGACGCGATCGATCCAAATACCCCTCATTCTGAGGCCGAACAGGCCTATCAAGCCAATTTAGCTGCCGCTCGTGAGCGTTTAGCCAAGATTGAAGCTGCCATGAATGTACCGCCAGTCATGGCACAGCCAAGCTCACCCGTGCCGCCCCCTCAAGCTCCTCCGACTCCCGTTCCGATACCCATACCGATTCCTGCACCGGCTCCCGCTGCTGCACCAACGCCAACCCCGCAGCCAGCCGGCTTCTCATTAAGTTCACTCAAAAATCCTGCCCAACCAGTGGCGCCCACGCCACCACCAACCCCTGCGCCAGTTACTGCATCAGCCCCTGTACCTGTTACTACGCCTACTCCTGCACCGGCTCCCGCAGCAGCCCCGGTGCCCGATGTTGCGGCCATGATCGCCGCCCACAAATCAGTAAGCCCTCTAGCGGCCGAGAAAGCTATTCCGCCCACACCCATAGCCCAGAACCCCCTCACCAAGCCCCCGGAACCAGTCAAGACGCCTGAGCATCTAGAACCCATTAAGACACCGACACCACCCCGCAGCATGCCCAGTAGGCTCAAGCCGCTCCTGAGTGCTGTTATTGTGTTTGCAGTTGTCTTGGCAGCTTTTAAAGCCCCGATCTTCTACTACCAACTAAAATACTTATTTGAGAGCCCTAAAACCAACCAGACAGCCACCACAACTGGCGCACAGGTTGCAATAAGCCCTACGTTAACCATTCCAAAGATAAATGTTTCAGCCCCAATTATTTTTGAGCCAAGCATCGCTGAAGCTGATGTGCAAAAAGCGCTAGAGTCTGGCGTGGTGCATTATGGCAATACCGCTAAACCTGGCGAGGTTGGCAACTCCGTCCTATTTGGTCACAGCAGCAACGACTGGGACAAGCCGGGTAGCTATAAGTTTATTTTTGTGCTGCTAGAAAAGTTAGCCCTGGGCGACACCTACACCATTGATTACGAGGGGACGCGTTACGAATACCAGATCTACGAGCGACGCATCATCTTGCCAACAGAAGTGAGCGTAGTAGCGCCCACACCTACACCAACATCGACGCTTATTTCTTGCTGGCCAACTGGCACCACCCAAAAGCGCCTGATCGTACGCGGCAAACAAATTAGCCCTGAACCAAAAGCCTCCGCAACGATTGCGCAAACCCCAGAGGTTAATGAGGTCAACAGCGTGCTACCTGGTGCCGCCAGTAATAATGGTGTAACTGGTACCGTAACTACCTGGATAGAGAACATCCGCAGCGCCCTACGCGGCGAAGTGATTGAAGTAAACGACAGGCAATAGTAGTAAGTTATCAGAATGATATCATTGTGATAACTTACTGCTAAAGACCACCTGTACTACCAGGCGTAACTATTTGCGTAAGTCGGCAATGGTAATTTTATTGGTCCTGGAATCTACATAGACAATGCGGCGCTGGTCGTGCATGCCAATACTGGCAATGGGCAGACTATCACCAATATCGGTAGAATTACCACCGTCAAACTCCACTAGGCGCGTTTTGCCGCCAGAGTTTACTATTACATGAGCGCCGTTAAACCAGCTAATAGCGTCAACTTTATCAGTATACAAGCCGTCATAAATTCTGCCTCGACCCAAGTCATAGCTTCCAAAGCCAGTGCTGCGGGTAAACACAAAGTAGTGACCATCATCGCTAGGCAATACGCCGTTTACATCACGTGCCACCACGCGAGCTACCACGTTATCAGAATAAATAGACTCATAGACCGTCATCTGTTTATTGGCCGACGGAATAATCGCCAGATCATCATTATCGCGGAAGCTAGCGTAGGTCATGGCGTAACCTGGGCTCTCTACCAAGCCCTCAATAAGGGTCTTTTTGTCTCGGCCATCGGCATTCATAACAGCCACCACTTTACCAACATCGGTACTTTGGATGTAAATAACTCGATCGTTATCATAGGTATAGTTGCTTACTTTATCGGCCAAAACGGCAGAGAGGGTCTTGGAGTTAACATCGATGCGACGCAACCCATCGGCACTGAGCCAGTACAGACGATTAGCATCACTAAAACTAAAACGCAAATCGTCCAGCGCGACTTTAAAGTCGACCGTCAGATCCTCAACCTTGCCATTGTCCATATTTATGTACAGCACATGTACACCGTCGGCATGGGCAACCCGCAGCAGTGCTCGCGAACCATTGCGAGACAAGCTGCCAGACTGGATCGTTTGACCATCACCAGGTGTATAGACTTTTTTAGCAGTGGCCCGCTCGGCATTAATCTGCCATAAGCCTGGCTTGGCACCACCGGTTATCGCAGCTAGGTGCTTATGGTCCGAGCTGGCGATCATTGCAGTAGTATCCAGACTATCGGCAACTACACTGGTACGGAGCTTTTCTGGTACCAGAATAATCAGAGCCAGGTTCACAACCTCGCTCGCCACAATGTTAATACGCTTATTCCAAGGGCGGTAACCTTCTTTGGTGAGGCCTATATCATAACGACCAACGCGCAATGTGGAACGATAAGGGGTGGTTTTGCGCGTCAGCTTATTATCAATCGTTAATCGAGCGTTGCCGGGAGTGCTATCAAGAATCAAGAGTCCGTTAGACACAAACTTGTGGTTTTTAAAGTCATAACTATATCCCTGGCCATACGACACCAGCAATAGGGTGCCACCAGCAATAACCGCGGCGACTAATACATAAGAACATATGAGGAGAATCTTTTTAAATGTATTCATTATCGCCTTTGAGTATATGCCTATTTGGCCTCGAGGTCAAAGGACTGGTTCGAATCCCGCATGCCTAGCCAAGTATTTACAAAGTACATGTTTATGATATAGTAAGCAAGCAATATGAGTACATTCCCATCCACCTCCCAAAACCCCTGAACGGGGAGAGGAGAACCATGAAGAAGCAAGCAATGGCGTTCTACCACGAAGACGGCCTCGTTGCCGCCTGGAAGTTCGCCACGACGTACATCGGGGAG
The DNA here is from genome assembly GCA_964464915.1 of uncultured Candidatus Saccharibacteria bacterium. Lineage (GTDB taxonomy): Bacteria > Patescibacteriota > Saccharimonadia > UBA4664 > CAYXHD01 > CAYXHD01. Next base: position 4,847 of record CAYXHD010000019.1, read on the forward strand.
AAGGGGCACATCGCCACCCTTCCCGAGATCATCGACGCGCGCCTCGCATCCAAGCCTGGTGACTTCCCCTGGGCGACCTACTTCACGACCTCGAGCGCCGAGTACCTCGGCCGAGACCGTGATGGCAGGCTCGTCCTCGTCATCGCCCACGGTGTTGGCCCGATGGCCACACTCGACGGCATCCAGAAGGCCTACAGCCATGAGTACAAGGACAAGAGCCGGTGCAGCCGCGGTGGTCGCATCACGGTCGAGGAGTTCCAGGCATTGGTCGACGCCGCCGATGACGACAAGATCTTCGTCGTCGACTACGAGACCTACTACCAGCGCTACGAACACCCGTTCTGCGAGTACCTCCGCGCCTCACAGGTCATGGATGATCCCGTACTTCTGGCCCGCTTTGGTGGGCTTGAGCGACTGGAGAACTTCACCCTTCTGCACATGGAGTTCGCCTCACAGTGGCTCCAGGAGAAGGTCAGTGAGGTCCCGGACAACCGCCACGGACTCGACGAGGGCACTCATCAGGCCTACCTCAGCCGCCGCGAACAGGCGATGCAGGACGATGTGATCGACCCGTTCCTGCTGCAGTGCGGTGACGCCAGCAACTGTGGCTATCAGTGGCATTTCCGGGAGGGCGAGGTCATCGCTCACCTGCTGTCCACCGGTGGTCTCATGAACGTCCATCACGAAGCGCACGAGAGTATGGCGTTCGACGTCATCTGCCACGAGTGGTGGAACGGAGTCCGCTTCGTCGGTGTGCCGAATGGCGCCGTGGCCCATCCGATCGACAAGGGTCCGGGCTCCGCCGATCAGCTCATCAAGAAGCAGTGGCGCCAGCTCCTGCAGCCCGTCAAGCCGGTCAACAAGGTCGGACTGCGGCGTCTCATGAAGATCAAGGACACCCACTTCACGATGTACCCGAAGAAGGGTGCCCGGGTGGACACATACGAGCCGGAGTTCGTGGTAACCAAGATGGAGCCCGTCGGTGATCCCGTCGAGTTCCAGACGATCATCGGTGGCCACGAGGCGTTCTTCCGCTACGACATCACCGAGCTCAAGGCTCTGGCTCCACGAGGCGCCAACGGCTACACGCTCATCGATGCCGTCGAGATCGTCTGGGGAGGGGGCAACCCCATGTGGCACAAGACCCGAGTCCAGTTCTACCGTACCACGGTGGACAGCTCGAAGCGGGTCGAACGTGCCGCAAACCTGGCCAAGGACTTCGAGCGGATGCTCAAGCTCGTCGGGTAGGAATACTGCTCTGAGCAACCTCAGTTCCGGGACCGCAAGGACTCGGGGCTGAGGCCTCAGCCCAAGTCTTCAATACATTTGAAGATTTAGGCTGGGATAGTTCGAAACCGCACCGCATGCCGAGCCATAGGCTTGACTTTTATAAATTTTCATTATAACATACATATCAATCCTGGTTGACCAGGTACCACATCCTGCTTGGAGACCCCATGGCGATGGAAACCGACGACTTCAGCTCACTCAGCTTCAGCTCACTCAACGGCGTCAAGACCGCTGACACCCTCAAGCTTCGCTTCCACGAGCGGGCTGCCGCCGACCTCAAGTACGTCCAGGCCATGAACCGTGCCGGCATCATCAAGATCGACGACAAGGACATGACCCTGGTGATGGCCATCATGGCCTCCGGACACTTCGGCGACGACCAGAACCGCAACCTCACGGTCACCGCTGGAGATCGATGGGACAAGGAATACTTCGCCACCCGCATGCGGCCTGCTCTCGAGAGCCTCGAGACCATTCCCGTCCATCCAGACCCTGGTTCTCCCGAGTTCGAGCAGGCGCTGCGACGCGACGACCTGCTCGGGCACGGCTGGGAGTGACGATCTCCGCATCGACCTGGCATGGCCGGCTGGTGTTTCATACACCAGCCGGCCCAGTTGCTTTTATGAAAAGATAAACTTTGGACAACTGAGAACGTCCGGAGCAGCCATAAGCTTCTTGTGCTCAGTCTAAAAATCGTACCACACACCAATCGCTAGCTCATGCGGTAGCAACACGCTATACTTATAAGGTATGTTTGGCATATCACAACGCATCGCAATTGATCTAGGAACCACCAACACTCGCGTGTACGTACCAAAGCAGGGAGTGGTGTTTGATGAGCCCAGTGTAGTAGCTACCGATATTGAGACCAATAAGATTGTAGCGATTGGTGCCGAAGCTCGTGATATGCTGGGCAGAACACCCGAGAATATCCGTGCTTCGCAACCCGTACACCAGGGGGTGATTGCCGACTATCAAGCCGCCAAGAGTATGATGAAGTACTACCTGGGTAAGGTCGCTGGCGGATTTAGCCTGAGCCGTCCCGATGTTATGATTGCCGTCCCGGCTGGCGCCACCAGTACCGAGCGTCGCGCCGTGATTGATGCTGCCTTGAGCGCCGGTGCGCGCGCCACCTATCTTATTAAATCGCCGATTGCCGCCAGTTTAGGTGCTGGCATTCCCATTGCTTCTGCCGCTGGAAATATGGTGGTAGTTATTGGTGGTGGCAGCACCGACGTAGCCATTTTGTCACTGGGGGGGCTAGTGGCCGGCAATAGTGTTAAGGTAGGCGGCGATCAGCTTAATACCGCTATTACCGATTACATCCGCAAGCGCTACAACCTGGCGATTGGCACTCAGACCGCCGAAGATATTAAGCGCCGCGTAGGCAGTGCCCTGCCGGTAGGGAGCGATAAGACGACTGAGATTCGTGGTCGTGACGTCATTGCAGGACTCCCCAAAACCGTGACCATTGGGGTGAGCGAACTGAGTTTGGCCATGCAAGAACCGCTGGGCGACATCGTAGAAGCCATACGCGCCGTATTAGAACAAACCCCACCCGAGCTATCCAGCGACATCATTGACCGCGGTATGGTGCTAGCTGGTGGGGGAGCACTCCTCAAAAATCTGGATGCTATGCTAACCAAAATCACCGGCGTGCCCTGTGTTGTGACCGAAGATGCCGAACATTGCGTGGTTAAAGGTATTGGCATCGCCCTAGAAAATCTTGAGGATTATAAACGCAGCCTAGCTGGGGTACAATAATAAGCATGAAGCGTCTTACATCTTTTTTTGACAACTACCTGTTCTACTTTTTATTAGCATTGGTCATAGTTATGCCAGTGCACGCCTTTATGGCCATTAGCCTGGGCAAACTAACCGGCCAACAAGCCCTATTACAGTCCTGGAAAGAAGCTGGCTTGGTAATTGCTACGGTGTCGGCCTGGGGGATATTTTTTACCAATAAAGAAGTTAAGCAACGTGTTACTGCCCAACCTGCCGCCTGGACCGCAAAGCTGTTTATCGCCATCGCGCTAGTGGTGACTGTTGTGAATCATAGTGTTGGTTTTTTTGATACACTCCTTGGCATAAAAACCACTTTGAGCTTTTTACTCCTGTTTGTGGTGATGCAAGCGCCCCGGTTCACTAAAGAACGATGGAGCACTCTTATTAAGAGCCTATTAGCTGTGACCTCCGCCGTAGGAATGTTTGCCGTTGCTCAAGTGTACCTCCTGCCTATTGATTGGCTTACGCGATTTGGCTATGGAGCCAGTACGGTTATCCCATATCACCTTGTAGACCCGGCAGTAAATTCAATCCGGATTATTGCGACTTTTAGCGGCCCTAATCAACTTGGTAGTTTTATGATAATTCCGCTGATGCTGAGCCTCTGGCTTGTTATGCGCAAAAAATGGGTGGCACTTATTCCTGCCGTCCTGAGTGCCTTTGCGCTATTTCACACCTTTTCGCGCAGCGCCTGGATTGGTGCCGTTATTGGTGTCTTTACCTTACTACTAGTGAGACTCAAGGGTTGGTGGAAGCTTAGCTTACTAGCACCGGTTGTTGCCATGGCCACTGCAGCAATCCTCCTGAGTGGCCCGGTTAAGGCTATGACCACCGACCTGACGTTCTATGTATTCCATGGCCAGTTTGTAGACGGGCGCACCAATGGTTCAGACTCCTACCGCCTAGACAATGCCAAGGCCGGCGTTGTGACTATTCAGGAAAAGCCGCTTGG
>CAYXHD010000020.1:0-8438 GCA_964464915.1 uncultured Candidatus Saccharibacteria bacterium
GTTACGGTTGGCTTGGTGATGTACCCATTGACCCCGTCCTGGACAACGTCATTAATAAGGCCATCTACCGCAATAAGCGGAAGACCAGCATGGGCTGCTTCATTAAGTACGAGGCACTGGGTATCGCTTAGCGAGGGGAGTACAAACAGGTCGGCGCAGCCAAACAGGGAGCCTAGTTGGTCATTCTCGATATAGCCAGTCTTAATAATCCAGTCGGCAATACCGAGCTCACCGGCTAGATCAAGCAAGTTATCGCTATGTTTAAAGTCGCCCACCAGCATGAGCTTAAGGTTCAGCATTGATTTTCTGGCCTTAGCAAAGGCTTTTATAAGTAATTCAACATTCTTTTCTTTACCAAGACGCCCGGTAAACATCACTACTTGGTCGTCATCAGAGATGCCATATTGCTCTCTGCGAGCAACAACTTCAGCCTTTGTTGTTGTAATTTTATCTACACCAGTTGGCAGTATCTCGATAGGAGCGGTAGTCTTCCAGCGTTTGAGCTGCAGCTCCATTTTTTTACTTGGCGCAATTACCAGCGCGCAGTAATTATGAATAAGGGTCATGCTGTGTTTTACGGCCGCCTCATTCATGCTTTGACGACTTCGGGACGGCATTGTAATTTTTACATCTTTAAAGCCACCGCCAGTAATGATTGGGGCGGCGAGGTTGAGAAACATAAAGCCAGCGCCAATAACTGGATAAGTTTTTACGTATTCATGCAGGTCGGTGTGGTAGGTGGTGACTAATGGAATGTCGTTTTTGAGCGCAACATGTACACCGAGTAGCCCAATCTGTGATGGGGTGTGGAAGTGGATGATGTCCAGGTTGAGCTTCTCGATCTTGCGGATTTGTTGAGGGGGAAAGAATACACTGGTCATGTAGTTTTCTACAAATAACCCCTTGATGGCCGGGAAGCGGATGATGTGATCGTCCTCCTCGCGCACCAAGATGCCAGCTGACGGCGCAAAGATATAAACTTCGTGCCCCAGTTTCTCTAGTTGCTCACGAAAGCTAGCTACCGAGGTGCTGACTCCGGTTTTAACGGGCAGATAGTAGTCGGTAAACATGCCAATACGCATAGCTATCTATCCTGTACCAGTGCGCTATAAATTGACAGCAGCTCTTTACCGGCATTAGGCGTATCAAAGCGCTTAGCGATGGCGATCGAACCCTTTACGGCTTTATTGTAATAGGCTTTGTCAGTCGTGAGCTTTTTGATGATACTCACAAAGCTAGCGTCGTCGCCACGTAATACATCGTTGCCAAAGGCGGAGTCGTACTGTGGGATGTCGCGCACTACAATAGGTAGTCTGGCGGCGGCGGCCTCAAGCATGGCTAGGGGATGGTTCTCTTGGTCGCTGGGCAACATAAAGGCGTCAGCGGCGGTAAGATAGGTACGCACTTCACTGAGCTCAATCACGCCGGTAACGGTTACATTGCTAGGGGCGTTTTGGATAAGGCTCTGCATCTTGTCATAATCTGCCCCAAGGCGCTTAAAGGGGATACCGCCAACCCAAATAAAGGCTACATCTGGCAGTTGTTTAGCGGTAGCTACAAAGGCATCAAAACGTTTACGAGGTTGCACTTGGCCGTTACCCATAACTACAAATTGACCAGGCTTAATACCGATTTTTTTCCTAGCAGAAGCCTTTTGTTCTGGCGTTGTAATATACTCAACACTATTGACCGTATTGAATAAAACCTGACTTTTGTTGGTGAGGCCCATGTCTTTCTTGAGAGCATTTTGGGTTTCTTGGCTTACCGGCAACAGCATATCGGCTTTGCCGTAGAACCATTTAAGATACGCCTTGCTGAGCTTGGCGACTTTTTCTGCGCCCTTAATTGAGCCAATCAGTGAGTCGGGGATAACATGTACCGATACGACTTTTTTGCCACCCCGAGGGGATAGGAGGTGCAGGGCACTATAGAGGCCAATTGTTTGGATGTGGGTAACATCGGCTTTACGGAATTTGTTGACGATAACGTCCAGTTCAGGCCGGGCCGATACTCCCTTGGTCATTTCTATAAAAGCAGTGTGGACACCGTGGCCACGGACGGTAAAGGTAGTCTCGCTGATCATATTTACGCGGAGGCGTGGTGTTTTCATAAGCGTATTATAGCAATTTGTATGAAAGAATAATATGCCGGGTAGTGGAGTTCCTTTGTAGTAAATGATATCCAAATGGATATCTATTTGGATATCATTTTATTAAAAGGCATACGAAAGGCGACTAAGATTTCTCCTAATCGCCTATGGGCTGGTCTCCTTGGACCCTCCACCCATTCGTCTTGCTGCTCAGCGCAGCGGCCCCTGGATGGTCGGTCCACGGTCCCCACGCATCCCGGCACCCATCGGTTCTCCAGGGCTCATGCGCAGGTAGCGCAAGGCGCCGAACCTGTAGAGGTAGGAGCAGAAGTGCCGAAGGCCTTCGACGTCGGTGCTGATGGGCAGCGGGTTGTCGGCCGGCAGGTTCAGCTCCTCGCGCGAGAAGTCGGCGTGGACGATGATCGTGAGGAGGTCCAGGAGCTCCTCGGGTTCGATGCTGGCGACCAGGTAGTCGATCAGATCGTGAACCGAACCATGGTCGCCCTCCAGGGTCGTTCTGACCAAGAGATGCGTCTCTCGATCGAAGATCTCGCGAGCTTCTTCTTTATCCATGTGTGTGACCTCGGGGTCTCGTCCCAGGAGATTGATACTGTCCTGGCAGTCTCGTAAGAGTGTATATATACTACTATTTATTTACAAATAAGTCAATGTTTGGTAAGATGTAAGTCCATGGGGCTGATATAGCTTCGACGTGAGATCCTTTACAGACTAGACCGGCAGGTCGCAAGGCAGGGCGTAACCCTCCAAAACCACAAATGCAGAATCATTTGTATCGCGAGTTAAGAGTCTGTTCGCAGCTCCTCAACTCGCAACAGCTGTAGCTTAATTGAGACAGCCGTCGACTGGTATGTGCCCAAGCATATCTAATCGGCGCCAACTTTCTTGGGACGCTCAAGCGGGGCACCAAGCCGCTTGCTAAGATTTGGTTGCTCTAACTGATTGTTTGTTCTCTGAATAGATCAGTTGGCTAAGATTAAACGGAGGACTAAACCTGTAGATGGCTGTCATGTAAACTTGCGGACCCGGGGGCAGTACCCGGCAGCTCCACCATGTTGCTTATGTTTTAATAATCCCTTTACACGGGGGTTATTTTTGTTTTCAAGAAAGAATTTTCTATCTGTTGAGGTACATAAAGTACAAGAAAAGTATTGACAAAACATAAGTTGTTTGCTATAGTAGTTGCATGTTCGAATTGCTTCGGCGAAACGAGCATCCTGCCAGCCGAAAGGCAAATCCTCCGGTGCAATTGGTCGCCCGAGGATTATGGCCACAACCAATAAATAAACGGGAACCTACCACCCGTGCGGTTCACTCCGCAAGGCGCGCAATAGCGGCCTAGGTAGCCGTCATCAGTAATTCGATGACCCCCCCAAGAAATTCGGCACCGTAGTGCCGCCTCCGCCATTGCATGGCATTGCATGGCACCTAAGCAATTACATGGCACCTAAACCCCGGTAAGCGGGGTAGCAATAGGGTGATCCATCAGATGCTGGGCCCCTGGTTCAACCTCGCATTCGTGCGCGGTTGGCCAGGGGTTTCCTCCTTATAAATGATTCACTGAGTACACAGTGAAGTATTATGAATAGTTAGGCGTGGCGAGGGGCTTTGTGGCCAGCAAGATAGTAGCCAACAGGGAGCAAGAGGAGGAACAGCCACCAGACAGTAGTGTTGCTGATTGGCTTTGTGGCGGCGGCTATTACCGGAGGTTCAGTAATCTCGGCAAATGTAAGCGTTGCTTTGCCGTCCTGGAGCTTTGTGAGGCTCACACGTAGGTCTTTACTGCCATTAGGGCTCACTGATACTTCTTGTGTTTGTCCCAGGCTTATACGGACTTCTTGTGGCTCAGAGGCGATACGTAGGGTCACATAATCTGGTCCAAGCTCAATGACGGTAGCGCTATGCAGCTCACCACGGATGTAGAAGTAGACAATTTGACCAAGTGCTAACTCCAAAGTCTTGCCTGTGTTACTGCTAAATTCACTAAAGTCGTTAAGGTAGGTCTTGCTACTCTCGGCCTCAACTTGTTCTACTACGGCTGCGGGGGCTACTGCTCGGACGACTGATGAGACAGGTGTGGCTACCGATTCTACCGGGGCGATGCCGGTGGTTTTGGCATCTATGCGGCCCCATTCACTAATGCCCCAATCGTTGGTAAAGCGGAAGCGTACTTGATAGTCGGTGCCTGAAGCTAGCCCCGTGATGGTGGCTCGGGCAATGCTCGGATCGCTCAGGGTAACATCGGCCCAGGTGGCGGCACTGGTCTTTTTATACTGCATCTCCCAGGTTGTTGCACCCCAGCCGTCAGGATCAGACTGGCAGGCCACGCTCACACTTGTGTCGGTAGCGGTGGCTTGTTCGCAGAGAATTTGAGGTTCGCGGATGGGTGATAGGGTGGGGAAGTCATCAGCGCTGAGGTGCCAAATACCGCCAATGTCCCAGTTACTGATAGGCGCATCGTCCGCTTCTTTGAACATAGTTTCGTTAAACTGTAGGTTGATGCCGGTGCAGTCGCTTGATGTAATGATGTTGAAGTCATTGTCTCGTGTACAGTTAGGATTAACATTGATCGAGTTAAAGAAGCTGTTTGCGTAGGTAATCTCGTCGGCATAATCAATACCCACAAAACCGTTATTGGCACGAGCATCCCAGCCGCCATCCTGCGGAAGCACATAGCTCGCACTAAAGCTGTCGGTTATGGTTGAGGTGCCAACATTATAGCCAATCAGTCCGCCAATAATACCGTAGCCACTGACCACGCCAGCAGAATAAACGCGCGATAGATCACTGTCATTCATGGCACCAATAAGGCCACCGGCATAATACAGGTCTTGTGTTGTGGCGTCGCCACGGGCGTAACTATCGTTAATAGTGTCGCCTTCGGACAGGCCAATCAGGCCACCGGCTCGTTGCGATACGGCCGTGGCTGACCCGGTGGCATAACTGCGGTCGATAGCTGAGCCGATAGTGTAGCCAACAAGCCCGCCAACATTTTGGGTGCCTGTTGTGGTTGCGGCTGCATGTGAATTACGCACTGCTACACTTAAGCCATACCCGAGCAACCCCCCAACGTTATGTACACCACTGACAGTGCCGGCAAACGAGGAGTTAGTGACGCTGTAGCTATCTGATCCCGCCCCCAGGGTGTAGCCTATGAGACCACCAGCGTAGGTGCTATCGGGATAAGTATCATAAGTGGCCGCAATTGAAGAGCCGGTTACCTGTACATTGGTGACGCTACTATTGGCTGATGCACTGGCTACTGCGCCAGCTGCTTGCGCCCCGGTAATTGTGGCGTTATATATGGTGAAGTTACCAACCTCAGCATTACCAAGTATCTGGAATAGCCCAGTATTAACCAAAGGTCGATTAATAGTGAGGTTGCTAATTGTGTGTCCATTACCCTCAAACGTACCAGTGAATATTGCAATACTCATACCTATCGGGGTAAAGTTGGCGATACCAGAGCAGTCGATGTCGTTTTGCAGCGTATAGTCGCCAGCTAGGTCATTAGTGATTGCCTGTAACTCTTCACAAGTACTTATTTGGTACTCGACTTCGCCGAGGTATTGATCGCGCAGATAGGTCCATTCTCCGTAGCCAATGCTGTTTTTGGCTCGTACGCGAATGTCGTATAGTGCATTTGCAAGTCCAATAACCATAGCAGAAGGACTGCCTACAGTGTAAGGGTCCCAGTCTTCTGCATTAGCCAGGGAGTAGGCAAATTCATATTCGGTAACGGCACTTGATCCCGGGTTGGTGGGGGGCGCCCAGGTTGCTCGCAGCGCGCCGTCGCCATTGTCTACAAACACAAGGTCTTCTACTACATCAGGAACATCACCAACTAAGATATTGAGCACTTCGCTATCGGGACTGGTGCCAATGTTGTTAATGGCGGCCATGGCAATATCATATTCCTCGCCAACAGTTAGGCCAGCAAATGTTATCTGGTTAAGGTTGGGCTGCACCCACATAGAGCTCCATAGTGTATCGCCTGAAAGTCTAATGCGGGCTTGCCAGCCGGTAATGGGGGATTCGCCGTCAGATACGGGAGCCGACCAGTCAATGGTAATCGCATCTCCATTAACCGTGGCGCTGACATTAGTGGGCTCACTCGGGGCGGTGGCTGCCTTGGCGCTCTGGGGCATTGTAAGTGACAGAAAACTATAACCTGCAATAACGAGTGATGCTAGAACTCGCAGGGTTTTGCCGAGGACGGATGGTTGCTTCTTCATGATGTTGATTTAACTCGCTTACGCTTACTCTTGAGGTTACTATATCGAACACATTTATAGTGTGCAATACTTTTGTTCAGTAATAATGGCTTTGGATAGAAGATTTTAAGCAAAGTTTAGTCAATACATGCTAAACGATGTAAAAATAACATCATTCTGTACATCAACTTTTGTATCTGTAATGATGTAAAAATTACAATAAATTGATAAAAAAGAGACTAAAACTCTAGGACGTGCTCAACTTCTTCTAGTGTGGTAAGTCCGCGTAGTGTTTTAATAAGGCCATCTTGCAGAAGGGTAACCATACCGGCTTTTACGGCTACTTCTTCAACTTGATCGGCGGTAACCTGAGCATTGCTACTGAGCATATCTTCTAGCTCTTTGTTCATAACAAGTTGTTCAACCACGGCAATGCGGTCTCGGTATCCAAGTCCGTTGCAGGCGGGGCAGCCCTCGCCCTTAAAGAGCTGAGGACTGGCAAATTCGGCTTGTACCTCGGCTGGTAGGTTGCTGAGGGCTTTACTGATGCGCTCTTTGGTTACACTATCCAGCTCAATCGGTTTTTTACAGTGTTCACAGACTTTACGGAGCAGGCGTTGGGCATTGATGATCTTAATTGAGCTGGCAAGCAGGGCATTTTCTTTGGCCATATCGAGCAAGCGACTAATGGCGGTGGCAGCTGACGAGGCATGGAAGGTACTGAGCACTAAGTGGCCGGTAAGTGAGGCCTGGAGGGCGGTTTTGGCGGTGTCGAGGTCGCGGATCTCGCCGATCATAATTACATTAGGGTCTTCACGGAGTACTGCACGGAGTTTTTCGGCAAAGAGTTCTTTGTCTTCGCTATGAATAGGGATTTGGGTTACTCCTGGGAGGTCATACTCAACGGGGTCTTCTAGGGTAATGATCTTGGTCTCATCGTTATTGAGTTCGTTCACAATAGAGTAGAGCATTGAGGTCTTGCCCGATCCAGTTGGCCCAACCGCTAACACCATGCCATTGGGGCGATGGATAACTTCTTGGAGCTTGGCGAGTTGCTCGGCAGAAAAGCCGCGGTTATCAATCTTAAGGAAGCTGGCATCCATGCCAAAAATGCGCACCACAATCTCTTCGCCATGAAACGACGGTATGGTCTCGATGCGCATATTTACTGATTGTTGGTTGCCCTTACTGTCTACCAGGTCAAAGCTGATGCGCCCACTTTGCGGATCATCCGACCCCCATTTAATGTTGGCACGAGTTTGCAGGTCGGCTAAAAAGACTTTGTAGCTCTCTAGGTTTACGTCAGTAATAGGGTGCAAGGTGCCGTCAATACGGAAGCGGATACGAGCAACATCCGACTGAGGCTCTATATGAATATCGCTGGCTCGTAGCAGGTGGGCCAGTTGAGCGATGAGCTGAAAGGCTGCTTTAGGGGCGGTGCTGGCCAGGCGTGGGCCAAAGGAGGCAAAGTCACCATCCAGCTCCTGTTGAAAGCTAGCCATATAAAGTCTATTAATAACATCTTGGTAGCCGGCATCACTAATGGTTTTAAAGGTTACCTGGTGGCCGTTCATCATGTTCACCAGCTCGGGTAATTTGGTACGATCGGTAGCTGCGGTAACGCCAAATTCAATGGCTTGAGTCTCGGGACCATATACCAACGGGGCTACTCGGTAGCTTAGTAATTGCTCATGCGTTATGAGCTTGCCTAGGTTCGGAAAGCTGGTCAGGTCGCGGACATCCAGGTAGGGGACGCCACTGGTCTCGGCAAGTTGTTGGGCGGCTGCTTCACTGGCGGTACGTTGTTGGTCGTTCATAATGTTAATAATACCATTCTGTAAATAAAAATGCTTGTGTTTATTATGGTCAGGTGCTTTAATTGACTCAAAGTCCAAAATAAAAACAATCAAAACCATATGGAACAACCAAAAGAACCCCAAGCTGAGCTTGCAGCACCTCAAAAACCTCAAGAACCACCAATGTGGAGACAGTGGCTTTTGGTCGCGGGCGTTGTATTTGGCGCCTTTATTGTGCTTAACGCAGCCATTTGGGGCCTCTATGCGGGCCGAGCTTACCCTGGAGTAAAGGTTGGTGGCATGGAGGCGAGCAATCTTGAC
>CAYXHD010000021.1:0-3559 GCA_964464915.1 uncultured Candidatus Saccharibacteria bacterium
AAAAGCTTATCGCCAAGGCCACCACTTTGTTTGTGGGCGGCGCTATGGCCAATACCTTTTTGGCGAGCCAAGGGATAGCCATTGGTGCCAGTAAGTTTGAGGATGGTGAGCTGCAAGAAGCTAAACGGCTGTTGGCTAAAGCGCGTCGCAATAATGTGCGCGTAATTTTGCCAAGCGATGTGGTGGTTGCTAAAACCATTGAGGCGGGTGCGCCAAGTCAGATTATAAATTTGTCGGACATTGCTCCAGATGACATCATTGTGGACATTGGTCCTAAAACCATTAAGCTGGCGCTGGATACTATTAAGTCTGGCGGTACGGTGCTGTGGAATGGTCCGCTTGGCGTTGATGAGATACCTGAGTTTGCCAAAGGCACGCTTAAACTGGCGCGTGGCATCATTGCCAGTAAAGCGCACAGTGTGATTGGCGGTGGCGATACCGCCGACGTGCTAGATAAAGCTGGCTTACACAAAAAATTTAGCTTTGTAAGTACTGGTGGCGGCGCGGCGTTAGAGCTCTTGGCCGGCAAAGAGTTGCCCGGGCTGGTGGCGCTGACAACTAAGGCTGATTCAAAGACCGTGCACGAGTCGGCCCCTAAAATAACGTTTAAGCAGCCACTTAAACCTCAAAAAAGCACCAAACTTATTGTTGCTAATTGGAAGGCAAACCTTACGTTGCCGCAAGCCATTCGCTTGGCCGAGGCGACCAATCAGGCCGCCAAACAAAACCCAGACGTTAGTGCAGTGATCTGCCCACCTAGCATTTACACCACATTATTGCGTCACGGTCTTGGCTCGTTGTATCTGGATTTTGGCGTACAGGACATCTCGCAGTACGAAACCGGTACTCATACTGGTGATCTGCCGGCCAGCATCGCGGCACAAGTGGCGAGTTACGCAATCATCGGCCATTCTGAGCGACGCGCTCAACATCACGAGACAGATAAGCAGGTGGGAGCTAAAGTTGTACGGGCCCTGCAGGCCGGATTGCGTCCCATAGTATGTGTGGGTGACCGTTTAATTGATAAGCAGCATAGTCACGCCCAGCGTCATGTGCAGGATCAGCTCCAAGTTGCTTTGCATAATGTGACGGCCGATGACCTTGATCAAATTATCATTGCCTATGAGCCGGTGTGGGCAATAAGCTCAGGTGACGGTCATGGTCAGGTAGCTACGCCAACTCAGGTTGAACAAATGGTCAGACACATTAAGCTTGTGCTGCAATCACAGTTTGGCGATGCCAGCAGGAACGTTAGGATCCTCTACGGCGGCAGTGTAAATGGCGACAATTTTAAAGCATACACGGGCATAAAAGGCGTGGACGGGTTGCTGGTTGGTGGCGCTAGCTTGGATGCACATGAATTTGCCAAGATACTTGCCGCGTAATTATTACAATATCCAAAGTGCAAGCCAGAACGGTACAATAGAGTAATGGACTTACTAAAGGAACTTAATGATCCGCAGCGTGTAGCCGTAGAGACCGTTGATGGGCCAGTACTGATGTTGGCTGGGGCGGGGAGCGGCAAAACCAAGGCGCTAACACACCGTATTGCCTATTTGGTGGCGGAAAAAAAGATTGCTCCAACTGACATCTTAGCTGTTACCTTTACCAATAAGGCCGCTGGCGAGATGCGCACACGGGTCTTGCAGTTATTGGGGCAAAATCCTGCCAATCGCAGCTTCTTGCCGTTTATGGGGACCTTTCACTCTATTTGCGTACGTCTGCTAAAGCGCGAGGCCGCCGAGGTTAATCTGCCAGCTAACTTTGTTATTTTTGATTCGCAAGATAGCCTGAGCGCAATTAAGCAAGCTATGCGTAGTATTGGGGTGAATGAAAAAGAGTTTGCGCCGCGCATGATTCAAGGCCTCATTAGTTCGGCAAAGAATGAATTGATTGGCCCTAAAAACTATGCCGATCTTGCCAGCGGTCAAGCTGGTCAGGTTGCTTCCAAAGTGTATCCAATTTATCAGCGTATTTTGCGTGAGGCCTCGGCCTTTGACTTTGACGATCTTATATTTGAGACGGTTAAGATGTTTCAGAAGTATCCTGAAATCTTGGAGCGCTACCAACAACAGTTCCGCTACATTATGATTGACGAGTATCAAGATACCAATGGCGCGCAGTACCAAATGACTAAGTTACTGGCACAAAAGCATCACAATATTTGCGTTGTGGGTGACGACTGGCAGTGTCTCTTGCCCGATGCACGCGTTGAGACTCCGCAGGGCATTAAACGTATTGCCGATGTTGCTGAGGGCGACAAAGTTAAGGTAGCTTCCGGATATGGTCGTACTGCATATCTAGCCATTGATAAGCTAAAGCGATTTAACTACCAGGGCGAACTTGTCTCTGTCACGACCTCTACGGGAAAGATCTTTAAAAGTACACCCAATCATATCGTTTTTGGCCAGCTTGATGCTGATGCAGATGGGCACTATGTGTACCTTATGTATGCCGCGGAACAAGGCTATAGGATTGGAGTTACTAAGGCTCGTCGTTACGACGGAAAAGGCTATGATGTTGGCCTGCGTGTTCGGGCTAATCAAGAGCGAGCTGACAAAATGTGGATCTTGCGGGTCTGTGATACCCGTAGCGAGGCACAGTATTATGAAGCGCTTTACGCGTATGAGTATGGCATACCCATGCTTGTATTTAGGGCCTCTGATAACAAAGGTGTGCAATTTAATCAAAATCAAATTGATTCTTTATATTCCAGTATAGATACTGGAATGCGCGTACAGCGATTGTTTGTGGAGCTGGGTATTCATTCAGACTATCCGCACTTTGTTCCACAGGCTACCGTACGACAGGGGCGTAAAAGAGTTTTGATGAACGCTGTATTATTTGGTGCATCTGCATCGATCTCATCACAAAGTCCTTGGTCGCGCAGTCGGCTCTCCATTAATACGACAAATCCTAATGACTTAGCAGCATTCCAGGAGAGTGGCTTGTCAGTACGTGCGGCGAAATCGATGACTTATAGGTCAGAAAAACAAAATCTAGATTACGCGATTATTGAAGAAATGGCGCACAGCATTCAGCAACGATCTGCACAAAATCTACAGCTTATTCGGTATGCATTTATAACTGACAAGAAGTATTGTCAGCTGCCAGCCAGCCAAATACACCCAGGCATGATTGTTCCTGTTGAAGTAGACGGCAAAATTATAAATGACAAAGTCCTGAATGTGACTAGAGAACATTATAGCGGCCCAGTGTATGACTTAGACGTACCAAAAGTTCACAATTATGTAGCTGATGGAGTAGTTGTTCACAATTCGATTTATAGTTGGCGCGGTGCAAACTTTCAGAATATCCTCAACTTTGAAAAAGACTACCCCGAGGCCGCCGTTATCAAACTGGAACAAAACTATCGTAGCACCAAAACCATTTTGGATGCCGCCCATAGTGTGATTAGTAAGAACGAAGTACGCAGCGACAAACAATTGTGGACCGATAATGATCATGGGGCTAAGATTGTCGTCCGGCAGGCATTTAACGAGTTGCATGAGGGCGAGCTGATTATCCGCGATATTGATGAGGCGCGTCGCCAGGGCAA
>CAYXHD010000021.1:3569-8338 GCA_964464915.1 uncultured Candidatus Saccharibacteria bacterium
GTTATACCGCACCAACGCCCAAAGTCGTTCATTAGAAGAGGCTTTTCTGCGAGCTCGTATGCCATACAAAATTGTTGGCGGCACGCGTTTTTACGAACGCAAAGAAATTAAGGACGCCCTAGCCTATCTACGCCTTGTCTATCAGCCGGATGATCGGATCAGTTTTGAGCGAGTTGTAAATGTTCCAGCTCGTGGCTTGGGTGCCAAGAGCTTGGAGCGACTGGCGGAGTTTAGTCGTCAAGAAAATGTTGGGATCCTAGAAGCAGCTGCCCGTGCCAATGATATCGGCGGACTTACTGGTCGTGCAATTACTTCGCTCACTAATTTTGCCCATCTGATTGCCAGTCTGCGCATTGCTTCTGAAGAAAAGACCGTTAGCGAGTTAGTGGAACTGATGCTCAAAAAGTCTGGCTACTTGGATGCCCTGGACGATCGCAGCATTCAGGCTGAAGACCGTATAGAAAATGTTAAAGAGCTCATTAGTGTGGCTCAGCAATTTGATAACGTTGGCCTGGCTGGATTCCTGGAGGAAATTGCCCTGATATCGGACATGGATAACTACAGTACCGATACCGATGCGGTTGTCTTTATGCCGGGCCTAGAAGAGGGGATCTTTCCGCACAGTCGCACCCAATTTAGCCAATCAGAGCTAGAAGAAGAGCGTCGCCTCTGCTATGTGGGCATGACGCGAGCCCGCGAACAGTTGACGCTCTTGCATGCATCATCACGACTGATTTATGGGACTACCCAACATAATCCACCGTCACGATTTATCTTGGATGTGCCTCCCGAGCTTCTTAGTGATGGCGAATCACAATCGGCTAGCACCTTTGGCCAGTTGCGCGAGCCAACCTTTGTGCACCTGGAGTTACAGCCTGGTGATGAAATTGAGCATGCCAAGTTTGGTAAGGGGATTGTCTCGTCTGTTGATGGTGACGAGATTGTGGCTACTTTTAGAGGGCTTGGCACCAAAAAACTCAGCTTGGCCTTTGCTCCAATAACAAAAGCTTGACACTCTTAAAACCCTTATGCTTTAATTAAAGTAAATTGATAAAAAAATAAACAGGAAATCATAATATGGCCGCCAAGCCCAAGCCTAAAAAGCGCACAACAAGCTCTAGAAGTATTAGATTACAAAAAAAGAAGCGAGGCATAAGTAGGCTCCAGGCGCTCATACTGGTGGCGGCACTAGCCGCCATTGGTGTAGTGGCTGTTGCTTTGACTCGCGCTAGCGGCACGCCCGACTACCAATACTCATGGAACAAATACTGTGTATCGGCCTATGGCAAAGATTCTGCTAAAGAGGTTGCGGACTGTAAAGACAAGAGCGCTGAATCTATGGTCTATCGTCTTTACCGAGGTCTTTTTGATAAGGGGCCGGATGTTGCTGGATATAAGTTTTGGACTCAAAAGCTAGCTGGAGACCGCATAAAAGTTGTTGAAACAAGCCTTGTCAGTGATCAGGTAGCAAAAATGGGTAGCGATACGGCATTTGTAAAGGCATTGTACCGCAATATGCTTGGCCGCGAAGCCAAAGAATCCGAGATGATATCATGGCGGAACAGGCTTAAGGAGACTGGCTCAAAAAAATGGAGCCGCGAGAAGATGGTCTACGCCTTTGCCATTACCGATAACGCAATAGCAAAGAACAGGGATGCATTTAATTCATATGCTAGGCCAGACAGGACTGTTACGGTAGTACAGACAGCTGCGGCGAATCAGCGCAAGAGGTTTGATGCAATGCTCATCGACTATAAGCAGCCCAATATTAGCGACATGGAGTCTGCAGCTAAGCTAGCTAGCTCTGCAGAGGCGGAGCTCAAGATCGCTTCTGCGACAGCCGGTAAGAAGAGTCCTGCAAGTAGTGATCTTGAGTCGATAGCGGCAAATCAAGCTGCTGCAGAGAGCTACTATGTAAAGTCACAGAGTTATGTTAAGAGCACTTCTGAACGAGCTGCAGCTGCACAGCGCCTATACGATAGAGCAGAGCAGTTGGCTAGCTATGCAACAGACATTGGAGGCAATAGTCTGTATGGTATTAGTAAGATTGAGAGTCGGTATAAGTCTGCCAAGGAAGCCGCATCTGCCACTGCTAGCAAGCCAGCCAATATTAAAAAGAGTATCGAGGCAATTAGTTCAAAGTATGCTGTTGCCGAGAAGAAGTTTAGGACTATTGCAGAGGCGGCTGCAAAAACTGCTAAAAATAGTAGCCAATCCGCCGGAGCGCCCCAAAATAATTCTCTACAATGCCCCCCTACCTTTTTTCCTGATAAGGGTTGGTGCTGGAGCAATAGCTCAGCTAAAGTGTTACAAGAAAAATCAAGTTTCTTGGAGTCTGCAAGTGAAGCAAAGCACTCGCAGGATCAGCAATCTTGCAGGCAGGTAGCTGGAGGTAGATTCACCTTCTATCAGCAGGAACGCTCGGGTGGCAAGATAATAAACATATGCCGAGAGCGCAAGCCGCAATATGCTGGCTACTAGTCATTGCCCTCGTGCTTAAAAACGCCTATAATTAATACCAACACCGCGGCAAGCTGCGCGCAGGGTGCAAAAGAAAAATCGAACCAAAAATAGTCGAGATAACTCAAGAGGGTACTATTTTACAGATCGTTCTTAAGCACAAAACTTACCTTGCTATTACATCATTAGTGTTGATTGCCGGTTGGCTGATTGCTGATCGTTGGCCGCTGCGCAACCATGTGTCGGCTGATGGTGGGCGCAAGATTGTTAGCATCTATGCTGGTGGCGACAAAAAAGTTGTTACAACCGATCTCACTACCGTGCGTGATGCGCTGAGTAAGGCCAAGATTGAGCTGGCTGCAGGCGATGTGGTTGAGCCAGGGCTGGATACGCCAGTGCCCGATGGCTACTTTAACGTCAACGTCTATACGGCACTGCCATACAGAATTGTTGATGGCCAAAAAGCGGTTTTAACCCGTAGTGCTGCTCGCAGCCCGCGGCTGATTGCCCAACAGGCTGGCGTAGCAGTTTATGAACAAGATGGCGTTACCATTGAGCCGATTGATGATGTTGCCGAGGCCGGCACCGTGGGTCAAAACATTATTATTGAGCGAGCCACAGTAGCCACGGTAGTGGTGGACGGACAGGCACTGGAGCTACGTAGTCGCGGCACAACCGTCGGCGCGCTGCTGAAAGAAAATGGTATTACGGTTGGCAGTAGCGATAACGTAAGTCCTGCACTGACCAAAAAGTTGGTTGAGGGCATGACTATTGAGGTTGCCCGCACGCGCGTTAACGTAGAAACTACCGATGAGCCAATTACCGCCCCAGTACAGCAGGTATCTGACGCTAACCAGCTGCGTGGCTATAAGAAGGTTACAACAGAAGGCAGTGATGGTCTGCGCCGGGTTAGCTATATTGTGACGTATGCCAATGGTAAGGTTGCTAGCAGAAAAGAAGTTAAGAGTGAAACAGTGGTTGAGCCAGTGGCGCGCGTTGAGGTGGTTGGAACCAAGGTTATGTATGCTAACGATGCCATTCAGTTGGGCTACGATATGGCTGCCGCACGTGGTTGGACCGGAGAAAACTGGGATGCACTGTACAAGTTGTGGATGAAGGAATCTGGCTGGAATCCAAATTCGGTTAACAATAAGAGTGGCGCCTGCGGCATTCCGCAAGCCTATCCATGCAGCAAGATTACCGACAAGTCGGCCGCTGGCCAGATTACCTGGGGCCTCAATTACATTAAGGGTCGTTACGGCACGCCAAGCGCCGCCTGGGCCTTCTTTTTACGCAATAACTCATATTAGTAACTCGCCGGATTCTTATATATACTTAGATCATGGATTTAAGTAACATCAAAGATCTCAAGGTTGCTATGCAGCTGGCGGGTATTAAAGCCAATAAAGGCCTGGGGCAGCATTTCTTGATTGATGCCGAGAGTGTTGATGCCATTATTGAAGCTGCCGACATTACCCCTAAGGACACGGTCTTGGAGGTCGGACCCGGTTTGGGTGTCATGACCGACCAGCTAGCTAAGACTGGTGCGCAGGTGGTGGCCGTGGAGACCGATGCCACGCTGGCCGAGCTGCTGCGCCGTCGCCTGCCAGATAATGTGCGGGTTGAAGAGGCTGACATTATGAAGTTTAATCTCGCCCAGCTGCCAGCAGATTATAAGGTTGTGGCCAATGTGCCCTATTACATTACCTCGCCGATCATTCGTTTGTTGATGGAGTCAAAGAATCCGCCCACACACTCGGTGCTGCTTATTCAAAAAGAGGTGGCTGAGCGGATTGCCGCCAAGCCAGGGCAGATGTCCATCTTGGCTCTTTCCGTACAATACTATGCTGATGTTGAGCTAGTGGTTGATGTACCGCGCGATCGTTTTTATCCTATTCCCAATGTTGATTCGACCGTGATTAAGCTGGTTCGCAAAAATCAGCCAGCCTTTGAGGCCGATACTACTAAGCTCTTTCGGCTTATTAAAGCTGGTTTTGGTGAAAAGCGTAAGCAGATGCGTAATTCACTTTCAGGCGGGTTGCATATTACGACTGAACAAGCTGCTCACCTTATTGCGGCGGCTGGACTTGTTGAGACGGCTCGTGCGCAAGAGCTATCGCTAGATCAATGGAAGCAGCTGTATGATGTGGTGCTACGTGAGGGATACTTAGGATGAAGAAGTTCCGCGGTATCATGGTGTTTGTTGCGGCATTGGCAGCCTCACTAGCCATTGTGGTCTTGCAATTAGCCTGGAATTTGCAGTCGCCTAGATACTTACAAAGCGTTGCTGAGCGAGCCGGCACCAATGC
>CAYXHD010000022.1:0-6254 GCA_964464915.1 uncultured Candidatus Saccharibacteria bacterium
TTAGGGGTAAATGGCTTAACCACCTCGCCTTCCTTAACCCCAGCCACTAACTGCGGCTGATACAGCTTGCCACCATTGGCAATTGCTGATGCTGCGGTGATCATTTGGATCATGGTGGTAGAAATACCCTGCCCAAAGGTCATGTTGGCGTAATTAACGTCGTTACCACTCACTCTACTGGGTTGATTGACCGCACCGGCTGCTTCACCACTCTGCTGTATGCCAGTAGGTTTACCAAAGCCATATTTTTGCACGTAGCTATAAAAAAGCTTTTTGCCAGCGAGCGTAATATCTTCTGGATTTCCGCCAAGGCTCCGCAAGACAAAGATAACCCCAGTATTAAGGGACTTCTCGATTACGTCAGCCATGTTTTGTACGCCCCACTTCTTATCGGAAGAGTTTTTGATGGTGTAGCCGTCTAGCTCCACCTCGCCAGTATCGGTATAGGTGGTATCGGGCTTAACCTTACCACTATCCAGGCCGGCTGACATCGTAAACATCTTAAAGCCTGATCCGGG
Source organism: uncultured Candidatus Saccharibacteria bacterium (assembly GCA_964464915.1). Lineage (GTDB taxonomy): Bacteria > Patescibacteriota > Saccharimonadia > UBA4664 > CAYXHD01 > CAYXHD01. The sequence goes on from CAYXHD010000022.1 coordinate 519, forward strand.
CTCAAACTGGCTGGCGATAGCGCTGTTACTAAAAACTGAGTAGTCTTTTATCTTCCCATAGTCGGCTGGATCAAAGGTTGGGTAATTGGCCATGGCCTTAATGGCGCCATTATTAGGGTCCATAATAATTACGCTCCCCGACTTTGCTCCAACGTTCTTTACCCCCTCGGCCAACGAGTACTCGGCCTGGGCCTGGATATTGCGGTCGATGGTCAATACATAGCTCTTACCATCAGTAGCTGGTCGATCAACACTGCCAGCAATAGCAATCGGATTTCCTTTGGTGTCGGTCTTAACCTGGCGGAGCCCATCTACCCCTCCCAGCTCTTTGTCCATAAAGCCTTCAATGCCATACTGCCCAGCACCGTCACTATTAACAAATCCCAGTATTTGGGCAGCTAAGTCCCCTTCTGGGTAAGTACGGTACACCTGATCGCTAATGCCCACACCCAATAAATCCCGTTTTTTGAGCTTATCACCAGCACTCGCCGGAACTTTTTGCGCCAGGATCACATAACTGCCCTTGGTTTTGAGCTTTTTTTCATAATCAGCAACACTACCGCCAATGGCAGCGGCCACTTCTTTGGCGACCTTATTCTTATTTTTTATGAGGCTGGGATCGGCATATACCACCTTAAAGGTCTCGTTAAGGACCAATGGAACGGTTTGGTCGCCGTCATAGGCATAAATTTGGCCACGTTGGGCCGGAATGGCAAACTTACGGGACTGACTATTGGTTGCCTGTGCCGCATAGGTTTTGTGCTTGATGACCTGGATATACAATAACCGTAGCCCAATAACCCCAATGAGCGCCAAAATCATTACCCCGATGGCAGTGATTCGACGCTCAGTTGAAACAGAAATTGCAGGCATGATCCCCTTAGTATATATTATTTTGCAAAACTGACGTTCTTGGCGGTGGTCAACTTAGCGGCAGCTTGTGAAGAACGGATGTTCTTGACTGATTGCAAACGAGCAGCTTCCACCTGGAGCTCTTGGTGTTGAGTGGTCAATTTAGCCTGTTGAGCACGAGCATCACTCAACTTGTAACCAAATACCGAGGTTTTGGTAATTTGCGTTAAATAAAGCAGAGCAAGGACACTAATAATGGCGATGGCGGCGAGGCTCATCGAGACGGGGCCTAAGCGTGTAGCTGTGGCCGTTCGAGATAAATTTTGATTGCGGCGTACCGCGTAACTAGCTGTGGTCATGTTTTATTTTTGCTCCTGTTGGATTTGGGGTTTTGGTTTTTTTGGCGGGGTGACTTTGTTTTTTAGTCACCCCTAGCGGTCAGAACTGGACTAGGCTACGACGCGTACGGCTACGCGTTGGGCTCGGCGGGCTCCCTGTTGTTGCACTTTGATGATGCTCATGGCACCTCCTCTTTTTGTTTTATTTTTTACATACGGCTCGGAGCTTTGCACTCCTTGCGCGCGGGTTGGAATCAGTTACGTCAGCGACTATTGGCTTCTTAGTAAGCTTAGTAACCGTAGCAGTGTGCTTACAGATACAAACCAATGTTCGCGGCGGACAGATGCAATCTTTGCTTTCGCTGTCAAAGAACTGTTTGACGATGCGGTCCTCTAGCGAGTGAAAACTAATCACTGCCAGCCGGCCACCTTCACTCAGCAATTGTACCAATAATGGTAATGCTTTTGCAAGTTGGTCAAGTTCATTGTTTACAGCAATGCGAATTGCTTGGAACGTTCGAGTCGCTGGGTCAATCTTGCTGGCTCCTTTGGGTACCACGCTGCGGACAATGTCTGCTAGCTGCTTGGTGCTCTCAATTGGCCGGGCGGCCACAATGGCGCGGGCTACTGCCCTACTCCGTCGCTCCTCGCCGTATTCGTAAATTACGTTGGCCAGGTCTTCCTGCTTCCAGGTGTTAACGATGGTTGCTGCCGTGAGGCTTTGTGATTGATCCATGCGCATATCAAGGTTCGCGTCCGTACGGAAGCTAAAGCCGCGTTCCGCTTGGTCGAGTTGTGGTGACGACACTCCTACATCCAGCAAGATCAGGTCAAACTGCCTTCCCTGCTCGTAAAGCTGCTGGGCGGCCGCAACGTAATCCATGTGCATTAACGTTGCTCGGCTGCCAAACTTCTCTGTAAGAGCGTCTATGGCGGTCTGGTCCCGGTCTACCAGTACTACTGACGCCTCATCTCCAATGACGTCCATAACTGCTTGGGCGTGTCCGCCAAAGCCAGCTGTCCCATCCAGATAGCTTTCGCCAGCCTTAGGGTTTAGGAGCGCCATTGTTTGCGCAAGTAGTACGGGTGTGTGGTGTGGGTTCATGTCAAGGTCACCTATTTAGCAGTCAGCTTTTGTTTGAAAGTTTTTGTTTTTGGATGGATTACCATCATATAAGAGTGTGGAGTTTCGTGTGGTAAGGAATTATGAGTTATAAATAATTCCTTAAAATAGAATTTAAAGCGTGGAGCTTTAAAAAAGTGTGAGGTGGAGTTAAATCGGACAAAGGTGCGGGGAGCCATTTGGTACGCCGACTCCTATAAAAGGGGCGCCGCTGGCTGCCAAATACCTGATCTTGACTCGGTCTCGGGCTATATAAATGTCAAATCTACACGGGTCGACGTAAGCGCCAGTAACTGCCTTTCTCGGTGGCGATACGCACAGCTACCAGTTCACGACTCGTCTTATTCAGACCAGCATGCTTGAGCAAATGAGCCTCCAGGGTTATACGACCCTGTTTGCCGTCGAGCGTAGCATTAACCTTGCCTGAACGAAACTTGTCGTTAAGGTCGGCAACTGCTTCATCAAGAATGCCACCCTTGAGGGCGGGTTCCATCTCGGCTTCCCATGTTGTTTTTGTGTACAGATGCAGGTAGTTTTTGAAACCTGGCGTGATGACTACTCCTTGTGCAAACTCGGCGCGCAATTCACTAGGGATGGTGAGGCGGTTTTTATCGTCTAGTTTGCGTTCGAAGTATTCCATAGCGCTCATCTTAAATGTGTTTTTTGTTTCTACCCTCTCACTGAATTAAGTGTACTACCCACTTCTACCCACTGTCAACACTTTTTATGCTTAAAATACCCACCTGTGTGGAGTTAATGGTTTTGACAGATATAGAAGCATTATTCTGGGCCTTTGTCTTAAATATATCTTAAATCTATTAAGGTTATACTTGCTTGTGGTTTCAGCCCTCATTATGCTGACCAGATGAGAAAGAAAAAAGGACAGGTACTTATCCCGGCAAACGCAAACGTTTGGAAGCATGAACTCACTACGGCACAGGCACTAGCTCTTAATGGTCATACTGTTACGTTCCTAACCACCGAGCAAGGCACTTCCAAAAAAAGTCCTGACATCGTGATGATGGGCCAAAAATGGGAGATCAAATCACCAAGAACCGACAAATTATCTGGTATTGAACGAAACCTCAAGAAGGCAACTAAACAGTCTGGCAATATTATTATCGATTCACACCGACTAAGTAGCATGCATGACGTAACGCTACAAAGATTCCTTATTAAAATGTTTAAGCAACAAAAAACAATTACGAGACTTATTCTCATCAATAAAAAACGACAAGTTATTGACATCGGCGCTCTACTAGAATAAACTGACGGTACGAATCGTTGCACGGAGCAGTATGCTCCTACCGCAGCGATTTTTGTCTTATATACCTCTGTTATCCTTCGAGCTGTTGACCTACCCTATCCATAAGCAAATCATGGAACACGGTCATAAACGGATTCCATACCATATAGGGGCGCTTGTGTTTAATTATTAGCGGCACTATCCCCTCCTTAGGCATATCATACAATTGCATAAACCGTTCGATAGTTAAATCGCCAGACGTAAGATAATCCAAGATATCTGGTGCAATCTTATCGATAGCTTTCGCAAACTTTGCTGTGGGGTTAGATTTCTTTTCGGCCTGGTCATACAGATCGTGATACATAGGATCTAGCAAACTAATTCCAGCTTCATATTCAGCTGATGCATCTTCTTTTTGTTTTTTAAATGTAGATACATCCCCCACTACAAGCTCACCTATATCGTGAATAGCCAACATCGTTAAGGCCTTGCCAAGGTCAACCTCTGGATCATTTATATGTGGATAGAATGCCACTGCCAGCATGGGTAATACGCCCACATGCTCAAGGAGACTTTCTCGGACGACACCATGAGTCGCATCATACTCATAACCTTTAAACTGGCCCTGGATTCGAGCCAGTTGATAGGGCTGCGTTGTTGCGCGCAGTTCATCAGCATACTTTTGATAGAGGAAGCTAATTTCTACAAGGAGCTTTTCGGCCTCCTGTTTCATGGCTAAAAGTTAGCGAGTTTGTTAGCAATATAAGCAGGTAGCTCGTCGATCTTGATGCGTTCCTGCTCCATGGTGTCGCGATGGCGGACGGTAACGGCTTGATCATCAAGACTTTCAAAGTCGACAGTTACACATAACGGTGTACCAATCTCGTCTTGGCGGCGGTAACGCTTACCAATACTCTGGGTCTCATCATACTCTATCTTCATAGTACCGCTGAGGTTCTTCCATACTTGTTTTGCAAGCTCAGAGAGCTCTGGCTTTTTGCTGAGTGGCAGCACGGCCACTTTTACTGGCGCAATCTGTGGCGTAAACTTCATAACCACGCGTGTTTCACCGTTTACCTCTTCTTCAGTATAAGCATCGGTAAAGAGGGCTAAGAATAAGCGATCAGCACCAATTGCTGGCTCAATGACGTAAGGAGTGATTCGCTCACCTGTTGGCTCGTCAAAGTAGGTCAGATCTTTGCCGCTGGCTTTCATATGGGCGCTTAAGTCGTAATCAGTGCGGTTGGCTATCCCCCACAGCTCTTTGAAGCCACCAAATGGATAGTTATACTCAACATCAACACTTGCCGCAGCATAGTGCGCCTTTTCATCTTCAGCATGATCTCGGAGGCGGAGGTTTTCCTTAGTGAGACCCAACTCCTGCAAGAACTCCATACAGAACGTTTTCCAGTATTCATAGGCATCTGGCGCATCTTTAGGGTATACAAAGTACTCCATCTCCATCTGCTCCAGTTCGCGCAGGCGGAACACAAAGTCTTTTGGGGTAATTTCATTACGGAAGGCCTTACCAATCTGGGCAATACCAAATGGCAGCTTTTGGCGGCTGGTTTCACGCACATTAGCAAACTCGGTAAAGATACCACCGGCGGTCTCGGGGCGCAAGTAAGCTACATTGGCAGAGTCCTCGGCAGGACCCACAAAGGTCTTAAACATCATATTAAAGTTACGGGCCGGGGTAAACGTCCCCTGCTTGCCACAATTGGGGCACGATTTATCAGTCAAGGCAGCATCGAGCTTTTCTAGGCTATTGGTATCAAGCCCAGCAACATGATCAGCGCGGAAGCGGTGTTTACAGCTCTTACAGTCAATCATCGGGTCGGCAAAGGTTGCGGTATGGCCAGATGCCTCCCAGAGTTTGGGATTCTGAATAATAGCCGTGTTTACGCCAACAATATTGGTGTGGCCATAGACCATGGCATTCCACCAAGCATCTTTAATGTTTTTGAGCATTTCTGATCCGTAGGGACCCCAGTCATAAAAACCAGCCAAGCCACCATAAATTTCGCTGGCCTGGAACACAAAGCCACGACGCTTAGCCAAGCTTACTAACTCTTCCATACTAACGGTGGTCTTGGGGGTACTCATGCTTCAAACCTCATTATCGCGTCATCTTTAAGTTCATTATACTCGTCCTCATCAATGCGACCAAGCTCATG
>CAYXHD010000022.1:6354-8330 GCA_964464915.1 uncultured Candidatus Saccharibacteria bacterium
TCGCGTCATCTTTAAGTTCATTATACTCGTCCTCATCAATGCGACCAAGCTCATGTAGGGCAGAGATGTCCTTAAGATACTCATTATGTACTTGCTCAAGCTTTACTGAACCAGTGTCGTTAAGTACCTTGAGCGTGGCAACGCAGTCGCGAATGTATTCCCAGACTTGTTCTTCAGTCATGGCTTTGAGTTCATTCTTATCTATGTTGTTGTCCTTGTTTTTGTCCATAAGATTATCCTTGTAAAGTATCGGCCGCGGTAAAGCGACGATCAAAATTATAGTCGTAGAATGCGTTACAAATTGGCAGTGTTTCCACAGCCAGTGCTTCGGCGCCACTAATACGTCTTACGTTTGGCAGGCTTAGGCTTAAAATGGCGCGCCACAGCTTAATGGCATCATGGCTCATAGCGAGGCTACCCGGCAATTTGCAGGCTTCATCTACTATACCACCAAGAGAAGGTTCAAAAAAGTAGCGATAATCGGCCCCGCTAGCACCACAACGCACACAAGCCGCTAGCTCTGGCTGATAGCCAAGGATGGCAGCGAGCCGGAGCTTAAAGTACAGCTCGCCGAGTGCACTTGCCCCCTGCCTCACCAGATCATCTAGAGCCATTTGCGTCACAGCATAAACGTCCTGAGGAGTATCGCCCTCGTCGATCAATTTATCGAGCATTTGAGCATATAAATACGCATTTGCAAGCTGTTCATAATCCAGCTCGGGCGGAGCCTCAAGTAACTTGGCTCCGGTAATAACATCCAGACTCTTACCAATAGCCACCTGAATCTCGACGTGGCTAAATAATTCTAGGTGGCCAGCGAGCTTGCTCTTCATTCTGCGCACACCGCGGGCTACGGCCTTAAGTTTACCGTGGTCCGGCGTAATAAAGGTAATAATACGATCGGCCTCGCCCAGGTTGAACCTACGCAAAACATATCCGCGTGTAGCGTAATAGCCAGGCACCTAGACCAAGGCTTCCTGTACAGAAACCAGGACTTCTGCGGGGGTTGTTCTGGTTTTTACATGATACGCCACAATACCCAAGATGTCTCGTAGCTTCTGTGGCATGGCAAAATCGGCCTCGGCCAAGTTGGTGAGCATAATTACCGGCACCCCGAGCCTTCTGGTGTGCAACTCCTTAAGGAGCCATAAGCCATTTTTACCCGGCAAGAGCACATCTAGCACGATTAAATCTGGTGGGTCGGATGTAATTTGCTCTAAGGCCAGCTCGGCAGTTTCATAAACATCCACAATATAACCCGAGCGCTCAAACTTTTCTTGGTACATAGTAGCTAGCAAACGATCATCTTCTACTATTACAATCTGCTTCATGCCTCCAGTATACCCTAGTACTCCAACTCGCCCAATAAGGTCATTTGCTTGGCAAGCGGCAACTTAAGGTGTAGACGCGTGCCGTCGGTGGCATGTGGGTTAATCTCTAGGGTGCCACCGTGCGCTTCGGCCAGTAGCTTGGCAATACGCAAACCCAGCTGAGCGGTGGGGGCATCACTATGCAGGGCCTCTAAAAACGAGGCGCGTTTCTTGTGGTCCCGCAATAGTGGGTCGTGGAGAGTTAGCACACACATATCGCGCACTACTCGGGCCCTAACCCTGGGCTGGTGCATAACCTCAAGGCAATTCGTACTAATTTGGCGCAAGCGCAAGGGATCGGCCAGCACCATTGGCCACTGTGTGGTGCGACTCGCGCTAATCTGGCTGGCCACCACTGAACCAATATTAACTGGCTCTACCTCTAAGACTACCTGCCCCCTGCTAAGGCGCTCCATGTCCGCCCAACTAGCCACTAAACTAATCATGTAATCGTCCAGCTGAAGCACATGCTCTAAATACTCGCGCTGTTTTGCGTTAAGCTCACCAAGATCACCAGCCAGCAGCATAGCCAGCGCGCTACGACTTGTAGCAAGCGGCGATGCCAGCTCGCCAGCCAAAATCTTTATTTCACTCCGCACCTTTTGC
>CAYXHD010000023.1:0-7894 GCA_964464915.1 uncultured Candidatus Saccharibacteria bacterium
CCTAGCGGTCTTTCAGGTATCGCGCAGCTCACTTACTAATGTGCTTGGGCAGTTTAAAGGCGATGTTTCGGCCGATATCTCGGCTGCCATTGATACCCATGTAGCTGCCGACGATGCTGATGCCAGTAAGGCCAAAGAGCAGTCCAAAGAGGACGCTAAAGAGCTACAGACGCTGGTACAGGATGCCCCAATTACGCGCGCGCTGAACACCATCCTGGAACACGCCGTAACCAGTGGCGCTAGCGATATCCATATTGAACCACGTGAGCAAGAGCTCAAGATCCGCTATCGTATAGACGGCGTACTGCAGGAAGTAATGACGCTCCCCAAGGCTGCCGAGCCAGCCCTGATTAGTCGTGTAAAAATTTTATCCAACCTCAAGATTGATGAGCATCGCGTCCCGCAAGATGGTGAGTTCCAGATACACTTTGGTGGCAAGGACGTTGACTTGCGTATTGCCATCTCGCCCGTGGTCCATGGCGAGCAGGTGGTGATCCGTTTGCTTGATAAATCTAGCACCATGCTAACGCTGGATAGCCTGGGTTTCCGTGGCCGGGCACTGCGTCTTATTACCGAGGGTATTCATCGTCCACACGGCATGACGCTCAGTACTGGCCCAACGGGCTCCGGCAAATCCACCACGCTGTATGCTGCTATCCAGGCCATTAAGGACGCCAGCATTAACATTGTGACGCTAGAAGATCCGGTTGAGTATAAGATGGATGGCATCAACCAGATACAAGTTAATGCCGAGGTGGGGCTAACATTTGCTAGCGGTCTGCGCTCTATTTTACGCCAAGATCCTAATGTCATCATGGTAGGGGAGGTTCGCGATAAAGAAACGGCCGATCTTGCCGTGCAGGCCGCTCTTACGGGGCACGTGGTGCTGTCTACGCTGCATACTAACTCTGCGGCCGGCGTATTGCCACGTATGCTCGATATGGGCGTGGAGCCCTTCTTGGTGGCCTCAACCATTAATACGGTTATTGGGCAGCGGCTGGTACGTAAGATTTGTGATAAGTGCCGCGTTGAATACAAAGCTTCGGCTGCTCAAGTACAGATGATAAATAAAGCGCTTACTAGGATTCTGCCGGGTGTTGAGGCTGATAGGGCCAGGGTGGCAACTGATCTGGGTTATGAAAACTTGCCCCTAAGGAGTGAAAACGCTTATACTTTGTATAAGGGCAAAGGCTGCACGTCCTGCGTCAACGGCTTTAAGGGGCGCGTCGGTATTTACGAGGTGTTTGCTATGTCGCCGGCAATTGAGAAATTGCTTACGGCACACTCCACAACCACGCAGATCCAGGAGCAGGCCATGGCTGACGGCATGATTACTATGCAGCAGGACGGTATGCTCAAGATGCTGGTTGGGATGACCACAATAGAAGAGGTAGCCCGTGTGGCAACCGACAGTTAGACAAAAAGAGGTGAGACTATGGCGACAGAAGTAACAATTCAGCAGCTCCTAGAGCAAGTAGTGCAGGTAGAGGCCTCAGACCTTCACCTGCAGGTTGGCTTGCCACCAATGTTGCGTGTTGATGGGGCACTTAAGCCAGTTGTTGACCCGGTAGTACTGACGGCTGAGTCGCTCGAACAGCTGATTATGCCCACACTCGATGATGAGCAAAAAGAAATACTTAAGCGTGATAAAGAGCTCGATTACAGTTTTGCCTACGGTACTGCCGGGCGATTTCGTGTAAACGCCTTCCATGAGCGCGGTAATTTGGCTGCTGCTCTGCGCCTTATCCCAACGCAAATTCGTACCGTCGATGAGTTGGGTCTACCCAAAATTCTTAACGACTTTACTAACTTGCCACGTGGTTTAGTGCTAGTTACTGGCCCCACTGGCTCGGGTAAGAGCACCACACTGGCGGCCATGGTCGATAAAATTAATACCGACAAAGCTCTGCATATTGTAACCATCGAGGATCCCATTGAGTATGCGCACACCAGCAAAAAGGCCATGGTAGTTCAGCGTGAGGTGCACTTTGACACCAATAGCTTTGGTGTGGCGCTACGTAGTGTATTGCGTGAAGATCCTGATGTGGTGCTGATTGGCGAGATGCGTGATCTGGAGACTATTGCGGCTGCTATTACTATTGCCGAGACTGGCCACTTGGTGCTTGCAACCCTCCATACCAACTCGGCAGCTCAAACGGTTGATCGTATTATTGATGTTTTCCCGCCACATCAACAACAACAAATCCGCATCCAGCTATCCAACATTTTACAAGCCATTGTCTCGCAGCGCCTCATACCAATGATTGGCTCTGGTCGTATTGCGGCGGCCGAAATTTTGATTGCCAATAGTGCCGTCCGGAACATCATCCGCGAAGGTAAAACCCACCAGCTCGAGGCAGTCATTCAGACCGGCGTCAGTGAAGGGATGCAGTCCATGGATCATACCCTGGTTGGCTTGGTGCAGGCCGGCAAGATCGACTACAACCAAGCCAGGAGCTACGCCGTAGACCCCGCCGAGCTTGATCGTTTGATGAGGGGATAGCAAATGCTTACGTATCACTATAAAGCGCGCGACAGCAAAGACGGCACCTTGGTTACCGGAGAGGTACAGGCCGATAACGAGCAGGCAGCCGTTAAGCTCATTATGGAGCGCAAGCTCTTTCCGGTTTCTGTCAGCGATGAGGCTCCAGCAGGATCTTTGTTTAGTAAGAGTACCCGCGTTAAGGCCAAAGATCGTATTATTTTTACGCGTCAGCTCAGCACCCTGATTGGTGCCGGTTTGCCATTGGTGCAGAGTCTCCGTACGGTGCGCGGGCAAGTGCCTAGTAAGCCCCTGCAGACAATCATCGATACGGTTATTGCTAATGTTGAGGGCGGTTCAACCTTGTCCAATGCTTTTTCTGCCCACCCCAAGGTATTTAATCAGGTCTATGTAAGCCTTATTGCGGCTGGTGAATCTTCTGGTACGCTCGATGACACTCTAGAGCGTTTGGCAAACCAGCAAGAAAAAGATGCGGCCATTGCCAGTAAGATCCGTGGCGCCATGATCTATCCGCTGATTGTTATGGCGGTGGTGTTGGGTGTGCTGGTGTTTATGCTCACAACGGTTTTGCCGCAAGTTGGATCGCTGTATAAAGACCTTGGCAAGACGTTACCGTTCCTTACTCAGGCACTGCTGGCTATCTCAAACTTTGCGGTTAACTTTTGGTGGCTGGTTATCATTTTGCTGGGTGGGCTAGGGTACGCTGCTTATAACTATGGCAAAAGTTCAGCCGGGCATCGCGAGCTTGATGGGCTCAAAATGCGCGTGCCAGTGTTTGGCAAATTGTTTATGAAGGTGTACATGGCGCGTTACTCACGTACGTTAGGGACGTTAGTGCAGAGTGGCTTGCCACTTTTAGAGGCGCTGGATATTACTAAGGATGCGGTTAATAATGTGCTGGTGGCAGATACTATAGAAGATTCCATTAAGCAGGTGCGTGGCGGTAAAGCGTTGAGTACCAGTATTGAGGGCAAAAAGACCTTCTTGCCCCTGGTGTCGCAGATGATTAAGATTGGTGAACAGTCGGGGACGATCGATCAAATGCTTGATCGTTTAGCTAAGTTTTACGAGACAGAAGTGGATGACGAAGTTAAGAATTTATCTACCACCCTGGAGCCAGTCATGATGGTGGTGTTGGGCTTGACGGTTGGGCTTATTGTGCTGGCGGTACTGCTGCCAGTCTACAGCCTGATTGGCGGTGGCTTGACGTAGGCATAAACCAGACTATAATTAAGCATAAGAGTTAAGAACTATAACCGGAGGTCCCCCACATGAAACAGATTACTAAAAAACAAGGCGGCTTTACGCTTATTGAGGTTGTATTGGTGCTGGCCATTGGCGCGCTGATAATCCTGATGGCGCTGCTGGCTTTTACCGGGGCTCAACGCTCGCGACGCGACACCGCCCGCACTAACTTAACCGGAACAATCGCCGCCTCTATTGAGCAGTTTGCCGCAAACAGCAATGGTACTTATCCTACTCCCGCAGAATTTACTGCTTTGGTTGCGAGCAGCGGCTGGGAAGATCCTAGGAGTGGTGTTCCAGCTTCAGGTACTGCTGCAGGCGCAAACGGCAGTATTGTTTATGTTGCTAATGTAAATTGCGGTACAGGCGGGGCAACGGTTGCCGCTGCTGGCGGATATGCATTGCTGACAACCCAAGAATCTGGTCAGAAAGCCTGTAAAGATAACACCAAGTAATTTGGCCTTTAGTTCTCTAAGCCCCGGCTAAAAACCGGGGCTTTTTGGTTGCCTTTTAAAAACGGGGTGTTAACCTTTTGGTTAAGGGTAGGGGCGTTTTTTGGCTATGAGCAGAGTAAAAGTGGCTAATCAGTAAACTTTTTGGTTAACAGGTGCTTTTTGAGTGATGTGCCCCATGCCGCCGCTTTGTTATACTGGCAGTATGATTATGCTGGTGCTTTTTATTATAGGTCTCATTGCTGGTAGTTTTATTAACGCTGTGGTGTGGCGCCTTAGAAGCGGTGAATCAATTGCGCATGGCCGGTCGATGTGCCCCAACTGCAAGCATCAGCTAGCCGCTGCCGACCTTATCCCCATAATGAGCTGGCTTATGCAAAGAGGGAAGTGTCGGTACTGCCATAAAGCATACGGCGCTCATTACATTATGGTCGAGGTTCTCACGGCAGTACTCTTTGTTCTGAGTGGGTTGATGCTGACGTCACTTGGCCCCGTGACGTTTGGTTTGTGGCTGGCAGTGCTGCTATGTACGCTTATTCTGGCGCTGTACGACGCCCAGTGGTACGAGTTACCCAACAAGGTAATGCACCCCGCACTCATACTGGCTTTTGTATACTATGTGCTGCGTTTTGAGGCCGCTGATAGCCTTTTGCAGCTTATGGTAGCCATTGTGGTGGCAACGTTGTTTTACGCCCTCTGGTGGCTTTCTGACGGCAAACTAATGGGCGGTGCCGATAGTAAGCTGGTGCTACTTATGGGCCTGGTACTGTCTCCGCCGCTACTGGCTTTGGCGCTTGCCCTGGGCTTTATGCTGGGGGGCGTTGGTGCTGCTGTGTTGCTCTATGGTAAGCGCAAAGGCCTTGATGATCAGATGCCGTTTGGCCCATACTTGATTGCCGGGCTCATTATTGCTCAGCTTTTTGGCGCTCAACTGCTACCACTCCTTGGCTTTTAACCATAAGTGATATAATAGCCGTATGACGCGTAAATCTACCAAACAGCGCGGTGTTACTCTTGTAGAAGTAACGCTTACCCTGGCAATTAGTACATTACTTATCGCTACGGTTCTGACTGGCCGCAATAGCATCCGGTCTCAGGCTCAGTTTAGTGATGGCATGGAGCGCATTAAAGAAACTATTTTGAGTGTTAAGAGTGAGGCCAACACCGGTAATAATACCAACCCTGGCGCCAAGGGTACTGCTCAGATAGGGTCCGGCACCAATCGCTATCTTAACTTGGGCCGAAGTATTCGCTTTACTCCTAACAGTTCTACGGCCGATAGTCTGGCATTATTATGCTACGCAGCCAGTGATTTAACCTGCACCGATCAGCTTAATCCTGATACAGCTACCGTCAAAAGGCTCGCATTACCCTGGGGGATAGCCTATAAAGATTACACCGCTGAGGGTGTTACTGGTGCTACAATTACGATTATATTTACCCGGGATGATCAGACAGGTGAGTTTGCAGGGTATTGGTATGACGGCACGATAGCTAATCGTGATTCAAAAAATGCCGTATTGGTAAAACAGAGTCCCGTGACGCTTAATTTTGAGAGCCCCGACGGCCGTAAGGCAACCGTTGCAATTAACCCAGCAACCGGCACGGTAACGAGGACCATATTGTGAGGCGTCTAGATCAAAAAGGTGAGACCCTGGTAGAAGTGGTCATGGCCCTAGGCATCTTGAGCCTGGTATTGGTTAGTAGCTATGCCCTGGCAACCGGGACATTTCGCTTAGGAAGGGGGGCGGGCGAACGCACCCAAGCGGTCAACTATTTGCAGCAACAGGCTGAGGCTTTACGGGCCTATCGCAATCAAGTAACCTGGCCGGAGTTTGCCCAGACCGTCAGCGGGCTATCCGCCAATGGGGCTACATTTTGCATGATACCACCTAAGCCTACCGACGCGGTCCGCCAGTGGCTACCAGTAGCCTCCAGCAATGCTGGATGCACTATTAACGGCATATTGATTACCGTTACCTCGCCAACACCTGGATCCGCTAGTGAGTTGTACGATTTTAATTTTGCGGCAACCTGGAAGACGGCCTCGCAAGATAACAATGTGACATTAACCACTAAACTAACGAGGCAGGGGCAATGAGTCGTACGGCTAGCAAGCAAGCGGGCTTTACGCTGGTAGAGATCAGCCTGGCCATGGCAATCTTCACCTTCATGCTACTGGTGGTAAGCATGGCCTATATCAACCTCGCACGACTGTACAACGCCAGTACTGCTGCTCGTAATGTACAACAAAATAATCGCTTTGCTATGGAGCAAATTAGCCGCATGGCACGCACCTCTAGCGAGGCACGCTGGATTTCTGGAACAGGCAAGGATGGCTTATGCTTAAAGTCGACAGTTAGCGGGAGCCAGTTCTTTTACTTACATAACGTAGATGGCAATGATCTGCAAAAGAATGAGTTACGACAAAGCAGCGATTGTGCTGCACCAACAGATGCTAATTCTAAGGTACTTTCATCGCCTGGTACATATGCTGCTAAAATGAATGCAGACACATCTGCGCAAGGGACGGTTACCATAAGCTTATGGATGGTGAGTCGCACTGACTTGCTCAAGAATGTGAACAATAATCTGGAGTGCGATCAAAAAACCGGTGCAGAATTCTGCGCCGTCAATAAATTAACAACAACGGTGGAATATCGTGGCAATAACTAAGATGCAATCAACTGAGCGAGGTGCGGTAGCTTTGATTACGGCCATGATTGTAAGTGTTTTACTGATGATCACCACTGCTGGTATGGTCTCGGTGACGGTTAAGTCGCTGCGCCAGAGTACCGATGGGGCTCAGAGCACCAAAGCCTATTACGCCGCAGAGGGTGGTCTTGAAGAAACACTACTTAAGCTAAGGAATGATCCAGATTATGCCGGTTCTTGTAATGGCGCCTCGTCGTCGGACAGCGCCAAGGATGGGGTGGTTACCTGCGCCAAAGTCATCAAGGCGCCAAACCAGGTAGAAGGCGTGCTTGATGTTAACGGCACCGACCAGATCGATCTCTCTTCGGTACCATCATTTAGTGAGATAACGCTGGAATGGAGCGGTTTAAATGATACCGCAGCCGGATTTGCGGCACTACCAAATTATGTTCAGGATGGTTTTCCGGGTGGTCGAGGCACGTCATCGACTGTAAAGTACCCCGAGAATGCCCCATCGGTCATGGAACTTGGAGTAGTAGAGTATCCTGATTCTCAATCCTTCCTTATTGATCAGGTGCGCTTTTTGCAGGGGGTGATAGCGCCAAAAGGTAATGGTGTTAATGACCCAACCAGGGTGCTTACGCCCGATACCGTCTATAGCTATGATGGTAGCGGCAACCGACCGTATATTGGAACCTGTACGCTTGCTGATTCTGCTGCATATCATTGTAAGGTGGTTATTGGTAACTTTAATCGAGCTGGTGCCCGTAAGTACGTATTGAGGCTGAAAAGTCGCTACAACGGTGCTAAATACAAGATCTCGGTAGCAAATGGTGGCGTACCGGTAACCATTCCTGGGGCTATGTATACCGTAGATGTTACGGCTCGAGCTGGCGATACCTTCCGACGCATCCAGACCAGCTTCCCGCTTAATGGCACGGCAAGTAGCGAGGGGCTTTCTGGACTGGACTACGTTTTGTATAGCGACTCAGACATATGTAAGAGTTTCGAAATTAAGGGCGGTACGGCTCAAGACCTG